>CAZNCQ010000001.1:0-71080 GCA_964571275.1 uncultured Myxococcales bacterium
CGACGACGACGGCGACGACGACGGCGGTGCCGTCCCCGGCGCACCCCACCCTGCGCGACAATCCGGGCGCCTGGGCGCGCGAGCACTGGCCGCTCGTGACCGCGGTCGGCGCGCTGGTCGGCGCATCGCTGGTCCTCGGGCTCACCGTCGGATTGGAATAGCGTGGTGGCGCGCGCGGCGGCGGCCCGGCTCGGGGGGTTCGGAACGTCGATCTTCACCGAGATCACCGCGCTGGCGGTGAAGCACGGTGCCGCGAACCTGGGGCAAGGGTTTCCCGACTTCCCGGCGCCGGCGTTCATCAAGGAGGCGGCCGCGCGCCACATCGACGAGGACCGCAACCAGTACGCGCCGAGCGCGGGCGTGCCGCGGCTGCGCGCGGCGCTGGCCGCCGGGTGGCAACGGCGCTACGGACAGGCGATCGATCCCGCGAGCGAGGTCACGGTCGCGTGCGGCGCCACCGAGCTGCTCCTCGACACCATGCTCGGCATCGTCGATCCCGGCGACGAGGTGGTCGTCTTCGAACCGACCTACGACGCCTACGTCCCCGACATCCAGATGGCGGGGGGCGTGGCGCGGCCGGTGGCCTTGCGCGCGCCGGAGTGGCGGTGGGATTCCGCGGAGCTGGCGGCGGCGTTCGGGCCGCGCACGCGCGCGGTGATCATCAATACGCCCCACAACCCGACCGGCAAGATCTTCTCGGCCGGCGAGCTCGAGGAGCTGGCGCGCCTGTGCATCGCGCACGACGTGGTCGTGATCAGCGACGAGGTCTATTCGGAGCTGACCTACGACGGCGCGCGCCACCTACCGATCGCGACGCTGCCGGGCATGCGCGAGCGAACGATCACCATCGACAGCATGGGCAAGACGTTCAGCGTGACCGGGTGGAAGGTCGGCTGGGCGATCGCGCCGCCGCCGCTGACCAGCGCGGTCCGAGCGACCCACCAGTTCGTGACGTTCACGAACTCGGCGCCGTTTCAGGAGGCGCTGGCCGATGCGCTGACCGCGCCCTTCACGCGCAGCGACGCGGACAACTACTACGACCAGCTTCGCGCCGCGTACGCCGCGCGGCGCGCGCAGCTGACGGCTATCCTGGATTCGATCGGGCTGCCGCCGCTGCCGATCGAGGGCGCGTACTTCTTGCTGTCGGACGTGAGCCGGCTCGGGTTCGCGAGCGACCTCGAGTTCTGCCGCTTCCTGTGCGCCGAGGTCGGTGTCGCGGCGATCCCGATCTCGCCGTTTTATTTACAGGCTGCGCGCGCGCCGATGCTGGCGCGGTTCTGTTTCGCCAAGCGCGCAGAGACGATCGAGCTCGCCGGCGAGCGCCTGCGCAAATGGCGCGCGCCGCGCTGATCACTCCTCCGCGCTCTCCTCGCCTTCGGGCGGGTCCTCGACCTGCACCTCGATCTTCCAGACGTCCGCGAGCCAGGACAGCAGCTCGGACTCGCCGCCCTCGATCGCGTCGGCGGCCGCGCCTTGCAACACGGTGCCGTAGATCAGCTCGCGTGCCTCCTGCCGGGTGATCGTGGCGAGAAAGCGCCGGAAGCTCTCCTCGTCTTTGAACCGCCCGTCGAACGAATCGACCGCCGCCTGGTAGCCGTCCTCGCCGAATGCATCGACGATCTCCGCGACCTCGTCGATCTCGTCTTCGCTGATCTGGTTGTCGGCCAGCACCACCTCGCGCACCAGGCCGACCAGCGCGATGCGCTCGTCGCCGTTCAAGTCTTGCAGCTCCATGCGCGACAGATTCGCCGCCGCCGGGGTCGGCGTCAAGCTGGCGCGCGACCCAGCTCGTGACGGCCTCGGGGGCGCGTGCCAAGCTCACCCCATGCGCGCCGCGCCGACCGGCACCGCCCTCCTTCCGCTTCACGGCGGGCGCGTGCCCGCCTGGCTGTCGGCGCGCATGGCGCGCCTCGGCCGCGTGATCGTGGAGGCGATGTCTCACGAATACGGCCGCACCGAGGTCCTGCGCCGGCTCTCGAGCCCGTTCTGGTTCCAGTGCTTCGGCGCGGTCATGGGGATGGACTGGCACTCGTCGGGGATCACCACCAGCGTCATCGGCGCGCTCAAACGGGGCCTGGCGCCCGTCGAGCACGAGCTCGGGCTTCATGTCTGCGGCGGCCGCGGGCGCCACTCACGCCGGACGCCCGACGAGCTGACCGCGCTCGGCGAGCGGCTGGGGCTGGACGCGCCCGCGCTGGTACGAGCGAGCCGCCTCGTCGCCAAGGTCGACAGCGCCGCCGTGCAGGACGGCTTCGAGCTGTACCTGCACGGCTTCATCGTCGCCGACGACGGCGCGTGGGTGGTCGTCCAGCAGGGCATGAACGGCGAGCGGCGCCAGGCGCGCCGGTACCACTGGATCTGGGATCGCGTGAGCGCGGCGGATCGAGCCGCCGGTGCGAGCGCCGCGTTCGTCGAGGAACCGCACGCCGCCATCGAGGGACGGCCGGGAGGCGAGATCCTGAACCTGGTCGATCGGCGATCGGCGGAGGCGCGCGGTCAGGTGGTGCAGCTTGCGGGACACGCGCCCGACGCGATCGTCGGCCCGCTCGCGCGGCTGAGAATGCCCGCGCACCACGACGTGCGCGCGGAGGACATCGATCTCGCGCGGCTCGGGCGCACGCTGGCAGCGGTCGCCGATCGAGGGCCCGAGGACTTCGCCGACTTGCTGCTCACGCCGGGTGTCGGTGCGCGCACGCTGTTTGCGCTGGCGCTGGTCGCGGAGGTCATCCACGGCGCGCCCAGCCGATTCGCCGACCCGGCGCGCTTCTCGCTGGCCCACGGCGGAAAGGACGGCCATCCGTTCCCGGTGCCGCTGCGGGTCTACGACGAGACCATCGCCGTGCTGAAGCGCGCGGTGGCGGCCGCCAAGCTCGGTGAAGGCGAGCGGCTCGCAGCGATCGCGCGCCTCGACCACCAGGCGCGCCGCATCGACGACGAAGCCGCCGCGCCGACGGTGCAGCCCGCCGATCTCGAGCGCTGGGTCGCCGCCGAGAAGGCCGCGAAGACCGCGCTCGGCGGCCGCACCGTCGCTGACGACGCACCCGCGCGGCGGAGACCGAGCGTGGGCCAGCTGTCGCTACGCTTCGGTAGCTGACCTGCGTCGTCTCGCTACGTCAGGATCTCGTTGATCGGCCCGGTGCAATACTGCGCGTCGCCGACGCACGTGGGGCTCTGGCCCATCACCTTGGCCAGCGTGAGCAGCAGGTCGTTGTGCGACCGATCCTTGGAGGCGCGCACGTTGGGGTCGCCGTCGGCCAGGTCGAGCGGGAACGTCACCATCTGGCCGGTCTTGAGCTGGCCGTTGGCGCCGCCGATCAGCACGAACGGCGTATCGTCGTGGTTGTGGGCCGCGCCCATGTCGAGCTCGTTGCCCCAGCAGATGACGCTTTGGTCGAGCAACGTGCCGCCACCCGCGCCGGAGAACATCGCCAGCTTCTTGGCCAGATAGGCCACCTGCTGCGCGTACCAGTTGTCGATGGCCTTCTGCTGGGTGATGTTCTGGTACTGGGTCTGGACGGTCGCGCTGTAAACGTTGGGCGTCGTCGCGCACAGGCCCATGTTGTTGTACATGGTGCAGGGCGCGATCTGGTAGAGCGACGCCGGCCCCATGTGCGAGTAGTTGTGGTGCGTGTCGGTCTGGCCGGTGAGCCAGCTGTGCGTCACCTGGCTGGTGGCCGTCGACAGTTGCAGGCTCGCCACGCGCGTGAGGTCGCAGGCCAGCGCGAGCGCGAGCAGGTCCATCTGCAGTTGCACGGTGGTCGGAAAATCCGCTGACGGTGACTGATAGCCCGCGGGCACCGCCCCCGGGGGCATGCACGTCGCCGCCTTGGCGGCCGCGGCGGTGATCTGCTGGTCGAGATCGTTCCACCCTTGCTGCAACGCCTGCAGCTGCTGGCGGTCCGTCGTACACAGCCGCGGCTGCATCGCCGTGAGCTCGCTGTTGAGCACCGGAAAGAGCTTCTGGCGGATGAAGGTCTTCTTGTCGGGGCCGCTCATGCCCGACGTCGCCGCGGGCGGGAAAAACGTCATACGCGCTTCGGCGGGATCGTCGTGGGGATCCATGAACGCGCCGGCGGTGTTGTAGATCATCCGGGTCTTCACCTCGCGGTCGGTGAAGTCGGCGGAGCTGCGGGCCATGAGCTCGATCGACGGGAACGGCGTCCCGGCGTTGAGCTTGGACGCAATCACCTGGTCGACGCTGGGACCGGTGGACGCGGACCCCGTCGAGGTGATGCCGGTCCACAACGACGCCATGCCCGCCTCGTGCGAGCCCTGCGCTGCCTTGTTGTTGAGCCCGTCGAGGACGATGACGCTGTTTTGCACGGGCGCGAGCGGCGCCAGCGTGTCGCGAAACACGAAGTTGGTGGTGATCGTCGGCGCGCTGCCGGCAGCCGGGAAAAGCACATCCTGCTTGCTGGCGTCGGTCGCGCCCCAGAACGGGCGCACGCAACCGCACGGCGTGAACAGCAGCACCATGTAAGTCGGCGCGCCGCCAGCGGCCGCCGCGTAGCTGGGCAGCCCGCGCAGGAACGGATACGTGAGCGCGGTCGCCCCCGCGGCCTTGAGGAAACGCCGACGCTCGAGGTTCACTTTGCGGTTCATTGACATGCGGCCCCCGCGTTCACCGGCGAACGGTTCCGGAACGAGTCAGTGCGGACGATCGCCAGCAGCAGCTTCTGAACATTGAACCCGCCGGTCTGGAAGGCTTGATAGACCTGCTCCGCCGAGCATCCGTCGCCTGCCAGCTCCACGCGCTGGATGGCGTAGCGCAGCTCCTGCAGCGCGAAGCACTCGCGCGCCTGGTTGCTGGCCGCGATCTTCGTGATCATGTCGGTTCCGCTGGTATACGACCCGGTGAGCCCGCTCGGGTTCATGGCCACGAACATCCCGCTCGAGTCGACCGGCGTCCCGCCCTCCGCGGTGATGTACGCGCCGGTGGCGTCGTAGTTGTCGAAACCAAACCCCACGTAATCCATGTACTGGTGGCAGCCGCTGCACAGCTGGTTGACGCCGAAGTGCTGCATGTACTGCTGGCGCGTCGTCTGTCCGGCCGGCAGCGAAGTTGGCGGCGGCGGGATCACCGTGCCGCCGACCTGAGAGGGCGGAGGGGCGATCTGGTCACACAGAATCTGCTGCCGCACCATGCGCCCGCGCAGCGTCGGCGACGGCAGCGACGTATGCCCGTGCATCGCCAGCACGCTGGCGTGCGTGAGCAGGCCCATGCGCGGCGCCGACGACGTGCCCACGGGCATCTTCGTGAACGAAGTCGAGTTTCCCGTGCCGGGGACGCCGGTGTTGTAGAACGCGGCCAGATCCGAGTTCACGTACGACGACGTCGACGTGAGGAGGGTCCCGTAGTCGGTGTTGTCCACCGCCACCGACGACGTGAAGGTGGTCAGCGTTTCGTTGTGCAGCTCCTGGGCGAGGACCGGCGTCCAGTTCTTGAACTGCGTGTCTTTGGTCACGGCGTCCATGTTCTCGATGTCGAGCCACTGGTTCGCGAAGTCGCGCAGCGCGTCCTGCGCCTTGGCGTCGGCGAGCATGCGCGTCGCCTGCGCCGCGACCTGGTCCGCCGTCCCCAGCTGGCCGGCGTTCGCGGCGCCGACGAGCATCTGGTCGGGCAGCGATCGCCAGAGGAACAGCGACAGCCGGGTGGCGATCTCCATCTGGCTGAGCGGGACGGCGGCCCCGGAGAAGCCGGGCTGGCCGAACTCCAGAACGAAGAGGAAGCGAGGCGAGGTCAGCACCCCCGTGATCACCGCCTGGATGCCGGTCGTGAAATCCCCGAACTGGGCGTTCACGTCGTTGAAGAGCTGCAGCAGCGCCGCCGACTCGGTGCTGTCGAGCTGGCCGCGGAAGGCCCGGTTCGCGAAGTCGGCGATGAACTGCTGCGCGCAGGCGGCGTTGGCCTGCGCGGCGCACGAAACCAGCTTGCCGATGTTCGCGGACGTCACGGCGTTCGTTGCCAGCGCCTCCGCCGCATCCAGGTACTGACGGTTCATGAGCGTGCCCGAGATGGCCGCGTAGGTGTTGGTGTTGAAATTCCCCGGGATCTTCTGCTCGGACACGAACTGGTTCGCGGGCTGCGAACCGGTCGGGTCGAGACCGAGGTCGCGCACCATGTTGTTGTACTCGATGCGCGACAAGCGCCGGATCGGCGTCGCGCCGACCGAGACCTGGCCTGCGTGGCACAGCGTCGTGTCCTCGATCGCCGGCAACCCGGCGGCGGGCGGCATCGTGATCGAGACGATGCTGCCCCCGGCGCCCGCGACGGTGGTGCCGCCACCGCCGCCGCTGCTACCGCTGATGGTGCCGCCGCCGTTCCCGCCGCTGCCGCTCGCATGGGACTGCCCTTTGACGCAAGCCCCCAGCAGAGCGCACATACCAATCGACGTGAAAACTAGGCTCTTGCTAAATTCTCGGTACATCCTCAAACACCTGACCGAGGTTGACTACCCAGCAACATTGCCTCCTCGGCGGCCGAAAAGCCAGCCCCTCGTCGCACCGGACGCCTCGCGGTAGCGTCGACGCCTGGGACTTTCCGAGCCTGGAAGGCCGGTCACATCATTGTTTGGCTCGAGCACTTCTGCTGGTAGGTCACGCACGAGGGCGGCTGCGGCGGAGCGGGGGAGCTGCTCGACTGACTCGACTGAATCGCCGCCGCGGTGATCGCCGAGCAGGGTGGGGTCGCTTTCAGCGCCGCCTGGTACGATTCAAAGCCGTCGTTCAAGCACGCCGAAAGCTCGGCGACCGTCGCGGTGCAGGTCGCGGCCCCTGCCACATTGCACGTGCCCGACGACTGCGTCGAGATGCACATGTCGTAGCCGGTCTGACACGCGGCGCGCACCTGAGCGTCGGTGGCGCCGTCGGGCGCGGTGAGAGCAGCGGCCAGGATCCCGCCGTAGCGGCAAAGCAACTCGGTCATGTCTTGCTCGAGCCCCGAGGTCTTCGAGAACGACGTGACTTCATCGCACAGCGTTTGTTGTTGCGCCGTCGTGAGCTTGTCGATCTCGGTCTTGCCGTCGATGGTCGACGAGAATCCGCCGAGATCGGCGTTGGAGCCGCAGCCGGCCAGCCACCAGATGCCCAGGATCGCTCCGCACGCTCGGGTCCGAATCATCTTCATCTCTTGCCTCCTGCCCTTCTCATTGGCCGGCAGCGCGCGCGCCGATCATTTTTTCTGCTGGACCAGCGCGCGCAGACGCGCGACGTACGGGCTGTCGGGGTGCTCCGTCGAGAATGCGCGCTCGACCGAGGCCGCGCCGGCGCGGTCACCGCGGGCGAGCAACGCCTGCACGCGCAACACGATCTCCTCGTCCGCGAGCTTTCCCTGGACGAAGCGGGCGCGGTACGCATCGAGAGCCCGCAGGGCCGCCGCCGTCTCGCCCGCCGCCAGGTCCGCGCGCGCGCGGTCGAGCGCCGCGACTTCCTCGGCGAGCGACGGCTCGAGCGCCGGTGGGCCCGCCCTCTCCTCGCGTGCCGCGCGCACGGTCCGTTGCACGCGCCGAGCCGGCCTGGGCCTCACGCTCGGCGCCGGCTCGAGCGCCGGCGCTTGGTTTGGCGCCGCGGCTGGCTCCGTCTCGCCCGCGGCCACCGGCGGCACCGCCGGCGCGGGGCCGGGCGACGCGCGCGCCGAGATCTTGGCGCTGGGTTGAACCATCGGCCGCACCGCGCGGCCGCGCGCCGTCGAGACCCCGAAGACGATCGCCGCGCCCAGCGCGAGCGCACTGGAGCCGAGCACGAGCAGCTGGATCAACGTGCCTTTCGTCGCGACGCCGGTCGCACCGCCTACGCCGGCCGCGCCAGGCCCCCCGGGCCCGGATGACGGGCCGCCACCCGGAGGCGCCCCGATGCCGAGCGCCAGCAACGTCCGGGCGCGCGCCGCCGGATCCGGGCGCTCGGCGCGCGACGCCTCCAGCAACTGGCGCTCCTCGGGAGTCGCGTCCTCCGCGGACCATCGACGAAGCTCGCTCATGGCAAACCTCCTCGGCGCGCCATGCGTTGACGGATGTATTCGCGGGCCCGCCGCACGCGCGAGGCGACGGTCCCGACCGGAACTCCCAGCGCTGCCGCGACATCGGGCGCGCTCATCTCCTCGAGCTCGAAGAGCACGAAGGCCTCGCGCATCTCGTCGGGCATCCCCGCGAGGAAGGTGCTGAGCACGCGCCGCGCACGTTGCTCGTCGAGCCGCTCCTCCGCGTCGGGTGCGCCGGGCGCCGGCAGCTCGCCCTCGTCGTTCATGGGCACCTCCCGGAGCCGGCGCAGGGCCCGCCGGGCATCGGAGGCGACTCGCAGCGCGACGCCCATCAAGTAGGCCCGCTCTCCGTCGGCGCGGATCTCGTCCAGGCGGCGAGAAGCCACCAGGAACACCTGCTGGGCCGCGTCGTCGACGCCCGCTTCGGGAACGCCGAGTCGCTTGAGCGCGCGCCAGACCGGATCGAAGTGCGCGCCGACCATCGCGCGCAACCGGACGTCGCGCGCCGCGGTCGGCGGCGGCGCGGGGCCTGGCGGCACAGGTAGCGTTGCGGCGGGCGAGCGAATGGTCGTGGCTCCTTCAAACAGGGGTATTGGCCGGCGCTCTCCCGAACGATCACTCATTTTTTGCTCGATGGCACCGGCCGTCAGAACCGGTACCCGACCGCGGCGGCGGCCCGCGGAGTGACCGCGGGCACGACATACAAGGGCTGATCCGGCTCGAAGGCGAATGTATAGGAGGCCCGGACCAGGGGAAAGATCGCGCCCCCCTCGATCTCGCCAAAGATCCGGCCGCTCGCGGGCCAGCGCAGGCTCACGGTCGCCTCGACCGAGGCCCAGGTCTGCCGCGCCGACGGCGCGTTGACGAGGGAGGTCGCGCGCGCCCACACCCAGCCCACCTCGCTCGCGGCGCACGGGCGCAGCTCGACATCGGCCCGGGAAATGCGCAGCGGGCAGAGCGACAGCCGCCCGCCGAGCAACAACAGCTCCGCGCTCCCGCGGGTGCCCGTCAAGGCGCCCCCGCCACCCAGGATGGCGATGCCAGCGGCCGGCGCGAACCGCCGCGACCGGTCCTCGACCACGAGCCCGATCAGCCCGACGGGGCGAGGTGTATCGGCGAGACCGCCGCGCAGCTCTGCCGCCACGCGCATCGCGGCTGCGAATCGACGCACGGCTGACAGCGGTGGTGACGGCGCCGGCGCGGTGGCCGTGACCGGAGCGGCGGGCGGCGCGACCGGCAGGGTGGACGGGGGCGGCACGGCGTCGTCGGGCGCGGCAAGGTCGATGGCCAGCCCGGCCAGGAAGGCGAGGGCGTGCGCCACATCGCCGCAGTCGCGCCCGCGCAGCGACCGGCGGTGGCGATTTCCCGAGCGGTCGTCGAGGGTCATCTCGCCCGTCGTGTCGCGGCCCCGGCGCTGGAGAATGATCTCGACGCGCGCCCCGCGCGCCCGCGCGCGATCGTGGATGTGCGCGTCGAGATCAGCGCGCAGGTCGGTTTCGCCGGGACACCCGAGGGCGGCTTCGTAAGTCATGGCGTAGCTCGCCGGGCCGCCAGCGTCGTCGGGAGCACCGGCGGTCAAGCTCACGAGCAACCATAACGCGGCCGCGGCCATCTCCGATCGGGAGCCTACACCGACCCGGGGCATCGCGGCGCGCGCCGCTCAGGGGAACTGGCCGGCGGCGGCGAGCAGATCCAGGCGCACCTGGCGCTCGTTGTCCTCGGCGGCGGCGGCGGCGAGATCGGTGTCGCGCGACTGGCGTTCGGCGTCGACGACGTCGATGTTGGTGGTCGCTCCCTCGTGATAGCGCAGGTTCGCGATCTGCAGCGCCTCGCGGGCGAGCTTCGCGGCCAGCTCGCTCTCGCGCACGCGATCGCGCGCGCGCCAGGCAGCCACGACGCCACGGCGCAGATCGGCGCGGGTCTGGCGGATCAACGCATCGAAGTCCGTTGCCGCCTCGTCGAGGAGCGCGCGCCGCTCGTGCAACTGCCCATAGCGAAGGCCGCCCTCGAACAGCGGCAAGACCAGGCGCAACTGCGCCTGCCAGGCAAAGCGGGGTTGAAAGATCGTCGCCGGATCGTTGAATTGCGGATCGAACGTGCCGATCAAATAGGGCATGTAGTCGGCCCAGCTGTCACGGACCTGGTGGCGAGCGGCTTCGCGGCGCATCACTTGCACGAGGATGTCCGCGCGGAGCTGCTCGGGGTGCTCGCCCGCCCTCGGGAACGGAAAGGTCGGCGTCTCCTCGGCGTCGATCGGGCGATCGCCGGCGACGAGCACGCCGAGCGCCTCCTGAGCGGTCATGAGGCCCACCAGCGCATCGCTCACCTGGGCCTCGGCGGTGTGCCACTGCTGGCCGGCGCGCGCGGCGTCGAGCCGACTCACGGCGCCACCGGCGTATTGCTGGTCGGCGTAGGCGGCGTGCGCGCGCGCGGTGTCCCGTGCATTGACGTCGACGTCGATCACCCGGCGCTGGACGATCACGGTCAAATAAGCGTGCGCGACGGCGATCGCGACCCGGCGGTCGACCTCGTCGCGGCTCAGCGTCGCGACCTTGCGGTTGTCGATGGAGTGCGCCCAGTCCGCCCAGCGCTCCGGAGCGATCAGTGGCACCGATAGGCCGCCGGCCGCGAAGGTCTGATTCGCGCTCTGTATGTTCAGGCCCATGAAGTTCCGGGCGCCGTCGATCCGCGTGTACGTCAGGTTGGGCGCGAGGGTGGGCATCGCGGCGGCGCGCACTTCGGCAACCAGCGCCGCCGCGCGCCGCACCTCGGCGGCGGCCACCAATGCGTCGGGGTTGCGCGCCCGCGCGCGCGCGAGCGCCTCGGCCAGCGTGACCCGCTCGACCTCGACGCCGGTGGGGTTCGCGGCCAAAGCATCCGATTGCGCGCGCGTGGCGCCGGCGACCAGCGTCGCCGCCGCCACGGCCGCCGCGACAGCACCGACCCGGAGAGCGCGCGCCTCACGCACGGGCGGTGCCTTCGGTGGTTTGGGCGGCGGGTGCGGGCCGCCGGCGCACGCGTTCGCGAACGCGCTGCATGATGAGATACAGCCCCGGCGTGAAGAACAGGTTCAGCACCGTCGACAGCAGCAGCCCCCCGAACAGAGCGGTGCCCATCGAATGCCGTCCGTTGGCCCCGGCGCCGCTGGCGAAGACCAGCGGCAAGATACCGAGCAAGAACGCGAACGACGTCATCAGGATCGGGCGCAGGCGCAGCTGCGCGGCCTCGGTGATGGCCTGGACGGGGCTGGACCCGCGCGCGCGCAACTGCTCGGCGAACTCGACGATCAGGATCGCGTTCTTGCTGGCGAGGCCGATCAGCATGAGCAACCCGATCTGGCAAAAGACGTCGTTGCTCAGCCCGCGCAACCGCTGGGCCGCAAGCGCGCCCAACAATGCCAGCGGCACCGCGAGAATGATGATGAAGGGCAGCGAGAAGCTCTCGTATTGCGCCGAAAGCACCAGAAACACGAACGTGAGCCCGAGGATGAAGATGATCAGCGTCTGGCTGCCAGCGCGCACCTCTTCCCAGGACAGCCCCGACCACTCGTAACCCATGCCGGGCGGCAGCGCGGTGGCCGCCGCGGTCTCCATCGCGCGAATCGCGTCGCCGCTGGAGACGCCGGGCGCGCCGGCGCCGAGCAGCTCCACCGAACGCTGGAGGTTGTAGTGGCTGATGACGGGCGGCGCGGTGGTCGGCGTGACCGTCACGAAGTTGTCGAGCGCGGCGAGGCCGCCCGCCGCCACCGAGGCGACCGGGATCGCGATCGCGCCGGTCGAGCTGGCGAGGGCTTGCTGAGAACGGACGTAAAACTGGCCGATGTCGCGCGGCTGCCCGCGAAACGGCGCCGCGGCCTGAACGTAGACCCGATACGAGCGATTGTTGAAATCGAAGTCGTTCACGTACTGCGATCCGAGATAGACGCCGAGCGCGTCGTTGATCTGGCTGATGGAGATCGCGGAGCTCTTCGCCTTTTCGCGATCGATCGTCAGCGAGAACTGCGGATCGTCGACGCTGAAGGTCGAGAACAGCCCGCGAATGTGGCCGCCGCGCATGGCTTCGCCTTGCAGCTGCGCGGCCGCGCGCGCCAGCGCCGCGAACTCCGCGCTGCCCGCCTGATCGATGAGCTCGAACGTGAACCCGCCCGTCGAGCCCTGCCCCTGGATCGGCGGCGGCAGAAAAGGAATCGCAAGCGCGCCCGGGATGCTCGCGAGGCGGCCCCGCATATCGGCAACCAGCGCCGTCGCGGAATGCTCGTCCCCCTCGCGCCCGGTGATGGGCGTCAACGTCACGAAGATCACCGCCCGGTTGGCGCCGTTGCCCGAGAAATTGTAGCCAATGACCGAAAACGTGTCCTGCACTTCGGGGCGCGCGCGCAGCTTGGTCTCGATCTGCTTGCCGATCCCGGTCATATAGTCGATCGACGCCCCCTGCGGGCCCAGCAGCTGAACGATGAAGTAGTTCTGGTCCTCGTCGGGGACGAAGCCGCCCGGAACGGTGCGAAACACCAGGAAGGTCAACACGAGACCGGCCAGGAAGGCGCAACCCGTCAAGACGAGATGCCCGAGCAGCCAGCACACCGCGCGTCTATAGTGGGTGCGCATCCCCGCGATGCCGCGGTTGAACCAGCGGAAGAGAAAGAACCGCGACTCGCCTTCGCGGCGGACGCGCATCAGCAACGCCGCCAACGCCGGCGACAGCGTCAGCGCGTTGAAGGCCGAGATCGCGACCGAGAACGCGATCGTCAGCGAGAACTGACGGTACAGACGCCCGGTCGTCCCGGAGATGAACGCCACCGGAACGAAGACCGCGATCAGCACCAGCGAGGTGGCGACGACGGCGCCCGCGACCTCGCCCATGGCGCTCTCGGCCGCGGTGAGCGCGTCGACGCGCCGTTCGACCAGGTTGCGCTCGATGTTCTCGACGACGACGATGGCATCGTCGACCACCAGCCCGGTGGCCAGGACAATCCCGAACAGCGTCAGCGTGTTGATCGAGAAACCGAACGCCTTGATGAACGCGAACGTCCCCAGCAGCGAGACCGGGATGGTGACCGCCGGGATGACCGTGACCCGCCAATCCTGGAGAAAAAGAAAGATCACCAGGATGACGAGGCCGATCGCCTCGAGCAGTGTCTTCATGACCTCGCCGATCGAGGCGCGGACGGCGTCGGTGGGATTGAACGCGATCTTGTACTTCATCGACGGCGGGAACGCGGCCGACAGCTTCTTCAGCTGCGCGCGCACCTGCGCCTCCAGCTCCAGCGTATTGGCGTCGGACAGTTGAAAGATCCCGATGCCGACGGCGTCGCGGCCGTCGAAGCGCAGGTTCACCGAATAGTCCTCGGCGCCGAGCTCGGCGCGGCCGACGTCGCCCAGGAGCACCAGCCCGTTCGACTGGCCAGAACCGCCGCGCTTGATCACCAGCCGTTCGAACTGCTTCGGGTCATTGAGGCGTCCGGCGGCATTGACGCTGATCTGAAACGTTTGGCCGGGTTGCGCGGGCGGCTGCCCTATCTGACCGGCGGCGATGTTCGCGTTCTGCTCGCGCAACGCCGACACGACCTCGGACGCCGTGAGGCCGCGCGCGGCGAGTCGCACCGGGTCCAGCCACAGCCGCATGGCGTAGCGGCGCTCTCCGAAGATTTGCACGTCGGCGACGCCCCTCAGGCGCCGGAGGGGATCGCGCACGTAGAGATCGAGATAGTTGCTGATGAACGTGTTGCTGAGTGAGCCGTCCTCCGAGTAGAAGCCGACGCCCATGATGATCGCCGCCGTGGTCTTGGTGATGGTGACCCCGGTGTTCTTCACTTCGGTGGGCAGGCGCGGCAGCGCGGTGTTGACGCGGTTCTGCACGTCGACCGCCGCCAGATCCTTGTCGCGGTCGACGTCGAACGTGACCGTGATGATGCTGGTGCCGTCATTGCCGCTGGTCGAGCTCAGGTAGCGCATGCCCTCCGCGCCGTTGACCTGCTGCTCGATCGGCGTCGTGACCGCGGACTCGACGATGCGCGCGCTGGCGCCGACGTAGTTGCTCTGCACGGTGACTTGAGGCGGCGCCAGCTCCGGGTACTGCGCGATGGGCAGCGTGGCGACGCTGACCGCGCCCAGCAGCACGATCAGGATCGCGCACACCGAGGCAAACACCGGCCGCCGGATGAAGAAGTTGACGAACACGGTGACTACTTCGTGGGTGGGCCCGCGTCGCTGGTCTCGGTGACCCGCGCCCCGGGACTGAGTTTTTGCACGCCGGAGGAGATGACCATCTCACCGACGGCGAGCCCTCGCAGCACCGGGAAGGACTGGCCCTGGATCGGCCCGACCTGCACGACCCGTTGCTCGACCGTCAGGTTGCCGTCGTTCCCGCGCTTGGCCACCCAGGCGAACGACTGACCGTTGCGGCTCTGCACCGCCAGCACCGGAACGACCGGCCCGTCGTGCTCGGCCCAGATCACGCGGGCGCGCGTGAATTGCTCGGAGCGGAGACGCCCCGACGAGTTGTGAACGCGCGTCTTGATGAGAACCGTCTGGGTATCGGAGTCGGTGCGCGGCGAGATGAAGCTCACCTCGCTGGGCGCGAGCACCTGTCCGCTGGCGTCGATCATCTCGACCGGCATGCCCACCTTCAGCGACGCCGCCCGTTCGATCGGGATATCGACGTAGGCTTCGAGCGCCTGGTTGTCGTCGAGCGTGGTGAGCAGCGTCTGGGGCGCCACGTAATCACCGACGCGAACCGGGATGTCCCCAACGGTGCCGGCGACGGGCGCGTTGACTTCGTAGTAGCGCAGCTCGACCGCCTGGGCGCGCACCTGTGCCTCTGACGAGCTGGTGTTGGCCTCCGCCTGCTGCAGCGAGCTGCGCGCCTGATCCAGCTCCTGGCGACTGGCGCCACCGCCCGCATACAGTCGTTCGACGCGACGGTACTGATCGCGCCAGTACGCGAGCGTCGCGTTCGACGCCTCGGTGATCGCCTGCTGGCTGTGAACCGCTGCTTGCTGCCGTCGCGGATCGATCAGCATCAAGGGAGCGCCCGACCGAACCCGGTCACCGGACGCGACGTCGATGCGGGTCACGTGCCCGTCGACCTGCGGCTGCACGCGCACCGAATGTCGCGAGATCAGATTCGCTACGTACTCGCTGGTATCGCGTTGCAAGGCCGATCGGACCGTCTCGATCTCGACGGGGACAGCCGGCGGGCCGCCCGCGCCCATCGGGGCCGCGTGACTTCGTTCGCAGGATGCGATCCCAGCGGCGATCGATGCGATTGCGGCCAGGTACAGTCCGCGTGACGAGAAGGATGGGCCAGTCGCACTCATGGCTGCCAACGTCGAAGCAACGTGCGTCGCACATCGCCGTCGACAAGGCAGGACCGGACCGGATCGGACCGTGGTCCTCGGCCCCCAGGACCAAACGAGCGCAAACTAGCGCGCGGCCGCGCCGTTCACGCTCGCTCGCGCCGGCGCCGACCGCAGAGTCCCGCGAGAGCGGCCAGCGCCGCGAAAGCGAAGCCGAGCTCGCCACCTGGCGAGGCGCCCTCGATCGCGCACGCACAGCCGCCCGACGCACCTCCCGGCCCCTCGCCCGCGCCGGAACCGCCCACAGCGCTCGCGCCACCGGTGCCCGCCAGAGCGCCGCCAGCGCCACTCGTTGTCCCGGTGCTCCCGCCGCTGCCGGGCGGCGCGCCCGCACCGCCCACTCCAAGCGCACCGCCCGCGCCGGTCATACCGCCCGTTCCGCTGCTGCCACCGGCGCCAGGGCCGCCGCCGCCGCCGCTCGCCCCGCCCGCCGCGGTGCTCGTGCTCGCGCCGAACTCGTACGCGCCGAGATCGGGAGCCGCACCCACGAACGGCAGACCGACGTCGGTGCCCTTGTCGATCATCCGGCTGCCAGCGGCGAGCTTGAGAAAGTCGACGTTCGGCAAGCTGCCGTCGGACGCCCGCGGCCCGAGCGCCCCGGAGGACTCGATGGCCACGCCGGTGCCCGAGACGCTCGGGTCGGCGATGCTCAGGAAATCGGCCGCCGCCGGCGTGATGTTCAGGTCCCAGGTATTGAACATGGTGTCCACGCCGGTCATGTTGCTGTTCCGGTTGGGATAGCCAATGTTGTTGCGCATGATGTGCGCCATCGCGCCCGACAGCGTGATCGTCGTGTCGGGAGTGTTGGGCGGGCTGGCCAGCATGTTGTACTGGGTCGCGTTCATGAAGGACGTGTTGTTGTACCAGGTGTTCCCGCCCGACGAGTGATTGGCGTAAAAGCCATTGGCCTTGTTCTTCCAGGCGACATTGTTCTGGACCAGGTGGCGCACGCCCGTGGCGCTGCTGCCCATCTTGAATCCGTTGCCGTTCCCGTCGGCGGGATTGAGCGTGCCGTAGTTCGCGAAGCCGTTGCCAAAGGCCCAGGAGTTCTCGACGGTGACGGGGACTTCCTGGTTGATCAGATCGTAGCCGTCGTCGGAGTTCCACCATGAACGGCAGCCCCGGACGATCGTGGTCGCGCCCGACGTTTGATAGTGCACGCCGAATCCATCGGCGTTCTGGCCCTGGCCTTGCGATGACGTGGCGTCGTAGTTGTCGTGCGCGTCGCAATTGAGCACCAGGTGGCCGCCGGTCCCTTTGCCGATGAAGATTCCGTTGCCGCTGTTGTGGTGCATGTTGAGGAGCTCGAAGATGCAATTGCCGCCGGTCACGACATCGACCCCGTTGTTGGAGAAGGTGTTCATCGGCACGTGGGCAATCTCGAGCCCCTTGAAGTGCAGCCAGCTGCCCGTGACCACGAAGCCGTGGGTGTAGCCGGTCGTCGAGATCACCATGTTCGTGAAGTCAAAGACCGGCACCTCGCCGGGGTAGGCCCAGTACCGGATCCGGTTCGTGTCCGACGTGCCGCTCTTGGTGAACTGGATGCCGGCGCCGGCGCTGGCAGGCGTGGTGATCGGGTAGGTCCCGGCGCGGATGTAGACCGTGTCCCCCGCCACGGCCACGTTCGCCCCCTTCTGGAGCGTCGCGAAGGGCGAAGCCATCGTGCCGGGGTTCGAATCGCTGCCGGTCGTGGCGACATAGTAGTCGGTGGCCCAGGCGCTCCGCCCGGCGGCGACTGTCGCCAGCATGACCAGCGACATCGAGAGATTCTTCCAGCCCAGGCGTGCGAAAGACGGCAGCATGCGACACCCTCCGTCGTGTAAAGGGTGAACGGCGCCGAAGTTGGTGCGAAGTCGGTGCAAAGAGGCGCGAAAATCGCAGAATGCGGCGCGCCATCGCAGCCCGCCGGCATGGTACAAAGGGGGCGATGCGAGCTCTCGCCACGCCGGCCGGCGACGTCGTGCTCCAGCGACTGGCCCAGGCCCACGAACGGCAGCGGTTGATCGCGGTGCGCGAATCGCTGGCGGATCTGCTGAGTGCCTTTCATTGGTGCTCGGCGCCGTACACCGAAGGCGACAACCGAGACTACGTAGCCAGTTGCCGGAAGAGCTGGGACCTGATGCATGAGTTCGTATTTGGGGTCTTCGATCGAACCGGACGTTTCGTTGGAGAGGCGGCCATCGACGACCTCGACCTCGCCGCTGGCTCCGCAAACCTCTCGTATTGGATCGCGCCCAGTGCGCGCAGGCGGGGTCACGGAGCGAAGGCAGCGGCCGTGGCTGCGCGCTTTGCCTTCCGAGACCTCGGCCTGCGGGAGCTCCGTCTCTTGGTGGCGCCCGGCAACGTCGCGAGCAAACGGATCGCCAGCAAGCTGTCCGGGACGCCGGCGCCAGCGACGTCGATCGCGGCGCCGGAGACCGCGCCGTCGCGCGAGGACTTGCGGTTCGTGCTCGACGCGAGCCACGACACCGAGGTGCTGCGCCGCGACCCGGCCAGCTTTCCGTACCAGGGCATCTCACAGGGAGGATGACGATCATGAAGAGGACCAACAGCGCGGCAGCACTCACGACGCCGGGAGGCGCCCGCACCGTCTGTTTCGGCGTGTCGCAGGGCTACTACGCCGTCAGAACCGGAATCATGATCGGGACCTCGAGCCTCGGCCCCTGCTTCGCGCTCATCGCCTGGGACAAAGATCAGAACGTCTTCCTGGCCCACGTGCAGGCAGACACGACCACGGATTCCCTGACCACCGCGATCGACCGCGCGATCGCGGAGCCCATCGGCGTGCGCGTGGTTCGTGGCAAGAACACGTCGACGCCGACGCAGACGATCATCGATGGCGTCAAGAGCCACTACCTTTCGAAGAAGGTGGTCGTCACCGAGCACCTGAGCGACACCGCCGCGGCCGTCTCGAGCCCGCAAGGCGTTCTGTCGACGCCCTCGGACATCACGGCCACCAACGATCGAGACTACAAGACGAAGAGCCTGATCGGTTCCATGATCAAGGGCAAAGCCGACATCAGGAACATGGACGCCTAGCGCTTGGCCCGAGCGATGCCTGGGACGATGATCATCACCGGCGCGGGGCGCGGCATCGGAGCGGCCACCGCGCGGCTGGCCGCGACGCGCGGCTACTCGGTCGCGGTGAATTACGTGAAGGACGACCGCGCCGCGAACGCCGTCGTCTCCGACATCCGCGCGTCGGGCGGCGCCGCGATCGCGATCCGCGCCGACGTGAGCCGGGAGGCCGAGGTCGAGCGGCTGTTTCGCGAGGCGGTTCGCGAGCTGGGCCCGCTGACCGTGCTGGTGAACAACGCCGGGATCGTCGACCACACGGCGCGCGTCGACGAGATGCGTGAAGCACGCCTGCAGCGGATGATGGCGGTCAACGTCGTCGGCAGCTTCCTGTGCGCCGCCGAGGCCGTCCGCCGCATGTCGACGCTGCACGGCGGCCACGGGGGCAACATCGTCAACCTCTCGTCGGCGGCCGCCAAGTACGGCTCGCCGCGCGAGTACGTGGACTACGCCGCGTCGAAGGCCGCCGTCGACGTCTTCACGATCGGCCTGGCGCGCGAGGTCGCGGCCGAGGCGATCCGTGTGAACGCCGTGCGACCCGGCATCATCGATACGGAGATCCACGCGAGCAGCGGTGATCCGGCGCGCGCGCAGCGCCTGGCACCGCAGCTTCCGCTGCACCGGCCGGGCACGGCGCGAGAGGTGGCGAACGCAATCCTCTGGCTCGTCTCCGACGAGGCCTCGTATTGCACGGGCAGCATCCTTGACGTCGCCGGTGGACGCTGAACCAGACCACTATCAACCGTCGGGTGTCAGATCTTGCACAGCCGACGTGCGGAATCAAACGGCGCGCCCCCACGGGCCTCAGTGCTCGCCGTCAGCCTCCTCCATCTTTCTGACGACCATCGCGATCGTGGGCGCATCGACGCGGGCCGCCTTCATGAGGGAGGTGGCCCGTTCGACGTCATCCGAGTCGATGGCGTCGAAGAAGTCCTCGACCCGCCCGACCGCCGCCAGTTGCTCCAGCACCAGGGTTCCTTCGAAGTCGCTTTCGTCCATGACGGCGTCACTTCGTCGCGACGATATCCTCATCGACGATCGCTTGTCCCATCGGGCCCATGTTCATCGTGCGGTCCACGGTCAAGAGGTGCAGCTCGTTCCCTTGCGCGCAATAGTCCCCACCGGTGGAGCCACCGCCGCTGACGCTGGCGAGGGTCGCAACCGTTCCCGAGGTACTGTATGTCCCGCTGTCAGTCATGCTCTGCGGGGCCGTGACCAGCGTGCACACGCAAACGCTCGTGCCCTGGCAGGAGACCGACTGGATCGATGGGTCGCCCTGGGCCTCGATCGCGGCTGCATAGGCCGAGCACGACGCGCCGGCGATGCAGGACGCGGGAACGTCGATTGTGAGGGACGCGGACTGGGTGATGTCCACCGCGTAGCTCGCGTCCGCGTTGAACGCGATCATGCCCGATGCTGTCTCGGCCGCCGCACCGACGGTGGCCGTCGGGCAGAACGACGCGAAATCGCCCGCCAGATCGGTCATGACCCCCGCCCGGGTCACGCACGCCCCGGTGAAGGTCCAACTTCCCACCAAGTTGCCCCCGCAGGGCGCGACCTTTCCACAAGACCCGCCCCCATCGCCGCCGCAGCTCGCCTCGAATAACGCCAGCGCGGCGATCAGGACCGCCAGCGATCGCCCCAGGACTCTCGGTCTCCACGATGCCCCCGGCGACTCGTGCCATACCTCACCCAACGACGAACCTGCGATCGGAATGTCCTGCTGTCGATCGGTCATATCGCGTCCCCCATGTTGTTAGCGGCCGGCTGGGGTCAAGGCAAGATCTGGGCCCAACCGGCCGGGCGCGAGGCTGACAGGTGAATCGCCTCAGAGAGGCGGGGTCACACGCAACGACGCATCCGGCTTGGGAGGCTGGTTGCTGAAGAACTTGCCCTGCCATGCCCGTTCGAGCTCGACGAACGCCTCGATCTGGGCCAGGGCCTTCCGGCACCACGTGGCATCCTGAGGCTTGTACCAACGTGCCCCATTGCCGTTCGCGCCCGCCGACAGCTGGTCATTGAACAGACCCTCGTAACCCTCGAGGTCCGGAAAGGTCGCACGCACGTGTTGAAGGTTCTTCTCGAGGTTGGACATGAGGACGCGGAATCGGACCCATTGATGCTGCCGGAAATCCATCGCGGACAAGAGCCCGCCCGCCCGCCGGCCCTTGTCGCCGATCCGTTGAATCGTCTTCGCGTCCATCGCCAGGTTGAGCCCGCCCTCGTTCGACGTGAGCCGCACCTGGACGACACGCTCGCGGTAGCTGGGAAGCATGGCTTGCATGGTGTCGCGGTAGTTCCTCGCGGTGTCGAACATCGACATCAGGAAGCCGGACAACCCCTCGAGCCGCCCCCACTGCGGGACGCCGCGGGCACCGTCGCGCGGTTGGGGGAGGTAAACGTCGTCGATCGCGGCCACGGCATCATCCGGGCGGACCGCGCCCGCGTCCTCGGCAGAGGCGGCGTCGCCGCGGACCACGCTGAACTGATCCTGCGCGATCTCGCCGCCGGTCTTGGCGTCGTCGGGGACGTCGACCAGGTTGATGCCGAACGTCGGGCGCGCCGGAAGCCACGTATCAAAGAAGTGAATCGGGAAGTTGCTCGATATACCGCCGTCGCTGAACCAGCTGTCCTGAAAATGCTTGCCTGGGTCGAAGACAAACGCGCTGTTCGCCTTCTCCGCCGCACGCATCTCGGCAAACGCGCTCGGCTTGATCGTGTAAAACCGAAGGGCCGTGAGCAGGATGGGAAAGCTCAGGCTCAATCGGGTGGCGACAATCACCGGGAGCTTGTCGCCCTCCGGCAAGTAGTGGTAACCCTCGGGCAGCGGTAAGCTGGCCCGGGTTCCGGCGGCTTTCATGTAGCTGACGATGCGCGCGGGGAAGAAACGCGCCATCTCGTCCTCGCGGAAGAGAAAGTCGTGCCCCTCGCGGGGAAAGACGTACGGCTGGCCGAGCGAAAGGTTGCTCGTGACCATGCGCAGACTGATGTCGACGGGCGCGCCACCGCCGGGGAGCGTCTTGCCCGCGAGGTCGGCAAACGTCAGCGGCGCCTCGCCCGGTTGTTTGCCGGCCAGGCTGTCGATCGCGTCCGCGAGCCACGTCGTGAGGACGTCCTTCTCGTCCTCGCGCGTGTAACCCATGCAGAGTCCGAAGTACCCTTCACGCGGAAGGTAGTGCGTGAAGATCCGCGAGAGAGCATAGATCCCCGCGACCAGGCCGCCCACCCAGGCGCCGAGCACAGCGCCAGCCACCAGCACCCCGAGGACGACCCGCGCCGCAAGCGTGACCTCGGGCGCGGACGGGCCGGCCAGCCCGACGCCGACGAGAATCAGCGCCGCCGGTACGACGCCGGCCACGCCACCGGCGATCCACCCGGCCAGACTCGGCCAGACGAAGTTCTTCGCCAGGGAGTGCGTCGCGCGGAGGACGGCGCCGACGCGCCCGCGCCATTTGCCCGCCGTCGTCTCACCGGCGGGATCCGGCGCGCGCGTGCCGGGATTGAGGAACAGGTCTGTCAGCACATGGAAAGCAGGGGCTGCCTTTGCGGCCGGCTTGAACAGCTTCAGCAAGAAGCTCTGTTGCGCGAGCTGCTCGCGCAGGCGATCGAGACGTTCGAATCCCCCGCTCTCGCGCGCGAGCTCGGCGGCCGCGGTCACGGCGGCCGCGATCGCCCCCGCGCTGGTGCCGCCGATGCACCGAAAGCGAAACGTCTGCTGCAGCTCGAGGACCGCGGGCGGATAGACCACGCCGCTCGTGATTCCGCCTTTCATCACCAGATCGCACTGCCTGTTCGGCGACCGATTGAACTCGAATGCCCCTGCTGTCCCCTGCCCGTCGTCCATGCTCGCCTCGCTTCGAGGCCGACGGTCGAGCATGCGTCACCCGCTGTCAAGCGCGGCGATCGAGTAGGATGCCGAGCGGCCGGTCGACCTTCGATCGCTTGGGAGGTGAGATTGCAATACTCTCGTTGGCTCTTGGTTTCGTTGTTGCTGGTGATCGGTCTCGGCGCTGCGACACCGCCGAGCGCGACCGGGCGGACCTGGTACGTTTCCACGACCGGCAAGCGCGGCGCGGCCGGCACGGACCAGGCGCCGCTCGCCAGTTTGAGCGAGGCGGCAGCGCGGGCTCGGGCCGGCGACGTGATCCGCCTCGCGACCGGCACGTACCGCGAGGGGCGCACCATTCGCCTCGACGCCGCGGGGACGGAGAAGCAGCCCGTACGCATCGAGGCGGCGGAGATGGAGCGGCCCGTGCTCGATTTCGCCGAGCAGCCCGAGAACGAGAAGGGGTCGCGCGGGCTGGAGATCGCCGGGGACTACTGGCAGATCGTGGGCATCGAGGTCGCGCACGCAGGCAGCTTCGGCTTCTTCATCACCGGCAGCCACAACATCGTTCACCGGTGCGTGGCGCGAGAGAACCGGAACACCGGCATCCAGCTGGACGCGCGCGCCAGCTACAACCTCATCTCGGACAGCGACTCGTACCGGAACTTCGATCCAGAGACGTTGGGGGAGAACGCGGATGGGTTCGCGGCCAAGCACGGCGTCGGGCCCGGAAACGTGTTTCGGGGTTGTCGGTCGTACCAGAACGCCGACGACGGGTTCGACCTGTGGATGGCCCCCTACCCCATCGTGATCGAGGACTCCGTCGCGTTTCGCAACGGCTACAACCTCTGGGGCATCGAGGATTTTCAGGGCGACGGCAACGGATTCAAGCTGGGCGGCAACTACATCGATGCGGCGCACCAGGTCCGCCGTTGTGTCTCGATCGAAAATCCCCTGAACGGATTCGATCAGAACCACAACCTGGGTGCGCTCACGATTGAAGACAGCGTGGCGATTCGTTGCGGGCGCGGCTTCGCGCTGCCCGAGACCGCGCGGCGCGGCCACAACGTTCTGCGCGGCAATTCGTCGTTCGGCTGCCAGAACTTGCTCGAGCCTCACGTCACGTCGGTCGGGAACCACTGGTACCCGGACATCGCGGGCGGCAACCTGGGTCCGCCGCCGCGTCCCGGCCACCGGAACGTCGCGGGCGCGGGGCCAGAGCCCGCGGCGCAGGAGCCGCCGTCGCTGACGCAGGCTCCCGCACATTCGGCGCCGCCGCCGGATCCCCTCAAGCTCTCGATCCCCGCGATGCCGACCGACGAGTGATCCTCGCGATTTATTTACTGATCGATCGGCGACGCGCGCGACATGAGCCTTCATGCGAAGGTCCTCTCTTTGCGCGTTCTCGCTCGTTCTCCTGGGCTTGGCCTGCAGCGCAAACAACGGCCGTCCTGAGCCGACCGGAACGGGAGGCAGCTCGAACGCCGGTGGCGATTCAGGGGTGACAGCCGGTGGTGGCGCAACTGGCTCGGCGGGCCGCACAGGCGTGGGCGGACACGGTGACGCGGCGACGGACGGTGCGGACGATGGCGGCACGGGCGGCGGCGGTGGCAGCACGGGCGGCAGCGGTGGCAGCGCGGGCGGCAGCGGTGGAACGATCGCGCAACCTCCCGGCGATCCGGTCACCTTCTCTCTCTCCCGGTTGGTGGGCGTGGCGAGCGGCCAGTGCCTGGGCGTCGTGGGCGCGAGCTCGGCCAACAATGCGGCCGTCGAGCTCGAAGCCTGCAACGGTTCGGTATTCCAGTCCTGGACGGCGACACAGGATGCTTCGGGCTATGGGACGCTGACGAACGCCGGGAGCCGCAAGTGCCTCGACGTCACGGGCGCCTCCGTCGCGGCCGGCACGATCCTGCAGCAATACAACTGCAGCGGGAACGACAATCAGAAGTGGCGGGTGACGGACACCGGCAGCCAGAAGCTCGCGATCCAGTCGAAATGGAGCCACCTCGTCGTGGACGTTCAGGGCGGGAGCCTCGCGGCCGGAGCGGCCGTGGTCCAGACCGCGTGGTCAGCTTCTCAAGGCCAGCTCTGGACGGCCTCGCCCAATCCACCGAACCGGGGACCTTGCGACATCTACCAGGCCAGCAACACGCCGTGCGTCGCCGCGCACAGCACGGTTCGCGCCCTTTACGCCGCGTACAACGGCAGGCTCTACCAGGTTCGCCGCGCGTCGGACAATACGACCAAGGACATCGCGGCGCTCGTTGCGGGAGGCTTCGCCGACACCACGACCCAGGACACGTTCTGCGCCAACACAACGTGCACGATACCGGTCATCTACGACCAGTCCGCGCAACACAATGACCTGCCCGTCTCGCCGAAGGTGACCTTCTTGCAAAATGGCGGCAAAGCAGCGAACGCCACCGACGGCAAGATCACGGTCGGCGGTCATACGGTCTACGGTATCTACGTCACCGGCAACCCCAACTACCAGACCGACCGCACCACCCAGACCGTGGCCTATCGAAACAACGGCACGAAAGGCATCGCAACGGGCGACCAGGCGGAGGCCATGTACATGGTGCTTGACGGCAAGCGCTTCAGCAGTCCGTGTTGCTTCGACTACGGAAACGCAGAGACGACCGGCAATGACGATGGCAATGGCACGATGGAGGCCATCTACTGGGGCAGCGACACGCTCTGGGCCAGAGGTGGCGGCAATGGGCCGTGGATCTGCGCTGACCTCGAAAACGGGATGTACAAGGGCGACTCGACGAATACCCCGAGCAACACCTCGATCACGGGCATGTCCTGGGTGACCGCCATGCTCAAAGGCCCCTCAGGCAACCATTTCACGCTCAAGGCCGGCGATGCGCAGTCGGGCGCGCTGGCCATCAAGTGGGACGGAGGACGTCCGACGCCCAACTACAGTCCGAAGAGGTTGGAAGGCGCGATCATCCTGGGAACGGGCGGCGACGGGAGCTCCGGTGGCACCGGCACCTTCTACGAGGGCGCCATGACCATGGGCAATCCGCCCGACGCGACGGACGACGCCGTTCAGGCCAACATCGTCGCGGCGGGATATGGGCATTGACCCGTTTGCGGGACGCACCTGTTGACGCTGTTTCCCGGTCAGTTGTAGGTCGCCGAGAACAGGACGTTGAAGGCGGCGACGCTCCACGTCGGCGGCGATCCGGTCGCGAAGCTGTCCTGGTCCTTCATCCGCCCCAGCAGCAACTGTAACGACGCGCCGAGCCCCCAGTTGTCGGACACCCACCACTCCTTGCCCAGCAACCCCTCGAAGGTGAAGCCCCAGTCCGATTTTCCGACCTGGTTTCCGTTGGAGTCGTCGACGACCAACTGCGAGGCCAGCAACGAGCCTGCGAAGAAGAAATTGGAGTCGAGATAGTACGCCAGGCCGCCGCCGAGGCCAATCACGCCGGCGCTGGCGCCATTCGCGGTCATCGACATCCCGTTCAGCTCGATGGTGGGGTCGGACGCGATGCTGTCCAGCAGAGTGCCGTAGATGATGAGGTTGCTGGTGACGGCGCCTCCGATCGCGATCCCGAATGCGCCGCCACCACCCGAGACTTTCAGGTCAGCGCCAGGCATGCTCGCCGACATGCTCGTGTAGCCGAACCCGAGCTGCAGCCGAACATAGGCGCCGTCGTGGGTGTGGTATCCAGCCGCCACCTCGGGCGGCTGGCCGTACGTGCCGCGGTAATAGCGACGGGGCGGCGAATATCCCGGTTGCGGCGGAGGATACCCGGGCGGCGGAGGATAGCCCGGTGGTGGCGCGTAACCAGGCGGCGGAGGATAGCCCGGTGGTGGCGCGTATCCGGGCGGCGGAGGTGAGTACGCGTTGGGCGGATAGCCGGGCTGTGCCGCCGGACCCGAGGACGGCGGAGGGGCCGGCGCCGGCGTCCCATCGTTCGGCGCGGGAGGCGCACTCTGCGCGCGCGCCTTCGTCGCTGTCAGACCAAGGACCAGGAGGGCCAGGCACGCCAGGCTCGCATGCCGGGACTCGCGCCGAAACGTGATCGTCCGCATCATCGGAAAAACGGCGAAGGCGTCCATTATTCCCGGACGAAAAAGGCGCCCGACGCATCACGCCTCGGGAGTCGCCCGTCAGTGGGGCGGCGACACGCGCACGGAGACGGGGATGCGTCCGACGCGCTCCACCTCTTTCCACCCGGCGTGCAGGTAAGCGACGGTGGCCTTGTTGAACATGCCGTTGTCGGCCCCCACGTCCAGCAGCGGTGGATCGCGCACGAGATCGAGCCGCACTTGCTCCTGCACCTCGAGGTTCTCGATCTCGGCGATGAGATCGCAGCGCGTGGGGTTGACCCGATTGGCGAGGAAGTAAAGCTCGGCGTGATCCGCGAACGAGGCGTGGATGAAGACCTTGTCGCTCGGCCTCGATCGCTTCTGGATGACGTGCGTGAGAGCGACCGTCTCGGGCGGAAGGTAGATGTCACCCGCGCGCGGAATGTCCGGGTACGAGAAGGGAGGCCCGGTCGACGGCACCTCCTTGCCCGTGAGCAGCGCAAGGGTCCGCGGTCCGAACGCCCGCAGGTAGCCGCTGAGGTGGGTGCACCCCAGGACGATGGGGACCACGAAGAGCAGCGCCGCGGCGAAGTGCCAGCGCGGATAGCGCCCCCGCAGCAAGATCCTGGGCAGGGCCAGGGCGGCGTCGGCCACCAGCGCCACCAGCATCAGCGCCGCAGGCGCGGTGGCGCTGATGAGGTGGTAATAGTCGCAGCGGGCCATGGCCAGGCGAAAGGTGGCGACGCCGAAGGCCAGCAGGGCCAGCCGCAGCGTCGAGCGCGACGACCAGCGGCGCGATATCGCGGTGGTGACGAGCGCCGCGCCCGCCACGGCGTAGATCGCGACCGGCAGCAGATACTCGAGGATGATGCCATCGTGCGGTGCGCCCCCCATCAGCGTGGCCCACGACGTGAAAGTCCGCTCGTTGACCGGAAAGGGCACGCCGCCCAGCGAACCGGAAGCGAACAACACGACGGCGAGGTACACCGTGCCAAGGAACATCCTGGCCTTGCCGAAGATCGCGTAGATGCCGATGACGATCAAGGCGGTGGCGACGACGCCGGCCAGCAGCGCGCCGACGCGCGAGGCCGCTCGACGCGCCCGGGCTCGGGCTTGCGCACCGGGCACCTCCGGCAGCAGCAACGAATCGACGACCAGCGCGATGCAGATGGCGGCGATCGCCACCGGGCCCGTCTCCTGGCTGTAGAGGGCGCCGAGCGTCGCCGCGGCTCCCCAGCCCACCAGCGCGCGCGGTCGCCGCGCCCACGCGACCGCGCCGACGAGCGTGAAGAGTGGAAACATCATGCGCCCCAGGTCAGCCCAACCGAACGCCAGCAGGTGGAGGGCATCCAGCCAGGTCAGGGCCATCGTCGTCGTGATGAACAGGAAGACGCACAGGCCAACCGCCCACAGCCGTCGCCGGCCAAAGATCCAACCGAGCGCGATCGCGACGGCCAGGAAGCCGAGATGGACGAGAATCTGGCCCGCGCGAACCTGCTCGGCGGTCTTCCCCATGAGCGCGACGTAGACAGCCAGCACGAGCTCGCGCAGCGGTCCGTAGATCGTCCCGGTGTCGGCCATGAACAGCTTGCCGTGATAGAAGCTGTTCAGCCAGGCGTAGTTCCCCGACTCGTGGCCGGCGTGATTGATGCGCGGCAGCTCGCGGAACTTGTGCGGGATGCCATAGATCGCCGCGAGCGCCCAGATCGCCGCAAGGGCCGGCAGCGCCCGTGGCACGCGTGAAACCAGCCAGGGCGCGCGGGTGTCCACCACCCGCAAGCCCGCGCACAGCGCCAGCGCGACCACCACCCACAGCGGCGAGGGCGCGCGCAGGATGCCGACCAGTGGAATTACCAGCAGCGGCAATCCTTCGACGACGTTGCGACGGAGCGCATCGCGGCTGGCGGGCGCGCGCACGAGCCCGAACACGCGCCAGCCGGACAAGGCGGCCGCGACGATCGCGCCCACGACCAGCGTGGCAGGGCTTCGCCCGCGCGAAGTGATCCAGACGCCCCAGAACAGCGCGAGGGTCTGGCCCACGAGCGCCGAGACATCGAGGATGCACGGCGAGCTCGCGGGTTCGGTGGCCGGCGCGATCGCCGTCGCGGGCAGGAGCAGCGCGGCCAGCGGCAAGGTGAGCGCGAGCGCGGCCTGGCCGAAGAAAGGCGCGATGAGGAACGCCGCCAGCCAGGCGGCGACGAGGGTGACGGCGGCCAGGATCATCGAGATGCGCGGGCGACGCCGCGCGAGATGCAGAGCGAGCGCGAAGATCGCGACGCACCCGACGCAGAGCGCGAGGGCGACGAGGTACGAACGGAACTGCCCGTTCGGCTGGCTGGGGAAGATGAGCACATCGGTTCGCCGCGCGGGGAGCGGCCACCACCGCAGGAGGATCTTCGTGATCGGGTCGGTGAGCTCGTACGCGCCGAGCAGCCCCAGAATGAGCGCGCCGGCGAGTGCCGCCGCCCGATGAACCCTCAGAGTCGCCCGAAGAAACAAGGTCCGGAGTGAAGCAACCTCACGGGTCGGCTGTCAAGAGATGCGGCCGACGATGCGAAGCGATGCGAAGCGGAGTGGTCGAGGTTGCCGTCGTCTCATCGATGGCTAGCTTGCGGATCAACCAAAACTGGAGGACCCAATGAACCAGGCAAATCAGTCCGTCGACAAACTGAACGAGTTCCTGCGCGGCGAGATCTCGGCGGTGGAGACCTACCGCCAGGCGCTGGAGAAGATCACCTCGGGCGCAGCGCGCGTGCAGCTGGAACAGTGCCGGCGGTCGCACGAAGACCGCGTCAGCCTCCTCCGCCAGAGCATCGTGAACATCGGTGGCGAGCCCGCGGCCACATCCGGTGCCTGGGGCTCGTTCGCCAAGCTGACCGAGGGCGGCGCCAAGGTCTTCGGCGAGAAGGCGGCGATCGCGGCCCTCGAAGAGGGAGAAGACCACGGGCTCAAGCTCTATCGGGGCGACATCGAAACCCTCGAGCCCTCGGCCCGACAATTGGTGGTGAGCGACCTGCTCCCGGCCCAGGAGCGCACGCACCGGGCGCTCAGTGAATTGAAGCACGGCCTGCACTGACCGGCGGTGTCGCGGGTCTCGCCGGCGCTCGTCGCCGGCGTTTCCCGCTACAGAGCCTGGTGAGCGACGTCGGTATGGAGGCGGAGCCCGATGGTCGTGTCGTAGGAGGCGCCCCAGCCGAGCTCTTGCCGCTGCACCTCGAAGAGGTCGAGGCCGACGGTCAAGAACAGCGTGGGTAGCAATGGCACCGAGAGCTTGGCGGTGGCGCGCAGTTGATGCTGGCGCGTGCCGGTCGGGTCGACGAAGTCATAGTCGACCGACCCCTCCAGCTTGACGGCGAGCGCGCCGACAGTGGCAAGGGCGGTCGGATCGAGGGTGCCGCCCGCCTCGATGACCGCGTGCCAATCGCCGGCAGGTGCCGGGGCGAGCAGCTCGCTCTGGGCGCCCGCGCCGGCGCGCGCCTTCAATCGCGGTGTCAACGTGAGTTGCGCGCCCGCCGTATCGGTGAGTTGCAAATGATGATAGGCGCGAGTCTGGGTTGCCGTCACTGCGGGCCGCGTGAGCTCGGACTCGAGCCACACCCGCACGTAGGGATCGGGGATGAACGGCTTGGGCACCCGCCGCCAGTCGTGCAAGCCTTTGTAGCTATAAGTGACGATCGCGGTGATGAGATCGGCGGTCTCGCCCGATACTTCGGGCATGCCGGTCGGCTCATTGCGCGACCAGCCGTACTGCAGGTCGAAGCGCCCGTCGACGTCGTGGAGCGGATGCCGCAGCTGCGCGACCAGCGTGGCCTCGCCCTTGATCGACGTCTGCCGCGCGCGGGTCAGCTGCGCGTCGCCGTAACCCGGGCCGTTGGAGATCGACGTATCGGAGACATCGAGCTCGCCGTCGGCCCGCGCCACCAGCAGCGGGCGAGCGGCGGGCGGGCGGCCGAAGTCGGTCTTCACGCTCACCGTGGGGTCGCCGTCCTCGGCGGCGGTCTCGCTGGCGAGAAAGGCCGCCAGCGTATCGCGGACATCGGGCGCGCCGGCGAGCGGTGCGAACGGCAGCGCGTGGGGCGCGAGGATGCCATCGCCGCCCTCGGCCACGAACGCGATGGTGGCGACGCGGTACTCGCGCGCCTTGTCGAGCGGCCGCCCGTTGACCTGCAGTCCGCCCGCGCCTCTGGCGAGGCCGACCACGGCCAGCTTGTCGTTGCCGAGTGCGGGACCGAGCAGCGATTCGACCACCGGCCCCTGCACGCGGGCGGCGCCGATCACGGCGCGGTATGGCAGGGCGCGCTCGAGGTCGCCGCGCGTCAGCGTCCCGGTGAACGGAAAGGGCGTGCCCTTGACGAACCGCGCGTTGATGAGCGCGATCTCGGCGCCGCTGCGGCGACGCATCACCTCGAGGACATAGGTGCGGAAGTCGTCGCGCGTGAGGGTCCCTTTGACCGGCGCGGGAGCGATCGGCTGGGCCTCCCGCGCGCAGGTGACGGCGTGGGCGGCGGCGGTGAGCCTTTCGACCTCGGGATCCCGCGAGCCCCGCTGGGAATGGACGGCCTCGGCGATCACTTCAGCGCCGGCGAGCTTGACCACGGCCAGCCCCCGCGCGCCGGCCTCCGAACCGACCACCGGCGGCGCGCCGTCTCTGCGCAGGAGGCCCACCGTTCGGCCCGTCTCCTCGTCGGTCAATCCAGCCGCCAGCAACAGATCGGGCGCGCTCGATTCGCCCAGATGGCGCTGGAGCGCGTCGATCTCCCCGAGGGCGCGCGCGTCTCGCGGCCCATCGGTCAGGACAACGACGCGCGTGGCGCCGGCGGCCCGCAGACGCTTCACGCCGTCACGCACGGCGGCCACCGGATCGCCGAGACCCAACCCGGCCATGCGCCCTGGCGCGATGCCCGCGATCACCGACGGTGAGATGACGGCCAGCACGCCGACGACCGCGTTCGGGCGGCGCACGAGGACCTCCCGCTTGATCGCCGCGCAGGCCGGCCGGCGAGCGTCGCAGTCGAGGTTGGTGGCGACGAGCGGCAGCCCCGCGCGCGCCAGCGCCGGCAAGAGCTCGTCGAGCTCCGCCGCGGGGAGCGACAGCTCCTCGTGCCCGACGGCGATGGCGTCATACGAACCCCGGGCCAGGAGGGCGGCGAGCGTCCGCGCGCCGGCCACACCGCCCGCCAGGATCTCGGTGGCTATCGGGTCAGGCCCAGCCCAGTTGCCGCCCAAGAGAACGACCGGCGGCGCGTCGACCCGCGCGGCGGCCCGCTGGAGGGCGATGCTGGCCAGCAGCCCGGCATAGTCGAGCGCCGCCGTGGCTGGTTGCCCGCAGACCGGCGCGAGCCGGCCGTCGAGATCGGCGTGAAACAGGATCTCTGTGGGCACAGCCGGTCCGGATGCCGGCGCGACGGCGCCGGGCGGTGCCTGGCCGGACGCCGCGCGCGCGATCAACGCCGCCGTCACCAGCACGGCGGCCCCCAACGATCTACGGGCCCGTCCGCCCCCGGTCATGGCGTGGACTTCATACTAATGACGCTCGGCCCGACGGCAACCTCCCGCTGGTGCCCGGGACGGGTAACATTAGACGCACCGATGATTCTGAGCTACCCCCCGGGCGATCCGACCGCCGCGATCTGGATCGATCTGTTTCAGCCCACCAGCGACGAGATCGCGCAGGTGAGCGAAGCCACCGGGCTGCGCGTGCCGTCCCAGAACCAGGTGAGCGAGATCGAATCCACCAGCCGGCTGGCATTCGAGAACGGCGCCTACTATTTGTCGGCGCCGCTGGTGGGAACCGCCGCCGACGGCGACCACCCGCTGACGCCGGTCGGATTCGTGCTGTCGCCGCGCGTGTTGCTGACCGTGCGGTTCGCCGAGCTGCCGTCGTTCGAGGAGGCACGGTCCCAATGTTCGTTGCAGCGAGCCAAGACCGCCGAGGAGGCGCTGCTGCACATCTTCGAGATCGTCGTCGATCGAGCCGCCGACAACCTGGAACGGGCGGGCGCCGCTTGCGACGAGCTCTCGACGGCGGCCTTCCGCGGCGACCCGCGCCGCAAGGCCGCCAGCGATCGGCTGAGCGCGGCCCTGCGTCGAATCGGCGCGGTGGCGGAAAAGCTCTCGCGCATCCGCGACGAGCTGCTGGCGCTCGGCCGCATCGGGTCCTACGTCACCGAGAGCGGGATCGAAGGAGCGCCACGGATCAACGCCGCGCGAATGAAGGCCATCCGCGACGACGTCGTGTCGCTGACCGATTACGAGGCCCACCTGGCCGGCAAGGTGCAGTTCCTGCTCGACGCCACGCTGGGATTCATCAACATCGAGCAGAACGACATCGTCAAGACGCTGACCATCGCATCGGTGGTCGGCATCCCGCCGGTGCTGATCGCCGGTATCTACGGGATGAACTTCCGCGTGATGCCCGAGCTGCACTGGACGCTTGGCTATCCATTCGCGCTCGCGCTGATCGTGGTCAGCGGCCTCGTGCCGCTGTGGTGGTTCAGGAGGCGGGGGTGGATGTAGCGCCAGCCAGCGCTCGCTCGCAGCCACCCCCCCGTCAGGGCGCATTTGAGGCGCTGGACAGCAACCCAGAGACAGCCGGTGCAGGCGGAGGTGGTCTCCCCTCTCCGGCCGCGGGCAACACCGTGAAGACGGCCTCGTTCTGCTCGAGAGCGAAGGTGCGCGGCGCCCAGATGGGTGACTTGCGGGGTCCATCGTCGTTGAACACCACCAGGAGTGACCCATCGCCGAGATCCGTGATGCCCTCCGGCTTGTGCGCGAATTTGTACAACAGTTGCAACTCACCCGGGAAATGATTCATGTCGAGGCGCCACAACGCTCCCCGCACCTGGGCCACCTCCGGAAGCGGCGGTTTATCGTGATCGGAGCAGGTTCTGGCGTCCTGTAGATCGACGCTGGTCAGGACGTAAAGCAGTCCATTGGGCCGCGCCGACAAGTCCGAGATGCCGCTCTGACTCCGGCAGCCATCGGCGAGCGCCACGTCTTTGAAGATCAGCTGCGGATCGCCCCAACCACCGCCCTTGGGGACCATGCGTACAATGGCCACCGTGGGCTTCATGACCGCATGCTCAGCTCCTTTGGCCGGCGAAACGCTCGCATCGTGAACACCGACCAGCAGGTACTTCTTGATGTCGGCCGACGTAATTCCTTCGATGCGGCACACCACCTTTTCGGCCGGTGCGCTTCTATCGAGCAACACCGCACACGGATCTTCGATGGGGATCCTCTCTGCTCTTCCTTCGATGTGCTGACAGCCGAGCTCTTTGTCCCAACTGGAGCCGCGTTTCGGGTTGATGAAGAACCTCACCAGATCCTGTTGCTCCATCCTTTCGAACGTTGGGGCGACCAACACCTCGACAAGGCCGTCTGGGCCGGGATCTCCCACGTATATGGCCTCGGCGTTGGGGACCGCGCCGAAGTCTGCGGTCGATCCGCTCCCATCGTTGGTGCACACGCGCTGGGGATTGACCAACCTGTCGGCTCCTTCCACATCGAAGAGCCAGAACATCTGCTGGGCCCCCTTGTCGATGTCGTTCGCGACGATAACGCGCGATCCATCGCCCATTTTTCGAACCGCGGAAGGTGCCAAGTGTTCACCGGGCGTTGTGCCGGCAGTCTTGAAGACGACGTACGGAGATCGGGGCGTGATGTCGCGGCCCCTCTGCTGCGATCTGGCGCCGGTCTGCGTCTCGGCTACGTTTGCCTTCTCGAGATCGTGCGATGCGCCACTGCTGTCGCGATTGTCGCCGAGTGAGAGAAAGTATCCGTACACCCGCTTGTCAAATTGGCTCTCGCACTCATCGCACGCCTTGTAGGTGCCGAATCGGAAGAGCAACAACCCGGCGAACATGAGCACGCAACGAACCGCCGCCAACTTCTGCAAGTGCTTGAAGAACTCCTGCACGACGGTCGGGCATCGGAGGTAGAGGCGCTCGAGCCGCGGGCTCTTCCTCGCGCGGTTGCGCTGAAAGAGGATCTCCGCAATGCCGGCAATTACCGAGATGGCGGCGAGCTCCCAGGTCAACCAGACGAGAATCACGTAAACCGAGCGAATGAAGTTGATACGCGATTGCAGGTTCGAGAGCTCTTTGTTGAAGGAATCCTGCTGCAACACTGCATTCTTGGCGTTGTGGTAAAACTCGAGGACGCGAACGTCGATCTGGCTACAGGGAGAGAGGTCGGCGCCCTTCACACGCGCCGCTTCCAGCTGATCCAGATTCCGGGTGCCCGTGACCGCGGTATTGATGTGGGTGCGATGACAGGCGTCGTAGTCGGCGAGAAATTGCGCCAGCCGGGGCTCAGGGTCGGCGCCGCTGGCCAGGCGGCCGTGGGCCACGGCATCAAAGCTCTTCAGCTTCATCTCTGAGTCGTGGCCTTCTTGATCCGTGTGGGACCACGACTCCACGATGACCCCCGCCCCATAAAGGAGCGCGATCAACAGCACCAGCACGAAATGTGAAGGGACCGTCCGCGGAGGTGCACCCTTGTCCCGCCGCACGATGCGCGAAGGCGCAGATGCGATCGCGCTCGGAACCTCCTGAACCTCTTCCTCGTAGACCAAGAACTTGAAGAACCGCCGTACCGCGTCCATCCGCAGCACGTGGCCCATGCAAAAGAACAGGACAGACAGGACCAGGAGGCTGACGATCGCCCCCACCAGCAGTGTCTCTAGAATCCCCTCGAACTGCAGCTCCATCCGGAACCCAACCTTTCCAGTCCGCGCCGCACGACCGTTTCTGCGCTGCCGTCGCGAAGGAGAACAATCTCGTCGTTCAGTGTCAAGCTGGCGGCACAGGATCGCGCTAGAGTCCTGATGATGACCGCGCCGACCGCCCACACCAGAGACGTCTCCGAAGAGGGGTTCGATGCCGACGTGCTTGCCCGCTCGCACGATGTGCCGGTCGTCGTCGATTTCTGGGCCCCGTGGTGCGGACCGTGCCGGGTGCTGGGACCGGTGCTGGAGCGCGAGGTCGCGGCCCTCGGCGGCCGCGTCGAGCTGGCCAAGGTCAACACCGACGCCGCGCCGTCGCTGTCGGCGCGCTACGACATCAGCGGCATCCCCGCCGTGAAGGCGTTTCGCGACGGCGTCGTGGTGTCCGAGTTCGTGGGCGCGCAGCCGGTCGACATGGTGCGCCGGTGGCTGGCCGCGCTGGCGCCGCCGCCCGACGTCACGGCGCTCGAGACGGCCGAGGCGGCGGCGCGCGCGGGCGATCGCCCCGCCGCCGAGCCGGTGCTGCGCGATCTCGTCGCCCGCGCCGAGGCGAGCCCCGAAACCGATCGCCTGGTCGGCGCGCGCTCTCTGGCCGCCCTGGCGCGCCTGCTGCTCGACGCGCAGGACGCCACCGGCGCCGAGCCGCTGGTCGCGCGGCTCGAGGCGCGCCGCGACGCCGGCGATCTCGCGGCGCCCTTGGTCGCTCGCCTGCAACTGCATGCCGCGGCGAATGCGGCGGGCGGCCGCGCGGCCGCCGAAGCGGCCGTGGCGCGCGACCCGGCGGATCGCGAAGCGCGCTACGCGCTCGCCTCGGCGCTGGCCGCCGCCGGCGAGACCGAGCCAGCGCTCGAGCAGTTCCTCGACCTGGCCGCCAGCGCCCGCAAACCGCGCGGCGACGACGCCCGCCGCGCCATGCTCGCCATCTTCGACGCGCTCGGCCCCGACCACCCGCTCGCGCGCGACTTCCGCCGGCGGTTGCAGATCGTCACCTGACAGACCTCGTTCCAGACCCCCGCTTGCCTCCGATCCGGAACGGCTTGTATCGTGTAGCGCGATGGATTCTGGGGACAAGGTGGGAGTCGCCGCGCCGATCGTCCCGATCGCGCCGGCGGACGCAAGAACCGCGGCGAACGACGGCGCGGAGCTCTTGATGTGGCAGGAGAAGCTGCGTCCCCTCATGAGCGTGGTGCTGGTTGCGCTCGGATTGGCGTTCTTCGCTCTCAGCGTCTGGGACTTCCTGCAGGTGCGCGACTTCATCCTGGCTGGTCGCAGCACGGGCGTGCGCGCCGACGCGATCGCCCGCTTGGCCCCCGCTGCGACGGCGCTCACCGAGGACCAGCGCGTGCGCGAATCGCTGCTGGTCTTCGAAGCGGACGCGATCGACAAGCGATATCAGCAGGCGAGCGCGCTCTTGATGTCGCGCATCTGGGAGAAGCACATGGCGTTCCTCACCGGCATGGTGCTCGCGCTGCTGGGCGCGACGTTTGTGCTCGGCCGATTGCGCGAGGCGAGGTCGACTCTGTCCGGCGGAACGGCGCAATGGAAGGCGGAGGTCTCGAGCGCATCGCCGGGCATCATCCTCGCGTTCCTCGGCGCGGTCCTCCTGGTCGCGTCGCTGCTGGTCCACGTCCCGATCGACGTGCGCGACACGCCGATCTACTTCCACCCCGAGATCGTCCACGCGGAGATCGGGGCGGAGAGCCCCGCACCGGTGACCGAGACACCGATGGAAAAGCCGATCGACATCTTCAAGCTCCCGGGGGCGTCGCCGACGGCCAAAAAGGCGAAGCCATGAAAGACCGCAAAGCCATGAAAGACCGCAAACCTGCCAGGACCGCCGGTGCCGCGCTGGCGATCGCGCTCATCCTATCGCTACCCGCGCGCCCCGCGAGCTGCGAACCCTTCGCGCGGCTACAAGCAGATTGGGAGGCCGGGAAGTACGCTGCCGTGCTGCCGCAGCTCATCCGCTACTGGAACGGAGCGGCGGGTCGAACCTGGCAAGTGGCGTACATGATCGGCACCAGCTGGTGCCAGGTGGGCTTGCGCGCGCAGGGCGCAACGACGCTCGAGGACGTGCTTGAAACCTACGCGCTCCCCGCCGAAGTGCGCGAGGTGGTCACCACCGAGATCGGACGCTGCCGCGAGCCGGGCCCGACCACGGCGCGGCCGCGGGCGCCTGCGGCCGCCGACAGGTCAGTCATGGTGATCTCGGCGGCGGCGGGCGTCACCGGCAAGGGCGGCTTTCTCTTCTGGGACCAGGGCAGTCAAATCTCCGCAGACCTCCAGTCGGCGCCCATTCCTGCTTACGACCTTCGCCGGCGGCTAGTGCCGGTCTCGGCCGCGGCGCAGGCGGCCGTCGAGGGCAAGAAGCGGCTCCAAGACGATGCGGGCACGGCGGTCGTGGGCCCGTTCGCCGTCGTGGCGGCGCGCGCGGACAACGGCCTGGCCGAAGATACGGGCCGATGCCTCCAGCGGTATCGCGCCGCACTGGCGGCCCGGTTCGGGATGGAGCTGGCCCCGTACGCGGTCACGGTGTATGCGATGCCCTCGCTGGAACAGGTCGAGCTTTACGCCCAGCGCCTGCATGGCCGCTCGCTCGCGCCCGGCACGCTCGCCTATTCGATCTACGACGACCTCAGCATGGTGGGACCGGGCGGCTACGGACAATGCGGGACGCTGGCGCACGAGCTCGTGCATCTCATGATCCGGGCCCACTTCGGAAATAGCCCGGCCTGGCTGGAGGAAGGCATCGCCTCCGAAGTCGCTGTCGCCGCGGTCGACGCGGGCAAGCTCCGCTTCGCCCCGAGCTGGCGCGATGACATGCTCGTTCGCGAATGGGCTGTGCGCCCGACCGTCGCCGAGCTGCTGACAGAGAACTGGACCGCCTACCAGGCCTCGAGCCGCGAAGCCCTCGCGCGGGTCGCGGCGGTGCAGTCAATGGCAGCCGTTTTCATCCGCTACCTCGCCGATCGGGGCACACTGGACAACGTCTATTCCGCGTGCCGGGACCGGCACCTCGACCCGGAGCTGGCCCGCGGGCCGCGTCCCTACGCGCAGATCGTCGCCGATCGGCTGCACATGTCCCCAGCGGCGATCGAGGCCGACTTCGTCGGGTGGTTCCGCGCGTCCACGCCGCACGCGGCGACACTGCCAGCCAGTGGCGGGCGCAGCGGCGACGAGTCCTCGACCCTCGACGAGAACGTTCGTTCCGTCTCGCCGCCGATGGTCTCCAGCGACGGCCCGCGCTCGTCGGGTCACGACAACTTGGGTCCCGCGGGCGTCGCCAACCCGGCGGCAACGCTCACCAACCCACCGCCGGCCGGCAACGCGCCCGCGCCGTCGAATGGATCGGCGACGTCGTTCACCCTCCGCGCCGCTGCTCGCGAGCTCGCCGACCAATCGGCGGACGGCTCGAAGCGATATGCGTTCTCGCTCTGGCTCGAGGCGCCGCCGGCGGTCCGCGAGCGCGTGCGAGAGGTCGCGTATCACCTGCGCTACGACAAGAACCCGCTGGACCTGGTTGGTCGCGAGGGGGCAACGTCATTCCGCGCCGAGTACAACGGATGGGGCTGCTACCAGGACGTCGCCGTCGAGGTCACTTATCGCGACGGCCGCAGCGAACAGCGACGCTTCGATATGTGCGAGACGTTAGGCTGGTAAGCGCGTACCCGCGCTGACAGCAGCGTCGCCAAGGTCAATTGCAGTCGAACGTGTCCGACTCGATTTGCGTGCTGCCGTTGATCGTGAAGTCGGTGAACCGAATCCAGCTTTCCCCGTCAATGACCGTGTCACCCCGATTGTAGAGCCCGATCTCCGCCAGGCCCCCGGACGGGCCGCCCAAGTCCGGCATCGCGGACGCGATCTCGACGGAGCTGTCGCCAGCCGAGGCGGTGACCGTGACAACGCCGGAGTGACGGACCACACGAAACGAGCCGCTCACGGCGCTGGTGGGCATGCTGGCCATGGGCATGTCGGGCAGGAAGATCTCCAGGACCGGGGTGTCGGCCTGGCGAATGAACGCGTCCACCGGCGACGATCCGAGAATCATGCGGAACCCGGCCGCGATGCCGGGTCCGGCGCCCGTGAAGCCATCAAAGGTCAGCGTCGCGTCGAACTCATCCTCCAGCGCCCCGCCCTGCGTCAGCTCGATCACCTCGGGCGGACAATCCGGTTCGGGAGCCTGGCAGATCGGCGGCGGAACATTCCTGGCCGTCATCGTCAGCGCGCCGCCGCCCTCCCCCGTCGAGCTCACGAGCCCCTGACTGATGAGCGCGATCCGGTTCCATTTCAACGACACCGCCTCCGCGCAAGCGGGTGCGTCCAGCGTGGATCCCGCGTCGGCGGGCGCCGCCGATCCCCCACCGCACGCGCCCGCCAGGAGAACCGAGGACAACAGGGTCGCGCGCATTCCGAAAGGCGCCCTCATTTGACCTCCCGGCCAAGAACGTACGGCCGGGCGCGGACGATGTCGAGGGGCGCAGGCGGTGGCGTCCTGTCACCCTGAGGATCGGGACGCGACGCGCAGCGATCGCCGCAGCTGAGATTCGAGGCGGGTTCCACGGCGGGACTCCGCCTCGCGACGTTTGAGCAGCGCCAGAACCGCCGTCTCCGCCGGTGCCCGCGCGTGAGCGCGCGCGAATGCGGCGTCGCGGGCCAGCGAGCCGTCGAGGAACGCGCTGATCACCTCGGGGTGAACGTAGCACTTGCGGCACACCGACGGCGTGTTGCCCAGGCGGCGCGCGACCTGCTCGATCGCGCGCACGACGTCCCGCTGGCTCGGCGGGCGGCGGCGGGGCCGCGGCCGCGCACCGGCGGCCCCGCGCGCGTTGTCGGTGGAGCCGCTGGCGCCCGCGCCCGCGCACATCTTCCAGAGAGCGGTCGCCGCCAGCACGGTGCCGGCCCAGGTGCGAAAGTCCTTGGCGGTGAACTCTTCGCCCGCGACGTCCTGGATGTATTCGTTGACGTCGGCGGAGTCGATGGTCGCCGGCTGGTCGTCCTCGTCCAGGTACTGGAACAGCTCCTGCCCGGGCAGGTCACGACAGCGACGGACAGTGCGCGCGATCGCGGCGTCATGGATCGAGATCTCGTGAAAAACGCCGCTCTTGCCCCGAAAGCGAAACCGCACTTCGGCCCCACCGAACGAGACGTGACGATCCTTCAGCGTCGTCAGGCCGAACGATCGATTGGCGCGCGCGTACTCCTCGTTGCCAACGCGAATGAACGTGGTCTCGAGCAGGCGCACGACCGTCGCCAGCACTTTGCGGCGCGACAGACCCGGAGCGCGCAGATCGGCGGCCACGCGACGGCGAACGGCCGGCAGCGCGCGCGCGAACGCGATCATCTTCGCGTACTTGGTCTCGTCGCGGTGCTCGCGCCAGCGCGTGTGATAGCGGTACTGCTTCCGCCCGCGCGCGTCGCGGCCCGTGGCCTGGATGTGGCCGACGGCCTGCGCGCAGATCCAGACGTCCTGCCAGGCCGGTGGAATGGCCAGGCGGCGGATCCGGTCGAGCCGTTCACGATCGCGCACCACGTGGCCGTCCGCGTCCAGGATCTGGAACCGCTCGACCCAGCGCTTGCCCTGCCGCAGCTTCTTCCCGGTGCGCCGCCTGCGCAGCCCCGGTTGCGAATCATCGACGTGGCGCAGCCCGGCCGCGCGCGCAGCCGCCAGCGGATCGTTCGCCTCGACAAGGGCATCGGCGAGCGGGAGCAGGGCAAGTGCGGGCGCCACTGCTTCAAGCTAGTGGGCCGAAGCCCAGGCACAAGTGGCGTGGAGGCCGCGCGTTGGCTACTTGATCGCGAGCAGCTGAATGTCGAACACCAGCGTGCCCGCCGGTGCACCCGGCCGCGTCGGGTGGTCGCCATAGGCGAGATTGCCGGGGATCCAGAAGCGCATCCGATCGCCGACCACCATGAGTTGCACGCCCTGGGTCCAACCCGCGATGACATTTCGCAGCGGAAACTTCGCGGGCGCACCGCGCGTCACCGAGCTGTCGAACATCTTGCCGGCCGTCGTCCAGCCCGTGTAATGCACCTCCACGGTGCTGTCGGCGGTGGGGTGCTCCTTCCCCGTGCCGTGCGCGAGAACGCGGTACGCGATACCAGACGCGGTCTTCTTTGCGCTCTTGGGCGGCGCCGCCACGTCGGCCGGCACCGTCGGCGGCGGTGGAGCATTGATGAAGTCCAGCAGCTCCACGTCGAAGACGACCGGACCGGCTGGCATACCGGGACGGCGCGGGGTGTCGCCATAGGCGAGCGAAGCGGGGATCCAGAAGCGGCGCTTCTCTCCTTTCACCATGAGCTGCAACCCTTCGTTCCACCCCTTGAGCGAGTTCTTGAGCACGAACTCCGCCGGCTTGCCGTCTTGCACCGAGCTGTCGAACATCTTGCCGTCGGCGGTCCAGCCGGTGAAGTGCACCTTCACCCGGTCGGTCAGGCCCGGGTGCTCCCCACCGTGCGCGGGCGTGAGCACCTTCCACGCCAGGCCGCTCGGCGTCCGGATGGCGTCGGGCGGAGCGGCGGCCACGTCGGGCGGGGCGGGAAGATCCGCCGGTGCCGCCGAGGCCGACGGCGCCGCACCGAGCAGCGCCACGACGAGGACCGCGATGAGAGAATCCTTCTTGAACACGAAGCTATTACCAGCGATGGCGGCGGGCCTCGTCAACGACTTTCGGCGCGCCGTCCGCCCGGCTCCGAGGTAGCGTGCGCGCCGGTCTCGACGATCGCACAGGGATCATCAATGATGCCGATCATGACGGTCACCACAGCCCGCCCTCGCGCGTACTTCATCGTCACCGGAGGCCTCTTTGCGCTCATCGCACTGGCGCACTTCGCGCGCACCATCACAGAATGGCGTCGTTTCTCCGAGGATCCGTGGTTCGCCGTCGAGGGTCCCGGCCTGGGGTTGATCGCGGGCGCTTTGGCGTTCTGGGCTTGGCGCCTGCTGCGCGCCTCGCGTCCGGCGGTTTAGGCTCTCGGGTGCTGGGCTCTCACATTCCCAATTGATCGCCACTGAACAAACGTATACATCGCACAATGGTTGATTGCGCTGAATTGGGGGACGAGATTGCGGGATTGGCAGTTCGGTTCGCCATTTCTCGATGGGCGCTTGACCATCGTGTGCCGGAGCGCCTGACCGCGGTCCGGATGTCGCGCTCGCGTCGTCGCGTTCGCGCGTCCATTCGTCCACGACGGTCAGGTGCGCGCAGCGACTCGTCGTCGTGTCGACGCGCGCGCCGGCTCGCGCTGGACCATCACGCCGCGCCACCGCAGCCGACCGAGTTGCGCGTTTCTTGACCCAGCCGCGCACACGTCTGTGCCATCCTCGGCCGCGGGATGGACGACGAGGAGACGCAGCGAGCGGCCAAACCGGAGATGGACGTCGCGCAGCCGGCCCCTGCGTCGGACCACGAAAACGGCGAGGGAACGCTCGCCCCGCCACCTGAGGCGGCTCCAAAGCGCTTCGCGACCTGGTGGACGGTCGTCGCCTCTCTGCTGCTCGTGGGGCTGGAGGCGCTCGTCGTTGCTGGCAAGCGCGGTGCCGGCTTGCAGACCACCGGCACCGATCCGCTGAAGGCGTTCGACGGTACCGTGCGGCGCCAGACCGGCGATCCGCCCCTACCACCTGAAGTTGCCGCCGATGCCGAGCACACGCTGAAGGCGTTGATCGCCGACGGCAAGCAGCCCACGGCGGTGGCCAATGGCGCGCGCGCGCGCCTGGCAATTGTTCTCGGGGAGAGCGGTCGATGGGCGGACGCGCAGCCGTACCTTCTCTGGTCCGATCAGGCGAGCTTCATTCCGGTCGTGACCTGCGCCTACGGCCCCGACGGCGAGACGTGCGCAAGGCTGCCCGCCTGCGATGATGCGAACCTGGCAGCACTCGAGACCTTGGCCGGACCCTGGGCGGCGCGGCGCGCGTGCAAGGCTGCCGCGCACCGGCGTGGAGATGCCGCGGCTGCGGCGAAGCTCAACGAGAGCCCCGTCGAGCACGCGCGTGGGATGGCGTGGTTGAACCTGCAGCTCGTTCTCGGCGCGCTGCTGCTGTTCGCCGGCACCGCCGCCGGAGTGGTCCTGGTGCGCGCGCGGCGCCGCGCACCTGGCCCGCCGCCATCGCCGCTGCCCGCCCCCTGGACGATGGCCGAGCTCTACGCAGCCTTGGTCCGCTGTGCGGTGCTGCCGCTGCTCTGCGCGATGGTCGTGATGATCGTGTTGGTCGCCTCGAAGCTGCCTTACGAGCCCCTTTTCGGAATCGCACTGTATCTGTTTGGATGGGGCTGGGTGGCCCGACTGGTCTTCAGGCGTTTCGGGCTGTCGTGGACCGACGCATTGTTTGCTCGCGGCGTCGATCGCGCCGCCAAGACCGGCGTGGTCGCCTTGTTCGCCATCGCGGCGATCGGACTGGACCGCGCTGGCCACTTCACGATCCGCTATGCCGCAGGGGCGCTCGGCTCTCGTACGCCGTGGTCCGATCAGTTTCCACCCCAGACTGCGCAGGTATCGATGCGGCTGATCGGCATGATCCTGGAGGTCATCATCCTGGCGCCGCTGATCGAGGAGCTGGTCTGCCGGCGCGTGATCTTCGCTGCCTTCCGTCGCCGGTGGAGCTTCGGCTGGGCCGCGCTGGCGAGCGCCGCGATCTTCGCGCTACCGCATCCCTACAGCGCCGTCGGCATGCTCACGGTGGCGTGGACCGGGCTCGTGACCGCCTGGGCATACGACCGTACCGCCAACCTGTGGCCCAGCCTGCTGGTCCACGCCGCCAACAACGCCCTCGCGGTGCTGTCTAGCCTCACCTGACCGGGAACAGCGTCTGACGTCACGTATCGCACTGTGCCCGCCAGCTCAGTGTGAGCGGCCTTTGCGTTCTGCGCGCCTTTGGCCGCGCGCACGTCGTACGAGGGAGAGCCGTCGGCCTTGGTGGCTCTGGTGGCGCATGTCAGAGGCAAACGGCCCGTGGTATTGAACGGTCACGCGACAGGCTTGCCCGGCGCCGCGTGACGATCATGATCCTTCTGACCAGCATCTACGATGACGTTCGCCTGTTGCCGCACTTCCTGCAGCATTACGAGGAGCTCGGCGTGACGCAGTTCTACTGTGTCGCGCAGGTCGATCAGAATCGGGCGCTGCTGGACGAGATCGCCGGCCACGCGCGCGGCCACCGATTCGTCGTCGCGCACGTGATGCAGGGGACGTTTCACCCGTGGCCGATCTATCAACAGCTCGATGCCGTCCGGCAGCGCTACGTTCGGCCCGACGAGTGGATCCTGTGCGCCGACCTGGACGAGTTCCTCGACCCGGACGTGTCGATCGGGGAGCTCGTCGCCCGGTGCGAGGACGCGGGGGCCGACTACGCGAAGGGCGTCCTCGTCGATCGGATCGCCGCGAACGGCGCGTTCCCGCCGCTCGGCGACGGTCCGCTGGGCGCACAGTTCCCGCTGGCAGCGGCGCTGACCGGAAAGTTGCTGCGCGCGTACGTGGACAAGGTCCCGATCATGCGTGGCAGTTGCCCGGTTCAGGACGGCTTGCACCAGACCACCGGCCGCCCGCTGCTCGCCGCGCCGGTCTCGGTCTTTCACTACAAGTGGTTCGATGGGGTGCAGGCGCGCATGATCGATCGGCTCTACACGCGCATGCTCAACGGCGAGGGCTGCTGGCCCGAGGCCAAGCGCTTCGTCGACTACGTCCGGCACACGGGCCCCCGGATCGACGTGAACGACTCGTTCTGGGAGGTGCGAAGGATCGAATGACCACGGGCGAGGCGCGGCCGTTCAAGAACGTCTTCGCGTGTCTGGTCCACGAGAGCCGGGCTTGCATCGTCGACCTGGTTCGAAACCTGCGCGCGCTGGACCCGGCGTCGTCGATCATTCTTTACGACGGCGGAAAGGACGCCGGCCTGCTCGATCCCGTCGCCGGCGACGCCGACCTGTCGGAGCTCCACCAGCCGGACTTGTTCATCCACCCGCACCCGCGCCCGATGACCTGGGGCTTTCTGCACGGGTTCGCGATCGATTGCCTGGAGCTGGCTTTGCAGGTCGCGCCATTCGACACGCTGACCATCGTCGATTCCGATCAGGTCTGCATCCGTCCCGGATATACCGCGGCGATCGCGCGCTACCTGGCAGAGCGGCCCGACGTTGGCATGCTCGGAACCACGGCTTCGGACGAGCCGATGTCGATGCCGCCCTCACCAGCGATGACCGCGTTCCGCGAGACGGCGCTCTGGCGCTCATTTCTGAAGCGGTTCCGCGATCCGTACGCCTTCCCGCAGTGGACCTTCTGGCCGTCGACGGTGTTCACGCGCGCCGTGGCGGAGCCGCTGGTACGTCTCTTCCGGGACGACCAGGATCTCGCCGCCATCCTGGCGGCATCACGCATCTGGGCGACGGAGGAGATCCTGCTGCCATCCTTCGTCGCGGCGCTGGGCTTCAAGATCGCGCGCAATCCCTGCGTCTACGACTTCGTTCGCTTCCGCGCCCGCTACTCGGCGGCCGACATCGACGAGGCGTTCGCCCGCCGCGACGTCTACTGGGTGCATCCCGTGCCGCGCCGGATCGACGATCCGATCCGCGAGCACATCCACCGCCGCGTCGAGCTGGAGCGCGCCGGCGGCTCCCCGATCTGCGCCGCCCTGCAGCCAGCGTCAGACGCGACCGGCGAGCCCGCCATCTGGAGCTACTGGGAAGGGCCGATGCCCCCGTACGTCGCGCTCTGCCTGGAAACGTTGCGCGCGCGACACCCGGGCGCGGTGCTCCTCGACCGCCAATCGTTCGATGATCTGTCTCGCGACGATCGCGACCTGCCCGATCTCCTCTCGGCGCTGTCGCAACTCTCGCCCGCCCACCGATCGGACTTCGTGAGAGCCTACGTGCTGCGCCGGTATGGTGGGCTCTACCTCGATCCCGACTGCGTGGTCCTCGCCGACCTCGGCGGCGTCCTCGAGCGAGCCGAGGAGCACGAGTTCGTTGGTTATCGCGATCCACGCGGGTACGTCAGCAATAACTTCATGGCGACCCACGCCGGTGGCGCCGTCATCGAGGATCTCTACCGCCAGGTCGTGGCGAGCCTGCGCGTTGGTCCCCCCCAGGAATGGCTGGCGCTCTCCTCCGTGCCTCTGAGCGCGGCGGTGGCGCGCCAGCCGCGCCGGCACGCGCTGCTGCCGACGCGGGCGGTGAGCCCGCTCGACTGGCAGGACAGCCCGGCGCTGGCCGTCGAACGTGACGACGCCGGGCACCAGCGCACGTTCGCGCGCGAGGCGCTCTGCTACATGCTGTCCAACAACACCATCCGCAGCCGCCCGCAAACCGCGGCGCTGGCCGAGATGCCGGCCTCGGCTCTGCGTGCGGGGCGCTCCTTTCTCTCGTTCCTGCTGCGCTCCGCGCTGGCGCCCGCGGGATCGGGTAGCCGCCGGCCCGCGATGGTAAACCCGGAGACGTGACGCCCACCATCTCCGCCTGCATGATCGTGAGGGACGAGGAGCGGCTGCTGGCGCGTTGCCTGGACAGCTTCGGCGCGGCGTTCGACGAGCTGTGCATCGTCGACACTGGTTCCCGCGATGGCACCCTGTCCATCGCCGCCGCGCGCGGCGCCCGGGTCCAGCGCATCTCCGCGTGCAATGGACCGGACGGCCGCATTGGTGACTTCTCGCTGGCACGGAACGCGGCGCTGGAGATGGCGACGGGCCCGTGGCTGCTCTGGATGGACGCCGACGATGTCCTGCTGCCGGGCGGCGCCGATCGGCTGCGCGCCCACGCGGCGGGCGGCGACTTCGACGGGCTGAGCGTCACCATCCGCTGGAACGCGGAGTCCTGGCTGCAGATGCGCCTGATGCGCAACGACCCACGCCATCGCTTCGTCGGGTGCGTTCACGAGTACGTCCCCGTGGTCGGGCGCACGGCCATCGACCGCGCGGTCGTCGTCCAGCATCTGCCCGACAAGCGCAACAAGGAAGGCTCCCTGGAGCGCAACCTGCGCATCCTGAGCGCCGAGGCCAAGGCCGATCCCCGGAACGCGCGCACGCTCTACTATCTGGCGAACGCGCTCCGACTGGCGGGCCGACACGAAGAGGCGATCGCCCAGTACCGGCGTTATCTGGCGCTGGGGCTCGACTTTCATTGCGAGCGTTACTCCGCCGCCCACTACATCGCATTGTGCTTGTTCGGAATGAAACGATGGCAAGAGGCCATCGACGCCGCCTGGGGCGCGCTGCGCATCGATCCTCGATACGCAGAGACCCATTGCCTGATCGCCGACTGTTACGGGGAGCTCCGGCAATACGCCTTCTCGCGCCAGTGGTACGCGAGCGCGCTCGCGTGTGGCGCGCCACCCGACGACGCCGTGCTGTTCGTCGACGCCAGCAAGTATGAGGCCTATCCGCGATTGGGCCTCGCCGTCTGTGACCGCAAGCTGGCCGGCGAGCCGCCCTGATCGGAATCGATAGCGTTGGCGTCGTCACATGCGGCGCCTGTGACGAGATGGTGAATTCGATCGCCGCGCGTCCGATCAGCGATTGAGCGCAATCCCAATCGCGTGCTAGGTTCGCGCACGTGCCCGGCCTCGACTTCATCATCGTGACGGGAGATCAGGCGCTGTTCAGCGCGAGCTTCCCGCCTGCGACGGTGGTGCCGATGCCGGGCGTGATCACCGGCAGCGGTCAGGCGACGTCGAACGGCGCGACGGTCTGCGTGCAGGGGGATGAAGCGTCGGTCCAGGTTCCGGGGGTAACGTACATGAACCCGCCTTTCACAATTCCAGGCAGCGGCACGCTGACGATCTCGGCGCTCGGCGCCGATCAGCTTGCCCAGAAGACGACCTACGTGAGCAAGCCCGCGATCCTGAAGGGCTCGACCTTCACCGCGCTGTTGTCGGTGACGGTTCCAGCGACCCAGGCGACGGCGGGCGGTCCGGTTCCCGATCCGGTTCCGATGTACACGGGAACCGGTCAATTCGTGACTTCAAATACAACGTCGCAGGGGTCGTGAGCCTTTTGATGGCTGACCCGTCAACGGGAATAAACCTAAACTGATTCGTTTATGTTCGTCGTGCCGTCGACTTCTCCTTTGACCTCGGATCCTGACGTCGAGGATCGAGAAACTGACTCCCATGGCTTTCGAAAACAATCGGCGAGCGCGGCTGGGCCGAGTGTTTCCGAGCTCGACGACATTGCGGAGTGCCTTCGCGGTTTTCGCGGGCGTCCTCGGCTCGAGAGCGTTCTGGCGATCGGCCAACTGCTATTCGATCGCTTCTTCGAGGGCTCCACGGTTGTTTGGCGCGACCACAGCCCACACAAGGCCAATTCATTGCGGCGCCTGGCGCAACGACCGTCCTGCCCGATGAGCAAGTCGGCCCTCCATCAGGCGGTGGCCGTCTACATCGCTTCGCGATCGCTCGCCATTGTCCAGACGTCAGGACACATCGAACTCAGCCACATTGTTGCGGTCCTGTCGATCGAAGAGAACGAACGCGCGCTCTTGTTGCGACTGGCCGCGGAGCGCTGCTGGAGCGTCCGGCGCCTGAAGAGGGAGATGATCCGCCTGGCCCCGCGCGCGAGCAGCCCGCGCGGGCGGCCGCGCCACGGCGCCGTTCGCCGCGTCTCCGATCGGCTGCGCGACTGCCTGCGCGCCCTGGCCGAAGCGGCCGATTCGTTGCGTGACCTGGACATTCCGGCGGGCGCCGCGACCGAGATGGTCCGGCAGCTCGAGCAGATGGCGCGTGCGGGAGAAGAGCTGACGGCGATCCTGGGTTCGCGCCCGACTCAACATCGCCGGCAGATGGGGGCCTCATGAACCAGAAACCGCCCAGACCGATTCGCATTCCGATCCCGGGCGTGCGACGAGCGCTGGGTGCCGGAACGGCGTTCAAGTCGCTGACCACCGCCCTCGGCGTCCGACCGTGCGCCGGATGTAACCAGCGAGCGCGATCCCTCGACCAGCGGATCCAGCTCGTGCCGTTCCGCGGGCGCCGCCCGTGACCTCGCCATGGTAAATGCGTCATGATCGATCAACGCCGGCGCCTGAGCGCGCCGCGGATCCGGCGCCCGGCAGCGCCGCCTGAAGTATCACCGGGCCCGGCCGCCGCGACCCACCCGGCAGCACGCCCGGGCGCGATCTGGATCGTGGTTCCGTGCATGGGGCGGTTGAGCTTTCTTCAGAAGACGGCCGGCCGGGTGCTGGCTCAACCCGACGTCCGCTATTGCTTGGTCGATTACTCGTGCCCCGACCGGTGCGGCAGCTGGCTGGAGCGCACGTTCGAACAAGAAATCCGTGAGCGCCGCGCCGTCGTCGAGCGGGTGACCGGCCAGCGCCTGTTCAACAAGAGCCGATCCCACAATGCGGGCGCCTGGCGGGCGCTGCGCGAGGGGGCCGAGTATCTCTGTTTTCTCGACGCCGACACGATCGTCAACGACGGGTTTCTCGCATGCGTCCGCGAGCGCGTGAGCCCGCGGCGGTTCCTGATCGCGGGCCGTGCCGATGACGGCTCCGACGTCCGGTCGCTGACCGGCCTGCTGGCGGTGCACGGCCATGCGTTCCGCGGAGTGGGTGGGTTCGACGAATCGTTCCGCGGTTGGGGCGCGGAGGACATCGAGCTACGGCTCCGTCTGTATCTGATCGGCGGCCTGGACCACGGCGACGTCCCGCTGTCGCTGGTCCGGCCCATCGTCCACGACGATGGCTTGCGCACCCAGTTCTACGAGAATCGCAACTTGATGGTGTCGAATCACGACAACATGAGGCGGATCCAGCACAAGCTGGCAACTGAATGGCGCGATCGCTGCGTGCGCAGCATCGCCACGGCGGGCCGTCTCTGGTTCAACGGCGGCGGCGCCGGCCCTACCTGGGCGCGCGAGGCTGCTGCCGCGCCGCCGCCGCCGCGGGCCGCGGCGCCCGTGCTCCCGGAGAGACCCAGGCCGCCGCAAACCGTGGCGCTGCACCTGAACCGCTCCCTCGCGAGCCGGCGCCCCGTCCTCAGCATGTCGTCCCGCTTCGGGCATCGAGGGTGATCGCCATGACCGGGGAGCGCGTCCAGGCAGGCGGCATCGGCGACCCGCCACTGGTCAGCTGCCTCTGCGTCACCGAAGGTCGCGCGGCGTTCATGCCGTGGCTGCTGTGGAGCTTCGACCGGCAGACCTGGCCCCACCGTGAGCTCGTCATCGTCGACAGCTCGCCACACCCGTTTCAATCGTCGCGCCCCGACGTGCGCGTTCACCAGGCCGCGCCGGGAACCAACATTCCCGACAAGCGCAACCAGGCCCTGAAGCACGCCCGCGGATCGATCGTCGCATGGTTCGACGACGATGACTGGCAACACCCGGAGCGGCTGGATCGGCTGGTGCGCGCGCTGGCCGGCGGCGCCGCCATGGCCGGTGGAACGCGATCCTGGTTCGTCGACCTTCACGGTCACGGTTGCCGCTCGTACGACGGCGAGCGCGCGATCATCTTCAACGGAGCCGCCTTCCAGCGCCAACTGGCATCCTCCGTGCCTTTCGACGTCGCCCGCCGCCGAGCCAGCGACGCCGTCTGGATGCAGGCGATCACGGCGAGAGCGGGAGCCGGGATTGTGCGCGTCGATTCGGTGCCCTTGACGTTGTGGCTCTGTCACTCCCAGAACATCAGCAACCCGCGCACGCGGGGGAGCTACCCGATCGCGCTGGACGTTCTGCGCCAACAGATCGGGGAGGCCTGGAAGGAGACCGATCCGCAGCTCGAGCGGCTGCGCCAGACGCTGCCCGCGCCGGTGACGGGACCAGCGGTCAGGCCCGTTCAGGTCTCTCAGGGCGACGGCGCGATGGCGGCGCCGATCGGCTCGGCGGACGAAAGCGAAGGAGCGTGGGCCCGCGACCCGCGCGGTCGGCGCATGGCCCACGGCCGGCTGCGCCGCGCGGCGACGGCACCAACCGAAAGTATCCAGCACCTCGGTTCCCGAGCGCACGCCGAGCGGCCACGGCTGCGCTCGCGGGCCGCCGCGGTCCCGTCCATGTCCTGGCGCGCGCCAGCCAGCTTCGTCGTTTTCGCGACCGCCGCCGACGCGGGCCACGCCGACGTGATCATTCCGCACCTCCTCCACCAGGCTCGTTACCCGTTCGAAGACACGGTGGCGGTCCATGACGCAGCCTCGGCTGCAGGCGGCGCCGACCTGAGCGCGGCCCTCGACAAGTTGACGCGCGCGCGGGTCGTCGACCGCCTGCTGCCAGGCGAGGTGCCGTTCAGCGCCGGCGCCTCGGGAGCCGGCCACCTCCGCGCCCTCCCCGCCCGCGTGCTGGTCCAGGCGCTGCGCGCGACCATCGGCGAATACGTGGTCGTGACCGCCGCCCATCAACTGATCCACGCGGCGGCCGGGGACAGCTGGGTCCAGCAAGCGATCCGCGCGATCGAGCGAGGGCCGGATCTGCTGCTCGTCGAGCCGCACCCGGGCCCGCACGCCGGTGCACCGGGCACGGCGCGCAGCCTGGGCCATCACGCCGCCGGCCGCCGCTGGGACACCGGCTTGCGCGTGTGGCGCGCGCGAACTTCCCTCGGCCAGCCGTTCGTCGCGCATCGAGAACGCCTGCTGCGGGCGTTGCTCGCCGGCGAACCGCGGCCGGATGCCTCGCTCGACACCGTGCTCTCGGGCGGCGCGGCCGCCACCGCCGGTTGCGGGGTCCTCGATACCCAGGGCGTCTGGGCGGTCAGCTTGCGCGGCGCCGGGTTTGGCGCCGCGGTCACTCAGCTCCGCGACGCGATCGAGGAAGGGCTCTTCCCGCGATCCAGAGGCGGCTGCAGCGAGCTGGTCATCGACGATCCCGCGGCGTTGCGCATCTGGCAGACGTTGCGACCGACCGCCCCAGGGCCGTAGCAGCCGAGCTTCACGACGAGCGGCCCGAAGGGCCCGCGACCTCGAGCGCCGACGCGCGCCGCTCCGTACGACGTGACGGGCTCGTCTTCCCGTTCAGCGGCGTTGCTGAACGCGGCGGCGATCAATCATTCTTGACGGCGCTTCGGACATCAATTGCGGCCTTTCGGGGATCAATTTGCGACGTCTCATTGACAGCTTCGTTACACCCTCGTCCGAGGCCCCCGCCAATGACCACCCCCACACACGCGATTGCATGGTAGTTGCGCGCGCTTGATTGGATCCCGTGGCAATGACGCCCAAATGCTGTCCATTTGAAGGCATCAAACCGTCATCAACGGAATAAACGCGCACTCTACCGTTGACGTGTTAGGCACATCTCGGTATATGTGCTTTCAGGTAATCTCCGAGGCGGCGCCAGCACCGTGCTGGCCGCTTTGTCCCTAGATCCCGAACGATAACGTGGGGGGCTTTCATGGCGCAGGTCAGTTTTCCCGGGGTCTACATTCAAGAGGTCCCTTCCGGTGCTCGAACGATTACCGGAGTGGCAACCAGCATCGCGGCCTTCGTCGGAATGGCCAAGCAAGGACCGGTGAACGTTCCAACGACCGTCCTTGGGTTCACTGACTTTGCCCGCACCTTCTCCGAAGATGTGTCCAACGGCGAGATGCCGGATCAGGTGCGCCAGTTCTTTCTCAACGGCGGCACCCAGGCGATCATCATGCGCATCGCCAATGGCGCGCTGAAGTCGTCGCTGACGCTGTCGAGCGCCGGCACGGCGGTCGGCGTCCTCACGCTGACGGCGATCAACGACGGGCAAGGTGGCGACGCGCTGCGAGTGGCGGTCGACTACGACACGGCGTCGCCGGAAGCGACGTTCAATCTCACCATCTACTCGGAGAGCTTCGACGCGCGTGGAAATTCGACGCTGACACTCCTCGAGACGTTCACCAACCTCTCGTTCGACGGTAACGATGCTCGCTTCGTCAGCAAGATCGTCAACGAGAACTCGGCTTTCGTGACCGCGGCCTTCCTCCTCGGCCCGACCGACATTCCGCCGGCAGGCGCCCAGGGCGCGACCTTCTCGGGAACGCTCTTCAACGCTCAGGCCGCCGCGGGCGCCAACCCCGCCACGAACTATGGCAATTTGATCACCACGGTTGTCAACGCCAAGGGCGGCACCGGCAACTTCAGACTCCGCGTCGCTGACCAGGCCGCCACGGTCACGCTGACCACGACGCCGGGCGTGAACCTGGCGCTGGCTGACGTGCAGACGGCGGTCAATACGGCGTTTCTCGGCAAGTCCACCAACGGTCAGCCGATCGCGTTGACGGTCTCCTTCGGCCTCAACGCCGTCGGCACGCAGATCCTCTCCATCACTTCGGCCATGACCCCGGGGGTCGATGTGCGGGCCGACACGGCGTCGACCTTCGACATCGCCCAGGATCTCGGGTTGGGTGTCGCCCAGGGGGGCGTCGAGATCAGCGTGCTGGCGCCGTTGCGGCCGTCAGCGTCGGGGCTGGTATCAACGGTCGCGGATGATCTGACCAACATCCTGGCGTTCGCCGACGTGGCCAAATCGACCTGGCTGACGCCCGCCGCCGGCGTGTCGCTGGCCCTCGTCGGCTCGGCGGGGTTTTCGGTCAATCCGGCGACGGTCGCGTTTGCCAACGCGACGCCGACCAGCACGATGAAGGAGGGGACCGCGGTCGCGGGAAATCCCGCGGCGCTGTCGCTGCGAAATGTTCGGCAAAACATGCAAGCGATTGCCGACGCCATCAACCTGGCCACCACGCAGTGGCGCGCGGGCGTCCAGGGAACGCGGTTGGCGTTGACGCCCAAGTTCGGGGACGCGCTGGCGGGGCCGGGAAACCAGTGGGCCGCGACGGTGCCACCGGGGATCTTGAGCACCGCGGCGACACCGGCTCTGTTCGCGGCGCTTCCGGCAGGTGCGACCCAGCCGCGCACCGCCCGCTTGTCCGGCGGCGACGACGGCCAGGCCCCCAAGATCACCGACTACGAGAACGCCTACACCATCATCGATTCGCAGGTCGATCTCTTCAATCTGCTGATCCTCCCCAAGAACGCCGCGGACACGGGGAACGATCGCTCCGCGCTCTGGGGTCCGGCGAGCGTCTTTTGCGAGCAGCGCCGTGCCTTCTTGCTGATCGATCCGCAGACGTCGATCGACACGGTCGACAAGGCGGTCCAGGAAATCAAGACGCTACGGATCGGCACCGTGACCGATCACTCAGCGGCGTACTGGCCGCGCGTGAACGTCAACCCCGACGGCAGTCCACGTTTCATCGACGCCAGCGGCAGCATCGCGGGCATCATGTCACGCATCGACGGCAGCCGCGGCGTCTGGAAAGCGCCAGCCGGGTTGGAGGCGGACGTACGCGGCATCCTCGGCGTGGCGGTCAAGATGTCAGATCCGGAGAACGGACGCATCAACCCCGAGGCCTTGAACGCGATCCGGGTCTTCCCGAACGGGATCGTCAGCTGGGGCGCGCGCACGATGGCCGGGTTCGACAACTCGGGCAACGACGACTTCAAGTACGTTCCTGTGCGTCGGGTCGAGCTCTTCATCGAAGAGAGCCTGGTGCGCGGGCTGCGCTTCGCTGTCTTCGAGCCCAACGACGAGCCGTTGTGGGCCCAGCTGCGGTTGGCCGTTGGCGGGTTCATGAACAATCTCTTCCGTCAGGGCGCCTTCCAGGGGGCAACGGCCACGCAGGCGTATTTTGTGAAGGTGGATTCGGAGACCACGACTCAGAACGACATCAACCTCGGCATCGTCAACGTGGTGGTCGGGTTCGCGCCGCTCAAGCCCGCCGAGTTTGTCGTCATCACAATCAAGCAACTAGCTGGTCAGATCCAGGTTTAGCCGAGGACGGCTCGATACCTCAATCGCGGGGGGACGTGTATGGCGACATCAGAGTTTCCGAAGAACGCTCACCGGTTCGACCCGTACAAGAACTTCAAGTTCCGGGTCAGCTTCAACAACAAGGTCGTCGCGGGGATCAGCAAGGTCAGCCCGCTCAAGCGTACCACCCAGGTCGTGACCCACCGCGAGGGCGGTGATCCCAGCACGCCGCGCCACTCGCCCGGCAACACGGCGTTCGATCCGATCACGCTGGAGCGCGGGGTGACCTTTGACCTCGAGTTCGAGCTGTGGGCGAACCTGGTGTTCAACACCGACGGCGACGCCGCGGTCTCGCTCAAGAACTACAAGCGAGACGTCATCATCGACGTGCTCAACCTGCAGGGCGTGAAGGTCAAGGCGTACAAGATCTTCCGCGCCTGGGTTTCGGAGTACATCTCGGTTCCTCAGCTGGATTCCAACGCCAACGCCACGATGATCGAGTCGATCGTTCTTCAGAACGAGGGCTGGCAACGTGACGACGACGTCAAGGAACAGCCCGAAACGTAAAGGGCGCTTTGGTCCGGCCCGCCGCGCGCGGACGGGGAAGGAGCGGAGTCAGGGCGCGAGCCTCGTTTTCAGGAAGGGGGAGCTAGAGCGTTGTTTCGAGTGGATCTCATGCCAAACGCCGCCGGCCCGCGGTACGCGTTGCTGCGGGACATTTCGGGTCGCGACGAGCTGGCGCTGTCGGGGGCGGAGCCGATGGCCGCATCGGAGCTGGTCGAGCGGCTGCTGATCGATCGCCCAGGCGCCATCCTGCGCCCGGGCGCGCAGCTCTCGCTATCGGATCGCGATCGTTTGGTCGCCGCGCTTCACACCCATTGCTTCGGGGACCAGGTCGAGTGCCTGGTCACGTGCGAGAAATGCTCGGCGTCGTTCGAATTGACCTTTCAGCTCTCGCTGATGTTGCGGGGGTTGCGCGCGTCGCCGCCCCCGGACGTCGAAGGGCCCGATGAATCAGGTCACTACTGTCTGCCCGACGGGACGCGGTTCCGGTTGCCGACGACGGAGGACGAGCGCGCGATCGGTGGTCTTCATCCCGAGCAGGCGGTGCGCACGCTCCTCGAGCGCTGTGTCGAGTCGGGTGACCCGGTGGCCGCCAGCGGCGCGGTACAGGACGCGATGGACGCGCTGGCGCCGCTGCTGAGCCTGCCGGTTCCGGTCGACTGCCCCGAGTGCTCGGCGCCTCAGGAGGTCGAGTTCGACATGGTGCGGTTCTTCTTGTCGGCGTTCGCGCGCGAGCGTCCCATCCTGTTACGCGAGATCCACGCGATCGCGGCCTCCTATCACTGGAGGCACAACGAGATCCTCGAGCTGCCACGCAATGAACGACGCGCCTTCGTCTCGCTGATCGTGCCGGTCCAGGAGACCCGGAGAACCGCCGCGTGAGCTACTTCGGTCGCATCGCTTCTCGGGTCGGGGCGCCCGCTGCGCGGCGGGTGGCGCCGAGCGCCGGCAGCCAATCCCCCGTCGCGCGGGCCGACCAGCGTCTGAACCTGCTAGGCGACTGGGAGCTCCCCATGCCCGCTGCCTCGACGGCGCGGCCGCAACGCGCCGGCGGGGAGAGCTTGGAGGCCGGTGACCTCGAGGCCGGTGACCTCAATGTGGGCGCGCTCGCGCCCGACAGCGATTCCGGAACCACGTTCGCCGGCGAACCGGCGGTCACGAATGCGCCGGCGCGCGGCGGCACCCCCGCGGCAGCACGGAAACCGGCACCGAGGAGCAATGCGTTCGACGCCGACTTCCCCCCGACGACCAGCGCACCGCCCGCGCCCGCGACGTCCGCCGGTCAGGTCGATCGCGCGGGACACGCCGGGCGACTACCACCCTCGCTCGCCGAGCCGCCGGCGGCTTCGCCACGCGAGCACCGATCGCCTGCCGGCAGTCCGCCGGTCTCGCCACTTCTCGCTCAGTCGCAGGCCATGGCCCGGACGCCGATTGACAGCCGCCCGACCGGCGCAGCGGACGATCGTCCCACCGGCACATCGAACGCGCGAAGGTCGCCGACGACGGTGATCGACGCGGAGGTCGCATCAACCTCCGCGGCCCCGCGCGGCGCGCTCTCGTCGGACGAGGCGGCTGCGGCCGTCTCGCGCGCAGCGACGCCCGCGTCGCCGGTACCAGCGGCGCCGGAGCCCGCGCGGCGAGCGGAGGCCGGCCCCACCAGCGCGATGCAAGCGCTCAGCGAGGCACTCTCGAAGGTCAACGCCTGGATGGCCCGGCCCATCGAACCGCGCCGCCTCGAACCCGCGCCAAGCATGATCTCGGCGGCGGCGCCGTTGCCAGCCACGCCCGCCGACGCGGGCGCGCGCCACGGGCTGGACGGCGATGCGGCGGCCGCTCCCGTCGCGCCGCGGTTGTCGATCGGCCACCTCGAGGTCGAGGTCGTGCCGCCGCCGCCCGAGCCGGTGCGCGCCCCGGCCGCCCGCGCGCAGCGGGCACCGTCGCATGGCGGGCTCACGGCGGTCTTCGCGGCCGCCGAGATCGCCAAGCTCTCCTTCGGGACCAGAGGCCGTTAGACGATGGTGCCGGTCGTCATGTCGATGGTCATGAGCGTCGCCCCTGTACGGGCGGCGGAGGGCGAACGGCCATGCTGACCGACCTCGGGGCGGTCACCCGCACGCTCAAGAACCTCATCTCGCAGGAGCTCCTCACCAATGGACTGGTGGCGTCGCTGAACGTCACCGCCGCTCCGCCCGACCCCGAACAGTCGCAGCCCAACCTCATCAGCATCTACCTGTTTCACGTCGTCGAGAGCCCGGAGTTCCGCAACCTGGCACCCGAGTCGGGCGGCAGCGGGCTCCCGGTCCCCGTCCAGCAAGCGCCGATGGGCGTCGTCATGCAGTACATCATCTCGGTCCTGCATCGCGCGACCGACGACCTGGACGCCGATACGCTGACCGAGCAGAAGCTGGTCGGTTTCGTCGCGCGCGCGCTGCACGATTTCCCCGTCATCTCCCCGCAGACTCAGATTGGCGCGCCCGGCGATCCCCTCAGCCAGATCCTCGACCCCGATCTCGCCGAACAGGACGCGACGATCCGGGTGATCCTGCGCCCCGCGGCCACGGAGGAGCTGGTGGCGTTCTGGGCGACCCAGCAACAACACGTCGCGCGCCTGTCGCTCTTCGTCGAGGTGCGCGTGGTCGTCCTGGAGCCGAAGCCACCGGTCACGCTGCCGGGCCTGACGTTGTCGCTGGGAACCATCGTCTTTCCGGGCTCCGGGCCCCAGCTGGCGACGACCAGCGGCATCACGTGGTTCCTGGTGCCCGCCGTGCTGGGCGCCAATCTGCGCGTGCTGTCGTCCAGCCCCGCGCAGGTGGCGCTGTTCCCGCTGGTGCCGCGCCCCACGACGGACCCCGCTGTCGTCGCGCAGATCAACAGCCAGATGGCGGCGATTGCGGCTCTCGATCCGGTGATTCCCCCCCCGCCGCCGCCGACGCCCCCACCCGCGCGCACGCTGGAGAACAACAAGCTCACGCTGGAGGGGACCGGCCTGGCGATATTCCCAGGAACGGTGACGCTGGTCCTGCAGCGCGACGACCTCACCGTCCAGGTGTCGCTGGATTCTCCGCCGCCGGAGAACCAGCCCTGGGCGATCTCGCTGTCGCCGACGCGAATCTCGCTGCAGTTTCGGCAGAACGTCCTCGGGCTGGTGAGCCAGAACGGCGTGCTGGTCTCGCAAGACGCGGTGCTGGTGCCGGGCGCGTACACGGCTCGCTTGCTGGTCGCCGACCCCAGGTCGGAGGGGCGCCCGCGCGGCAGCAACCTGGTGTCGTTCATGCTCAACCCGCAGGTGATCTCGGTGCTACCGGCGCCCGCGAGCCGCTACAACCTGCAGGTCGCGGGGAACTACCTCAACGATACCAGCACCAACATCGACATCGATCTGTCGGTCGGCGGCCAACCTCTGAAGCCGCCAGCGGTGAGCACACCCTTTGGTCCCGGGAACTTCACAATCCTGGCCGACGGAGCGACGATTCAGTTTCAGCTCCCGGCCGGCCTCGCGGCTCCCACGCCGCAAAGCCCGCTGCCGGTGCGCTTGCTCGTCAATGGCGCCACCGCGACGCCGTCATGGATCACACAGGCGACCGGACCATGACGGTGGTCGACATGGATCCCGCCAGCTTCCCGTCTCCCGGCGCTGCCGCACCCGCGGCGGAACGGCGGGCGAACGCCTTCGTCCCGCCGCCCAGCAACCAGGCGGTGCTGGCCGCCGTGTGCCGGCGAATCCAGGCGCTCGCCGGAAGGCGGCGAGCCTGGACGGAGTACGCGGCCACGCTCGCGGGGACGGCACGGCAACCAGGCATCGACGGCGAGGGCTCGCGCGCCTCGGGCAATCTCGACGGCGCCGAGGCGGAACGGGCGTGGAACGCGCAGAGCGCCGACGCGTCCCTGTTCAACGACGAGATCGTCGAGCAGACGCGGTTGCTTCACGCCGATCGAGGATCGCGGCTGGCAGTGCTGTGTCGCAGCCTGGGCCTGACAGAGCTCGACCGCCTGGTTCTGGAGGTGTGCCTCGCGCTGTCGTTGCAGCCAGAGCTGGCGCCCTGGCTGGTCGAGGCGCAAGGGCGCGAGGGCCAGGTCACCGAGTACCTGGTCGCGCGGTTGTTCGGCCTCGACCACCCGATCCTGACCGAGGCGAGCGCGCTGTTGCGCTGGTTGCTGGTGGTGCCGCACGATGCGGGGCCCGGCGAGCCCCGGCTGCTGAGCATCGATCGGCACGTGGTGGCGTTCCTCACCGGGAGCGACGCGACGGATCCGGCGCTGCTCGACTGCGCGCGACTGCGGGAACCGCTGCCGCCACTCGAGGACTGGCCGGTGGACGCGGTCGCGGCCCGGCTCGCGCGCGCGATGGAACGCGTCGAAACCACGCGCCTCGTGGTTAGTGGGCGGCGAGGGACCGGCAGGCGAACGTTTGCCGCCTGCGTCGCGCGCGCACTGGGCGGCGCCGCGCTGATTGTCGACACCAGCGAGATCAGCGAAGCCGACTGGCCCCGAGTCTACGTGCTCGCACAGCGCCACGCTCTGCTGCACGGCCTGGTTCCGATCTGGTGCGGCCGCGAGGTTGCGCGGCGGCGGCCAGCTCTTCCCTGCGGCGTCTCGTTCGAAGCCGTCACGATCGAGCCCGATGTGGCTCTGGAACCGATCGACAACGGAGCCGAGGAGCGCCTCACCATACCGGCGCTGACCATCGACCAGCGACGGCGATTGTGGCTGCAGATGGTCCCCAGCGTCCGCGCGTTTCCGCCGGCCGAGATCGAGCAGGTCGTCGAGCGCTACCGGCTGTCGATCGGCGATCTGGCCGCGCTCTCCCGCCGAGGGGTGATGACGGTGGACGAGGCGCGCGAGCTGTGCCTCGAGGCGACGCGGCTGCGGCTGGGCGAGCTCGGGCAGGCGCTGGAGTGCCCGTTCGTGAGAGAGGACCTACTGATTCCGCCCTCGCTGGATCGCACACTGGACGATTTCCTGTTCGAGGCCCGTGCGCGCGCCCGGTTCTGGGAAGGAACGGCGGCGCGCCGGCTGTTCCCGCGCGGCCGCGGGCTGGTCGGATTGATGACCGGCCCGCCCGGGACCGGCAAGACCATGGCGGCGCAGGTGATCGCGCGCGAGCTGGGGCTGGACCTGGTGCGGATCGATCTCGCGACCTGCCTCAGCAAGTACATCGGCGAGACCGCCAAGAACCTGCATCGCATCTTCGATCAGGCGGCTCACATGAACGCGGTGTTGCTGTTCGACGAAGCCGACGCCCTGTTCAGCAAGCGGACCGAGGTGCGCGACGCGCACGATCGCTACGCCAATACCGACACGAACTACCTGCTGCAACTGATCGAGGACTTCGAAGGGGTCGCGTTGCTGACCAGCAACCAGAAGCAGAACATGGACGGGGCGTTCACCCGGCGCATCCGCTTCCTGTTCGACTTCCCTCGCCCGAGCCCTCGCGAGCGCCTGGCGATCTGGCAGCGTCTGGTGCGCGAGCTGGCGGGCGCGGATCGCGAGGTGGTGCTGCGCGCCCACCTGGGTGCGCTGGCCAACCGCGTGGACCTGTCGGGAGCGCAGATCAAGGTGTCGCTGCTCGGTGCCATGTTCGCGGCTGCGCGCGCGCGGGCGCCGCTCGGTCTCGACCACCTCTATCACGGGATCAATCAAGAGCTCCTCAAGGAGGGGCGTTCGGTGAGCGCTAACGATCGACAACGCATCGAGGGTGGCCAGCCATGAACGGCAACGACGGCAACGACGGCAACGGCGGCGACGGCAACCGCGGCGCGAGCGCCAGGCCCCCAACGCGGCTGCGCACGCCGGACCGCGCTGGCGATCTCCGGCCACGACGACCGCGGGATCCCGGGCCCGTGCCGGCGGCGCACACCGGCGGTTCGTCAGTCACCATCGACGCTCTGCACATGCGCGTCCAGGCGCACAACGCGTCCGCGGGCCGCGCCATCGCTGAAGAGGCCGTGCGCCAGGTCGCCGACCGCCTGCCCGTCGGGCTCACCGGGCGGATACCGGCGATGAAGCTCCGTGTGCGTCCGCGGCGCGGTGGCGCCGCGGGCCTGCGCGACGCCATCGCCGACTCGATGCTCGAGATGCTGACGCTGCGCGGGCGAGGCGAGCGATGAGCTCCAGCGGCTTCACGCGCAGTCCCAAGATCCAGAAGGGCGCCTTCGTCCAGCTGGCGGAGACGCTGGGGATCCCGCTGCCCAACATCGTGCCGTTCCAGTTCAATCCCGCGAAGATGACGCGGTCCCTCAAGCCCTGGAACCCGCTGCAGGTCGACGAGAACAACCGCGGCCAGCTCGCGCCGGCGTCGCAGCCGTTCGATCCCGAAGAGACGATCAGCATGACGCTGGAGCTGGACGCCGCCGATCATCTGGAAGACGACCAGTTCATCGCCAACACGTTCGGCATCGGCGATCGGATCGCCGCGCTCGAGGCGATGCTGTTTGCCGGCCAGACGCCCCTCGGACAGCTTGTCGCGCTCGCGGCCTCGCTGCTGTCGGGGCCGCAGCCGCCCGCGCGCCCGACGGTGCCGGTGACCTTCCTGGTCTGGGGGCTCGGACGCATGGTCCCCGTGCGCATCACCGAGTACTCGATCGAGGAACAGCTCTTCCTGCCGTCGCTACGCCCCATCCAGGCCACCATCAACGTCGGGCTGCAGGTCCTGACGCCCGAGGCGTTCAAGTGCATCGACACGCCCAGCGTCACGCTGGCCAAGGCCGCCTATTCCTTCTACCGCACGCAGCAGACGGTGCTGGCGCTGCTCAACATCGTCGACAGCGCTGACGAGCTGCTCGCGATCCTGCCGTTCTGAGCGCATTTCACACGCTGGAGAAAAAACATGGCCATCTTCGACCGTCTGAGCCGATACGTGAAGCCGCCGCTGGCTACCTACGACGTCGTCGACGTCCGCGGCCGCCGGGTCAAGGCGCTGCCGTCACCGGATGCGCCCGGCGAGATCGCCGTCGGGCAGCACGTGAAGAAGGAAGGGCAGACCGCTGACCAGCTGGCCAACGGCTACCTGGCAGACCCGCACGCCTACTGGCGGCTGGCGGAGGTGAACGACGTGATCATTCCCGACGCGCTCGAAGACTTGACCCTGATCAAGATCCCGGCGCCCAACCGGTGACCCAACATGGCTGACGACATCCGCTACGACGTCCTCATCGACAACCAGGCCGATGATCGGGTTACCGCGGATCTGTCGCACATCCAGATCGTCGAGTCGGTGCGGGAGATGACGACCTTCCTGGTGCGCGTCGAGATCGACATCTGCGGATCCAACCTGTCTTTGATCGACGAGCCGACCCTGCAACCGCAGAGCTCGAGCCTGATGACCATCATCGCCTACGTCAACGGCGCATCGCAGGTGCTGGCGCACGGCCGGATCACGAACCAGTCGAAGAAGATAATCCAGGGCGGCCCGGGCTCGTACATCGAGGTGATGGGCGCGGATCGCCGCATCGAGATGGATCGCAACTTCACGCCCTCGGCGGGGCCGATCAGCGGAACGGCCGACCTGATCGTCACGCCCATCCTCAGCAAGTACAACTTCACCGTCGACGCCGATCAGTGCCAGCTCAACTACGACCAGGACCACCCGTTCAGCCAGACGACGAGCGATCTGCGGACCGTCACCCAGCTGGCCATGGACAGCGGCGTCGAGTTCTGGCTGGACTGGGTCCTGTCACTGTCCAGCGTCGCCGAGACGGCGCATTTCAAATCGCAGCCGCCGCTGAACAACAGCCCGGCCGGCGGCGGGCTCGGCGCGCTGCTGTCGTCGCTGCTGGCGCCGCCCGACATCATCACGCTGTCGATCAACACCGGCGACGGAAGCAACAGCATCAATGACATCGGGCCTACCTACAACGCGGAGATGCCGAACCAGACCGGTGACGTCTGGCGCATCGACATCGACCACGGGCGGCTGGTCAAGGCCAACATCCCCGCCCCGACGCAGAGCCCGCTCGGTGGTCCCGTGCCGATCACCGCGCCGTTCACCAGCTCGTTCCCGACCGCCGGCGACGCGGATCGCGCGACCAGCATCTTCACGTCGGCGGTCAACGACGCCGGCTGGCGCTGGTCGGCCACCACAGCGACCACGGCGCATGCCGCCTGCGGTCTGATCCGTCCGCGGCAACTGGTCAACGTGCAGGGGACCGGCTCGATCGACGACGGCCAGTGGTTCGTCTGGAAGGTCAGCCACGACATCACGCCCGCGGACCACAAGATGAGCCTGGAGCTCCGCCGCAACACGCAGGGCTCGCCGTGACGATGGACGACCAGGGCGCGGCGCAGTCTCTGCTGGCCAAGCAGCGGACCCAGTTCTTCGGCAAGTACCGGGGACTGGTGACCGACAACAGCGACGAGCTGAAACGCGGGCGCTTGCAAGTCCAGGTGCCGCAGGTGCTGGGCCTACAGCCCGTCTGGGCCCTTCCCTGCGTCACCTACGCCGGCAAGGACGTCGGCTTCTTCGCCATGCCGCCCATCGGCACCGTGGTTTGGGTCGAGTTCGAGGCCGGCGAGCCGTCGTTCCCGATCTGGACGGGCTGCGTCTGGGGGCTGGGCGACATCGCCGACGCCGACGCCATCCCCACGGTGAAGTTCCTCAAGACCGACAAGTTCACCATCCGCATCGACGACGACGGCGGCGAGCTGCGCATCGAGGACACCAACGGCACGCAGATCATCATCACGCCGTCGAACCTCGTATTGAAGAGCAGCACCACCAAGGTGCAGGGGGGCGGCGGCAGGGAGGTCGCCCTCGACAACGTCTCGGTGACCGTGAACCAGACGTCGATGGAGGTGAAATGATGGCCAACAGCCCGATCGACGCTTTTCAATTTCCGGTCAGCGTCAACGGCGGGCGCGGCGAGCTCAAGCGCGAAGGCGACTACAACGCCTACGTCGCGCAGCTCATCCGGCAAGTACTGCTCACCGCGCAGGGCGAGCGAACGCACCGGCCCACCTTCGGCGCGGGGTTGCTGCGGATGGTGTTCGCGCCCAACGACGACGCGACCGCGTCGTTGCTGCAGACGACGATCTTCCAGGCCCTGACAGAGAACCTGGGGACGCTGATCAATGTGAACGACGTGCGCGCGACCGCCAACGACAACATCCTGGCGGTGTCCGTGACGTACACGATCAAATCAAAGCGCGACAAGCAGATCCTGAACCTCGAGGTCGCGATCTGATGCTGTCCACCGTCGACCGCGTCAACCTCCTGCGCCTCCGGCAGACGCAGTTCACCGGCATCGACTTCGTTCACGTCGTCGATCGCTGCGACGAGACCACGCTGCAGGTCTTCTTCCAGACCGATCTCTCGGCGCTGGCGCCGCCGTTTCAGGGCGCGACCCGCCTGGATCCGGCGCGCATTTTCATCGAGGCGGTGGCCGATCCCACCGTGCCGCGCGTTCCGGTCGTGGCCATCGACGAGATCGGCGTGCAGAACCAGGCGCAGCAGGACACGGAGACCCAGCGCTGGTTCATCACGATCCACGTCGCGCACCCGGGGACGTTTGCGCGCTATCGGATCCGCATCGAAGATCCACTGGCGAACCCGAACCCGGTGCTGGCGCCCTTCTCGCGCGTCGACTCGTTCTTCAACGCAGTCGAGTTCTCGTTCAAGGTCGGCTGCGACGATCGCCTCGACTGCCAGACGCCGCCGGTCGACTGCCCGCCGCAGGCGCGCGTCGACTTCCCGGTCGACTACCTGGCGCGCGATTTCGTCAGCTTGCAGAATGCGCTGCTCGACTTCGCCGGCCAGCGCTTCCCGGGCTGGACCACGCCCATCGCCGCCGACATGGGAACGATGGTGATGGAGGTCTTCGCGGCCGTCGGCGACGAGCTGTCGTACACCCAGGACCGCTACGCGCGCGAGTCGAACCTCGAAACCGCGACCCAGCGCCGCACGCTGCGCAAGAAGGCGCGCCTGCTGGACTTCGAGATCCACGACGGCCTGTCGGCGTCGACGTCCCTGGTCGTCCACGTCGACCCCGCCCAGCTGGCGGCCGACGGAACGCTGCCGCCGCCGGCGGCGCCGGGGACGCGGCCGTTCGTCGAGCAGGGCCAGACGGTCTGGTCGGATTCGGACAACACGCCGCCGGTGCCATTCGAGATCGGCCGCGGGCTCAACGACCTCGAGGCGGTGCAGAGCGGCGGGATCACGACGACGCGGCCACGGCAGTACCGGGTGGACGTCTCGTGGAATCCGGAGAACCTGACGCCGTTCATCTTCGACTCCAGCCAGGCCTGCTTGCCCATCGGCGCCACCGAGCTGTTCGTGGTCGGCGCAGTCCAGGATCCCGAGCTGTTTCGCGACGTCAGCACGCCGCGTCTGATGCTGATGCGGACCAGCACACCGCCCAAGGTGACGCTGGTTCGCGTGATCGCGATCGATCAGTTCGTGGATCCGCTGCAGGCCGATCAGCTGATCAGCCGGATCCAGTGGAACCCCGACGATGCGCTTCCCTTCCAGATGGACCAGGCGGATCTGACGCTGTCCCTGAACGTGGTCCCCGCCACCGCGGGCGAGACGCTGTGCACGCAGTTCGCGGTGGGGCCGGTGCCGCTGAACGAGGTGGTCGATTCATCGCTGTGCACGGGCGCCGTGAACATTCCACCACCGGATGGGCAGATCCTGGCGCAAGCGGTGGAGCGCGAAGGGCCGCTCAACGTGCTCACGCAGCAACGCGGCCGCATCGTCATCTTCAGCCTGCCCGAGACCGACCAGCTGGGCCTGGGTTTCGTCGGCGAGCAGCCGCGGGGCGCGCTTCCTGATCTGACGCTGGAACAGATCGGTGTGTCCGAGCCGTGGACGTTCTTCCCGTCGCTGCTGGAGGCTGGCCCCGAGGAGCCCGCCTTCACGCTGGAGGACGGCCAGTGGGGCCCCATCCGCCAGTTCCGCTCGCTGGGCCAGGTGTTCGTGCACCAGGACTACATCGGAGGGCTCGGATACTCGCTGCGCTTCGGAGACGGTGACTTCGGTCTGCCGCCTGCCGAGGGTGCGCGGTTCGTGGTTCACTACCGCACCGGCCCCGGCTCGGCCGCCAACGTCCCGCACGACACCATCACGGCGCCGGTGGTCCCGGGACGGACGCGCGAGATCCCGGCCTTCATCGACGGCGTGACCAACCCGCAAGCGGTCACCAGCGGCGTCGATCCGGAGAGCGCAGACGAGATCAAGCAGGCGGCGCCACAAGCCTTTCGTGCGCCGCTCTTCGCGGTGCGGCCCGAGGACTTCGAGACGCAGCTGCAACAGCAGCTCGGCTTCGTGCAGCGCGCGCACGGCTCGCAGCGCTGGACCGGATCTTGGTCGTCGATGTTCGTGTCGGCCGATCCGTTCGGCGCGGCGAACCTGACCAGCGATCAACAGACGCAGGTTCAGAACCTCGTCGACTGCGTCCGGCAGGCGGGACGCGACGTCATCGTACGCGCTCCGGATACGGTCGCGATCGACGTCGAGATCACCATCTGCATCGAGCGCTTCGCCTACCCCGCGCACGTCGCCGCCCAGCTGCAAGAGGTCTTGCTGGGGACGGGGACGGGGACGCGGGTCAAGGGGTTCTTCCATCCTGACAACTTCACCTTCGGCACGCCCCTGCGGCGCAGCGCCCTGGAGGCGGCGATTCAGGCCGTGCCGGGGGTGCGCTCGGTGCGGCTGGTCCGCGTGCGCAAGCGCGGGGTCGCCGCGTTCAAGGTGCTGAACAAGCTCACGCTGTCGGTCGGGTTGGATCAGATCCTCCGTCTCGACAACGATCCGCTGCGGCCAGAAAACGGCACGCTGACACTGATCACCGAGGGCGGCGCATGACGGCGCCCGAGCGATGCGCGCGGGCGCGCGGGAGGTCGCGGTGAGCAACTGCGAGTGCGACACGCCGCCGACGCTCGTGCTGAGCATCGCGGCCGGGTTGAACGCGCTGCCGCGCCAGCTGCGCTCGTTCCCCGACGTGCGCGCCGCGCTGCTGAGCGCGCGGCAAGGAATCGATCCCGCGGTGGCGCCGCTCGGCGCCTGGCGATCGACCGAAGGCGACGACCTCGGCCTCATGTGGCTCGAGATGTGGGCGTACGTCTCCGACGTGCTCGGGTTCTACGACGAGCGCATCGCGAACGAGAGCTACCTGCGCACGGCCGCGCTGCGTCCGTCGGTGCGCCGGCTGGTCGAGCAACTGGGCCTGGCGGTCGGACCGGGCACCGCGGGCAGCGTCAGCCTGGCCGCGCTGGCCGGTGGGCACGCGCAGGTCACGGTGCCGGCAGGCACGGCGTTCCGCTCCGACGCCTTCGGCTCGGAGCCACCGCAGATCTTCGAGACGATCCGGGACTTCACGATCCACCCGCTCAGGAACCAGTGGTCGATCGGCCCGATCCGCAACAAGACGTTGCCCGAGGTCACCCCCAGCCTGGCGGCGGCGGGGATCACCACGCCGCAACGGCCAACTCCCTTCCTGGTCTTCCGCACGTCCGACTTCGGCCTGGCGCGCGATCGGCTGGTCCTCTTTCAATCCGACGCGTTCCCATCGCCCGGGCTGGTCTCCAAGGTCAAGAGCTTCAAGCCGTTCAACGCCAAGGACGGACAGCAGTACATGGAGGTCGAGCTGGATCCGCCGGTCGACATCCCGCCGAACACCGACCCGACGACGATCAAGGTGCTCACGCCGACCGCGACGGCCGGCCTGACCCAGGACGACAACGCGGAATCGCCCCAATCGCCGCTGCGCAACCTGCACGGCGCCGGCGTGGCCTTCCTCGACTCGGTCAACCGGCAGATCAAGCAGAACGATCCGATCATCATCCAGCGCGAATCGTCGGCGCCGCCCAAGACCCTGCAGGTCTTCACCGTGACGGGCGTGCGCGAGGTGTACGTCAATCTACCGCCTCCCAACCCGCCCCCCGCGCCGCGGTCGACGGCGTTCTTCATCACCACCACCGGCGTCAACAAGCAAACGGCCCTCAACAATCCGATGGCCAGGTTGAACCTCGACACGACCCCGAGCGTCGCGCCTGCGCAGGTCCTGGTCACGCGCCTGGATCTCAGCGGCGCGGTCGACGCGGACGCCTTTCGCCAGCTGAGCCTGCACTTCTCGTTCATCGCCGCCGGCACCGTCACCACCGTCGCCAGCCGCGAGGTGACCAAGGACGATCTCACCTCGTCGAGCGGCGTCTCGGTGCTGGGCATCGTCGAGGTGCCGCCCCCGATCGCAAACCAGCAGGCGGCCAACGTGCTCGAGCAAGAATTCCTGCTCCAGGACGCGAACAAGGTCGGCGCGCTGGTCGAGGGAACGCTGACCTTCGACGTGGCGGGCAGCGCAAAGTTCCAGGTCAAGACGCTGGTCGAGGGGACGCTCGACGGGCTGAAGACACCGCTGACGGTCTTTGGAAACGTGATCGACGCGTTTCGCGGTGAGAGCGTGTTCAACGAAGCGCTGGGCAGCGGAAACCCACGTACGCCCGGTCAGGCCTTCAAGCTGCAGCGCAAGCCGCTGACCTACGTCGGCCCCCAGGCCTCGCTCACCGTCACGGTGGACGGCGTTCGTTGGACGGAGGCGCCCACCTTCTTCAACGCCGGACCCGCGGACGAAATCTACGTTCTGTCCCACGACGACAATCAAGAGACGTTCGTGACCTTCGGCGACGGCGTCCACGGGCGCCTGCTCCCGTCGGGCATCAAGAACGTGGTTGCCACCTACCGCGTCGGCGCGGGCCACGCCGCGCCGCCGGCCGGCGCGATCGCTCAGGTGGCCCGACCCGTCGATGGACTGCGCGCCGTCGTGTCGCCGATCGATGCCGACGGCGGCCACGATCCGCAGACCCTCGACGACCTGCGCCAGGATGCGGGCACCCAGGCGCTGCTCATCGGTCGCGCAGTTTCGGTGGCGGACTTCGAGGCGCTGGCCAACAACGCCGACAACTTGCTGCCCCCGGCGCCGGGGACCGTGATTCGCGCGGCGGCTCGATTCCTGTGGCTGCCCGAGGAGCAGCACTCCGGCGTCCAGGTCACGTACATCGGCACGCGCGCCGCCGCCGATCTCCAGGGCCAGCTGCAAGCCCAGGCCGATCCCGACCTGACCATCAAGGTGTTCGAGGCGACGGCGCTGCCGCGCATCCTGGCGATGACCATCGGTGTCGACACGCGCTTCATCGATCCGACGCAGGTGTCGCTGGCGGTCGTCCAGGCCCTGAGCGATCCGCAGAACGGCCTGCTCGCGATCAAGAACGCCAGCATCGGGGGCCAGTTCTGGGTCAGCCGCCTCTACCAAGTCGCCATGGCGGTCGACGGAGTCACCGAGGTCCAATCCGCCACGTTGACCGACGAGAACGGCGCCGTGCTCTCGCTGGCCAGCACCGATCTGGTGTGCATCCCGGCCGGGAGCTACTTCGACTTCGACGAGGGGCGGCGCATCCAGATCACCGGCACCAAGCCGGCGGGCAACGTCGCCAACCAGACGCGTCTGACGGGAGGGAGCTGAGATGGCGCCCCCGCTCACGCCCGCCGCCGATCAGTTCGAGCGGTACTTCACCGAGAAGCTCTGGGCCATGATCCCCGAGGTCTATCGCAACGCGGACGCCGACGGCGGCGGCGCCGGCGTTTTACGAGGGATCATTGCGATCATCGCGCAGCAGGCGGCCATCAGCCGGCGATCGATCGACCGCCTGTGGGAAGACCAGCACATCGAGACCTGCGACGACTGGGCGGTCCCGTACATCGCCGATCTGGTCGGGACGCGCCTGCTGCCGGAAAGCGACAACACCGGCCGCCGCGTCGACGTCGCGCAGACGATCCATTTCCGGCGCAGGCGCGGCACGCCGGCGCTGCTGGAGGAGCTGGCGCGCGAGCTGTCGGACGGCTGGGGCGCGTTGCTGGTCGAGGCGTTCCGCGCGCTGGCACGCGCACCGCACCGGCTGGACGCCTTCCCGGTTCCGGTCTCGCGCGTGACGCGCACGCCGCGTGGAGGGATGGCGAATCTGCGCAGCGCGCGCTCCAGCGACCTGTCGGCGGGTCCGTTCGACGAGTTCAGTCACACCGCCGACGTGCGGCGCTTCAGGGGCGGCGTCGACGGCCGCTACAACATCCCCAAGTTGAACGTCCATCTGTTTCGCACGACGCCGTTCGGTGTCGAGGGCACCACGCCGGTGCAGCTTCAGGACGCCGGGCCGACCACCTTCGTCGTCGATCCCAGCGGGCGCGACATCCCGCTGTTCTCGACCAACGACGCCATCGCCAGCCAGACGGAAGATTCCGCGCGTTGCCTCACCGTGTTCGAATGGGAGGTCGCGCGGCCGATTCCCTGCCGCTTGCTCGCCGAGGCCGCCTTCGTGGTCACGGGCGACGCCGTGATCGAGGCCGCCGACGGGTCGCCGGCGCTCGAGGCCGCGCTTCGCGCTCTCATCGGCTTCCGGTTCGAGAGCGAAGCGCGCCTGCGCCAGCGCCTGATCCAGATCGGCATCAGCTTCACGCCGCAGCCGGTCTGGTACCGGGCGTTCCTGCGAAACTCGGTGACCGCCGATTCGGGCAGGCCAAACCTGGTGCCGTCGGTCGTCGACATCCGCGTGGACGCCGGCACGCCGCTGGTCTTCGACCAGGTCACCGGCGCGGATCTCGGTTCGCGCATTTGCCAGCCGGTTCCGACCGATGCCGGCGTCGTGCTGCTGGTCGATCCCGATCTCGGCCGGTTCGCTTTCCCGGCCGCATCCACACCTGCGCAAGGCAGCGGCATCATCGACGACGGGACCGGATCGGGCACGGGGAGCGGCACCGGAGGAGGAACCGGGACGGGAACGGGTACTGGCACGGGGACGGGAACGGGTACCGGTACTGGAACGGGTACCGGAACTGGAACTGGAACTGG
>CAZNCQ010000001.1:71180-89971 GCA_964571275.1 uncultured Myxococcales bacterium
CTGGAACTGGAACTGGAACTGGAACTGGAACTGGAACTGGAACTGGAACTGGAACTGGAACCGGAACCGGCACGGGGGGAGGAACGGGCGGAGGCGGCGGTGACACGGTCGCGGTCACCGACGTCGCGCTCTTCGCGGCAGTCGGTCCGCTGACCGTCGCCGACGGATTCAATGTCCGAGGCGCAGGGGCGGCCGGATTCGCCACGATCATGAACGCCGGCAGTCAGCCCACGTCGGTGGCGTCGCTGGCTCAGGTCGGAAACGTCTGGAGCGTGCCGCAGGTGCAGGTCCGATCGCAGGCCCAGGTCAACGGCTTCGTCAAAACCAGCGGCACGCTGCAGGCAGACGCCGGTTCGACGATCACGAACCTGCCCGCGACACAGCAGAACACACCGCTCACCCTGGGCGGGATCGCGTCGCTGCTCAACTTCAGCGTGCAGTTCCCCGCGACCGACCAGGGCAACTTGGTCGTGAACGCGTCCACCAGCAGCTCGCTGCCCGCGGGCGGGGCCTGGGGCGACGTCACCGTCAACTCTCAGGGGACCCTGCAGCTTGCCAGCGGAATCTATTTCTTCCGCTCGCTCACGGTGCAGGCGCAGGCGCAGCTCCAGGCCGACGTCACGGCCGGTCCGATCACCGTCTTCATCCAGAGCTCGGTCGCCTTCAACGGCACGCTGGCGACCACCGCCAACCGCCCCGCCGATCTGCGCCTGGTGGTGATGGGAACCCAAGCAACGTTCAATGCGCCGTTCACCGGCGTCGTGATCGCGCCCGGCGCGCCGATTCTCCTGTTCGGAAATGGGACGAACACGGGCGCCTTCTTCGGCCAGTCGATCGTCACGCAAGCGAACGCGACGTGCGTGCTCGCTCCCTGGGACGGCACACTGCCGTCGCCCCCGGTTCAATTCAATGCTCGGACGGCTGCGTCGGTGCCCGTGGTGGCCACCGCGGTCGTGAGCACCCCGACGCGCGCGTCGACATCGCGGGCGAAAGCGGCGACCAAGACCGCAACCAATGCTGCGACCAATGCTGCGACGACGACGGCGAAGACTTCATCACGAGCGGCCAAGGCCAAGGCCCAGGCCGCGCCGGAGGACGCGCGGCTCACGGCGGCCGCGGTGCCGGTTGCCCAGCTGGTCAACGTCGACAGCAACGGAACCTCGACGATCACCGTGCAGCTGCCGATGGCGGTCGACATCGCGGACGTCCTGCTGTTTTCCGACGGCGGTCCGCTGGTGGTCAGCGGCAGCGTTCTGCGCGGGCAGGCCAGGCCCCCGACGACGGTGAACCTCTCGGGCGGCCTCACCGCCATCGGCCCCGACGCCACCGTCGGCGAGGTCTGGAGCGACGGCAACGTCACGGTGGGCGCGCGCTCACGCGTCGAGGGCGTCGTCCGCTCCGCCGGCACGATCACGATCGATTCGACGGCCACCACCGATCTGCCGCCCCAGCCAGCCGCGCCTTTCCTGGTGGGGCTCGCCCTCAGCCTCACGGTCACCTTCCCGGCTACCAACCAGGGCGATCGGACCGCCAGCGGACCGACGCCGCTGACCCTCCCGCCCGGCGCCTACGGTCAGGTCACCGTCGCCGCCGGCGGAACCTCGATCCTCGGCGCCGGGACTTACTTCTTCGACACGCTGACCGTCGCCGCCGGCGCCGAGCTGCGCCTGGACGCCGCGGGACCGATTCAGATCAACATCCGCACCGGCCTCACCTTTCAAGGACGGCAGCGCTTCATCTGGGGTGGCCCGAGCGATCTGACGGTGGTCTACCTGGGCACGACGAACCTGGTGCTGAGCGCGCCGCTCGCAGGTCAGATGTTCGTGCCGAGCGCCCAGCTCATTCTGGGCACCGACGGCGCGGGAGTGGCTTTCACCGGCAAGTTCTTTGCCCAGTCGCTGACAGTGGCGCCGGGCAACACCGTGAGCAGCTTCGTCAGCGGGGGGCTGCCGACAGTCGCCCGGTACGTCTACGGTTTCACCGGCCCGGTCGGCGCCGGGACGTACGAGCGCCTGCCCGCGGCGCCGGTCGATCCGGCAACGCTGCCCCCGCCTCCGGCCAGCCGGATCTTGACGGTCGGGCCGACCAGCCCGCTCACCATCTCTGACAACCGCACGTACCGGCTGACGCTCGACGCAGGGACGCCGATCGGCAACATGACGATCCAGGCGCTGGATCAGTTGCGCCCGTTCCTGTTGCTCGAGAGCGCCGGCGGCGACGCGGCCGACCTGACGGCGGTGGGCGGCGCGACGGGCCCGGGAAACTTCACGCTCGACGGCATCTGGGCGGCCAGCTTCACGGGCAGCGGCGACTTCGTCATCCAGGGCGCGCAGGCGCCGACGGCCGCCGACGTCGACTGGGATCAGGTCGTCATCAGCAGCTGCACGCTGGATCCGGGCGGCGTGCGCGCCGACGGCGTGGTCCTGCAGCCGCTGCGCCTGCGCGTGAGCGGCCGCATTCGGCACCTCGTGATCCGGCAGTCGATCGTCGGCTCGATCGTCGTCGACACCGGCGGCAACGTCGACCTGATCGAGATCAGCGACAGCATCGTCGACGCTCAGCAGGTGACGCCCGACGCAGCCGGCCGGCGGCGCGCGATCGTCAGCCTGATCGGCGAGGTACGGATGGCGCGCACCACCGTGCTCGGCGACGTGCACGCCGACGTCCTGACCGCGACCGATTGCCTGGTGATGGGCATGGTGGTCGCGGCCGACGTACAGCACAGCTGCTTCCGGTTCAGCGCCGCGTCGCTGGCCGCGGTGGCGCCGCCGCTGGAGCTGACGCCGCGTCTGCCCGAGCTGTTCCACGTGCCGCAGATCGACGAGATCCAGCGGTTCTTCTTCACGTCGCTGCGGTTCGGCGATCCCGGATACGCGCAGCTGTCGGCGCTAGCGCCCGACCCGCTGCGCACGGGGGCGGAGAAGGGATCGGAGATGGGTGCGTTCTCGTCGCAGAACCTGCCCATCCGGCTGGCCGGCATCATCGCCAAGTTCGACGAGTTCCGGCCGGTCGCGGTGGTTCCGCAGTTCGTCCTGGAGGGCGAATCGATCGACGTCGTCACGGAAGCGAGCGAGTGAGCGCATGGGCACCCAGGACATCACTCGCCTGCTGAATCAAGCGTCGAAGCACTACTCGGGCGCCCGCATGCAACAGGGGCGCACGCTGCTCGACTCCGACTTCAACGAGTCGGCCGCGCTGAACCAGGAGAGCCGGCGGCACGCCGTGCTGGACTTGATCGGGCCGTCGGGCAGCCCGGACCAGGGGTTCTCGCTGGGCCAGCCGCTACCCGACGGTGCCTTGTTCTCGCCGACCGTGCGGCGCTTCCTGCGCGCGCTGCGCGACGGCGATCCGCTGCCGGTGCGGCAGCTCCAGATCAACGGACAGACCACCAATGTCCGCCCGATCACGCTGCGCCCGGGGTCGATCTACGCGGGCGGCATGCGCTGCCAGCTCGGCGACGTCGAGCCGTTCCCCCTGCAGCGCGGCTTCTTGCAGATGAAGCCCGCCGACCTGCCGCCGGTGATCAAGGACCGGTCGCCGTCGCCGTTCTCGCCACGGTCGCCGCGCTCGCCGACCTTTTCCGAGTTCCACGACTTCTACTACCTGAACGCGTGGGAGCAGTCGGTGACGGCCGTCGAGGACGAGGAGCTGCTCGAACGAGGACTGGGCGGCCCCGACACCTCGGTGCGCGTGCATCGGATGAGGCGCGTCGAGGTGCTGTCCGATCTCGGGGCCGACATCACGTCGTCGCCGCTGGCGTTCGACGAGCTGATCCGGCGCCTCGAGTCGGCCAACGGATCCTTCGACCGCAACACCGGCGAGCTGCGATCGACGGCGCGCCTGCAGCTGACGTTCGAGCAGCCGCTCGAGGACGGCCCCTGCCCGCCGTGCGACCCGACGCCGGGACCGCAGTACACCGGCTCGGAGGACGAGACGCTGCGGATCATGCTCACGGGGCCGGGCACGTATGTCTGGGCCCTGGATGACGCCGCTCCCCTGTACCGGATCCGCGTCACCGGGCTCAGCAACCCCGCCGCGGGACCGGTGAAGGTCACGATGATGACCCCGCCGCGCGACGTCGAGCATCAGATCAAGAGCAAGCGCGTCGTCGAGATCATCCCGTGGGGGGCGATCCTCGAAGGCGCAGGCGATCCGCCCGCGAACGATCCGCAGTTCCAGAAGATCGCCGACGAGGTCGGCGTCTTCGCGCGCGTGCACGATGCGTACAATCCGGGCGACAAGACCTTCACGCTGGAAGGCGGCAGCCGGATCCAGGCCATCAAGGACCTGGTCTACCGCTGGGACGCGCAGCACCCCGCCGCCGCGCAGCTCAACATCCCCGCGACCGACGGCTCCGACGCGCGCTTCTTCTACATGCGCGTCTGGCACGAGGCGCTGCACGCGCGCGACATCGAGCTGCCGATCGAGAGCGATCCCAACGGCGCCCCGCTCGGGGACACCGGGGTGATCCCGGTGTTTCACCGCAGCGGCCGGCGCGGCGATTTCTGGGTCGCGGCGCTGCGGGTCAGCGCGCCGGAGCGGATCGTGCCGTTCGATCTGCTGTCGAGCACCGACGGCGTGCCGCCGCACGGCCCGCGCCATTTCTACGCGCCGATCGCGCTGATCCAGGGCGACAACCAGCAGGTCTTCACGGTCAGCGACGGGCGCCCGCACATGCGCCGCATGACCGAGCGCGGCTGCGCCACGCGCACCGTCGGCCAGCCCGGCGTGAGCCTGGGCGACTTCACGAGCATCCAGGACGCCATCGACTCGCTGCCGGTCGAGGGCGGACTGGTCGAGATTCACCAGGGTATCTACCAGGAGCGCGTCGTGGTCCAGAACCGCGGCCGCGTCGTGATCCAGGGCTGCGGCGAGTCGACGATCCTCGAACCGCCGCTGGGTGATCCCAGCGAGGGGACCGAGAACCCCGATGACGTGATCGTCGATATCGTCGACGCCAACGGTGTCACCATCTCCGGGCTGGCGCTGCGGCCGTCGCACACGGCGATCCGCGCGCGCAACGCCAGCGAGGTCGCGCTCATCGCCCTCAACGTCCAGCCCGGCGTGCCGACGGCGACCGGAATCGACACCGCGGTTCCGTCGGGCGACTCGCAGATCCCGCTGCTGGTCGCGAGCAGCGTCGACGGGCTCTCGGTGAGCAACCTGGTGATCACAGCGCAGCGACGCCCGGGGCTGTCGGCCTCGAGCTCGCAGCACGTCACCGTGACGCGCATTCGCTGCGACGGGACCGGCGACGCCCAGAACCCGGCCGCGCTCGCGGCCGCCCCGCTGCTGAGCTTCAACCAGGTGTCGACCGCGCTGGTCGCCGACGCTGTCCTTCATCCATTTCGCCAGATCGGCGTCGCGGTGACCGGCAGCCAGGCCGTCACCTTGCGCGCTCTCGTCATCCAGGCGTCGGCGCAGTCCACGCCAGCGTCGATCGCCGACGCGACCGACACGCAGACCGCGGTCGACATCGACGGCGGCTCGGGCGTCAGGCTGGAGGACAGCCACATCACGCTCGACCCAGACTTCACCGCGCACGCGGCCGTCGTGGTCCGGGGCGACGAGCACGTCATCGAGCGCAACCACATCGAGGTGATCCCGTTCGCCGACGGCAATTTCTTGGCCTGGGGCGGCCTGCAGGTGCGCGCCGCGACGACCCGCTGCCAGCTGCGCGACAATCGGATCGTCGGCGGCCTGGGACACGGCATCACGCTGGGCAGCGTCCTCTGGACCACGCCGGGGCAGCCGCCGCTGCGCCTGGGCGCGGGCGCGGGCCAGACCGATCGCTCCACGCTGCCGCACACGGTCTCCGGCGATCTGAGAGCCACGCTGGTCAATCAGGGGGTGCGTACCGCCGTCGACGAGGCGCTGGTGGCCGGGCTGGGGCCGATCTCCGACATCGTCATCGCGGAGAACCGCATCGAGAACATGGGGACGAACGGAATCTCGGCGCTGACCTTCCTGGGCATGCCGACCGCCAACGGATCGAGCGCGCTGCTCGAGGTCCAGCGCGCGGTCATCGAGCGCAACACCATCAGCGGCAACCTGCGCCAGATCTCCGCTTCGCCAACCACGGCCCAGATGAGGTTGTCTACCGCGCGTCCGGTGTTGAACGTCTCCGAACCGGCGCTGTTCTTCGGTGGCATCGCGCTCGCGCTCGCGTCGCATGGCGCAGATATCCGCGGCAATCTCGTCACCGGCAACGGCACATCACCGACGCTGCCGATCAACGGGATCTTCGTGCTCACTGGCGATTCGCTCGCCATCACGGAGAACCGGATCAGCAACAACGGCGCGGCGGCTCCAGCGAGGTCGGTGTTGGCCCCTGTTCTCCCGGGAGCGCGCGCCGGCATCGCGGTGCTGCTGGCGGGCGTGACCGGGCTACAGAACCAGGCGCAGATGAACAGCGCGCTCAACGCCACCGCCGGCACCACGGGCACGACCGGCCTGGCGCTGCGCGTGAACCGCAACAGCGTGCAACACCCGGAGGGGCGGGCCTTGCTGGCGGTGACCGCCGGGGCCGTCAGCGTCGACGGCAACTTTCTCTCGTCGCGCGGCAACCACGGGTCCGACCTCGAGGACGACCCCAAGACGCTGGGCGACGTCGTCTTCGTGCAGAACCTCGGCAAGCCCTGGGAGGGCGTCGGCCTGCCCGCCAGCGCGGCGGACTTTCCGCCGTTCCCGGGATCGGCAGCGATCGCGGCGTACGTGACCAACGCGGTGGCCAGCCCGCGGCGCTTCGTCGCCGCCGGCGGCGCGGTGCTCTTTCAGAACAACCAGGTCATCTTCGACTGGCACGTCGTCCGGTTGCCGACGACGGCGACCATTCCGCTATCGTTCTTCCCGGTCGCGATCCTCTCGCTGGACCACGCGAGCGTGAACACCAATCAGTTCGCGCTGCGCCTGACGCCGGACTCCACGCTGCCGGCGCTGCCGCCGTTCGGATCGGTGCAGGCCCAGACGGTCCCAGCGACCGGCACTGGCCTGCCGATCAACGAGCCGATCTTCGGTCACGTGCTGGTGGGCGGAGGAACCGTCGAAGCCTCGTTCAACCGATTCTCCGAAGCCGTCAACCGCCGGCCCGCGCCGGCCAATCCGCCGGACGTCTCACCGGTGCACGTGTCTTTGGCCACCATCGGGAACCTGTTCAACACCTCGGCGTTCAACCAGGGGACCGCGCCGATCGCGGCCTACATCGATTCGACAGGCACACCGGCGTTGACCCCGCAGAGCCTGTTCGTCGGTGGCAACCAGGTGATGTTCCGGCGCACCGACGCGACCCAGGCGAGCATCAACGGCAGCGCCATCATCCGCGATTTCCTGAGCAGCCTGGTTCACATGCTGGACCAGGTACCGCCCACCTGACAGAGGTAGAATGGCCACCTTCGACATCACCCGCCTCCTCGAGCAGCCGCGCAAGCAATACGTCGGCGCGCGCATACAGCAGGGGCGCTTGCTGCTCGATTCCGACTTCAACGAGGGCGGCGCCGCCAGCGACGAGGATCGCCGCAGCAGCATCGAAGACCTGGTCGGCGCGAAGGGGACGCCCGACGACGGGTTCGCCATCGGCGCGCCGCTGGCGCTGCCGTTGCCCGCGGGACCGGTTCAATCCGGCGTGTTGCGTCCGGGCACGGCCCTGCCCCCGCAGCTGTTCCAGATCGACGGCCTGCCGACCGCCGTTCGTCCGGTGAGCATCCGCGCGGGCAAGTTCTACCTGGGCGGGCTGCGCTACGACATGGACGACGCCGAGCCGGTCCCGTTGCAGCGCGACTTCCTGCAGATGCGCCCGTCGGACTTGCCCGCGCTCGACACATCGGCGACCGAGGGCGGGCTCGCCACCGCGGGACCGTTCCGCAACCTCTATTATCTGCACGCCTGGGAGCAGGCGGTCACCGAGATCGAGGACGAGGAAGTGCTGGAGGTCGCGCTCGGCGGCCGCGACACGTCGACGCGGACGCGGCGCATGCGGCAGGTCGCGATCTTCTCCGACTTCGAGGCCACCGACGCCGCCGACACCGCGTGGCGCCGCTTGCTGGCGGAGCTGCAGGCCGACGGCTCGACGTACGACGCAAACAGCGGCGAGCTGCTGTCGCCGGGCCGCCTGCAACTATCGTTCATCGACGACCCAGAGGTGCTGGACCAGCTGGCGGTGGCGCGGCAGTGCCGCGACTGCAACCCCGATCCCGGCACCTCGTTCCTGGCCGCGGACAACGCGACCATCCAGATCCGGCTGACCAGCCCGAACACGTACGTCTGGGCGTTCGACAACGGCGCGCCGCTGTTCCGCGTGCGCGTGACCGGCCTCGGCGATCCGAGCGCCGCCGAGATCCGCGTCTTCATGATGACGCCGCCCATCGACGACACGCATTGGCCGCTGGAGAATCGCGTGGTCGAGATCGTCCCCTTCGGCGCGGTGCTCGACGGCGACGTCCCGCCCGCGGTGGCCCACCCGCACTTCAAGAAGGTCGCCGACCGCGTGGGCGCTTTCTCGGTCGTGCGCGAATCGTTCGATCCGGACACGCAGTCATTCACGCTGGACCCATCGATCGGCGTCGACGCGATCCGCGACTTCGTCGTCCAGTGGGACGCCAATCATCCAGCGGCGGCCAACCTCGAGCTGACGTCGACCGAAGGTGACCAGCGATTCTTCTACATGCGCCTGTGGCACGAGGCGGCCGACGCGACCCAGGTCGAGATCCCGATCAGCTTCGATGCGGCGGGCCCGCCGCTGGCAGGCACCAACATCGTGCCGGTGTTCGCGTCACCGGGCCGGCGCGGCGACTACTGGACGGCGGCGATCCGCCCCGAGACGCCCGACCGCGTGGTCCCGTTCGACCTGGCGCTGGAAGGTGGCGTCGCTCCGCACGGACCGCATGACTTCTATGCCCCGCTGGCGCTGCTCAAGGGGCAGGACGACGTCGTCACGATCATCGCCGACCGCCGACCGCGCATCACGCGTGCCACCGACGGCGGTTGCGTCACGTTCACCGTGGGTGATGGCTTCCAGAGCTTCGGCGACTTCACCTCGATCCAGGAGGCGCTCGACGAGCTCCCCGAGGAGGGGGGCCTTATCCAGGTCCGCCAGGGGACGTATCGCGAGCCGGTGATCATCAGCAACCTGTCGGCGCACCGAAACATCACCATCGAGGGCTGCGGCGACAGCACCATTCTCGAGACGTCGCTCGACGAGCTGGCGCTGTCGCCGGTGTCGCGCCCCGCGGCCATCACCATCACCACCCAGGACCCCCCAGGCAGCCAGCCATCCCCGCAGCCGGTTCTGACCGATCCATTCCGCCGCATCACGGTGCGCGGTCTACGCATCCACGCCGTCGACGCGCCAGGGATCGTCATCCAGCAGGCCAACGACCCGACGCCGTCGGTGTTCGACGTCGAGATCGCCGGCGTCGCGATCCTGGCCGCGACGCCGATCAGCCCGCACCCCAGGATCGCGCTGCCCGACGCGCAGGCGATGTCGGTGCCGCTCATCGACATCGGAAACGGCGCGCAGAACCTCGTCCTGCGCGGCATGCTGCTGGAGCCGGCGGGACGGACGGCGATCCGGGTGGCCAACTCGTCGCACGTGACCATCGACGATGTGGCGATCTCGGGATCGCCCGTGAGCACCTCCAGCCCCGGGCCGCCGATGATCGACGTCCAGGCGGGCTGCGATTTCGTGACCATCCGCGACGCCGTGCTGAGCACCTTCGGCCAGGTCGGAATCGCCACCACCGGCGCCAGCCGCGACACCACCATCCTGCGTGCGACGGTGGTGGCGGGACCGCACCGCAACATCTTCGGCCGCGTCACGCCCAGCCGCACCGGCATCGACGTCGACGGGGCCGAGCGCGTGCGCGTCGAGCGATGCCTGATCACGATGGACGACACCGTCAGCGAGAACGCCGGCATCGTCGTCGCCGGTCAGCAGATAACCGTGCTGGCAAACCACGTCGAGGTCCTGGCCCGCTGCTTCGATTCACCGCCGGACCCTCAATCCCCCGCCGATTGCCGCGACCTGCGGATGCTGGCCTGGGGCGGCATTCAGATCCGCGGCAACTCCACAGGCGTCGAGGTGCGCGAGAACGAGATCCTGGGCGGCGTGGGGCACGGCATCACGCTGGGCAGCGTGGTGTGGACGCTGAGCAGCCCGGTGGTGACGCGCCGGGAAGGGGCCGGCCGCGGGCAGATGTCGACCCGCCGCGACGGACAGATGGGGCCGAACGGCAACATCCGCAGCGCGCTTCGCCCGGCGCGACGGCTGCTGACGGCGCAGAACGAGGGGCCGCTGACCGACATCGTCATCGCCGACAATCGGATCGAACAGATGTCGGGCAACGGCATCTCGGCGCTGACCGTGCTGGGGATGGCCGACCGGGACGATTTGATCGACATCACCGGGTTGCGCATCGAGAGCAACACCATCGTCGACAACGTGCGCTTCCCCGCCGAGGACGTCCCCGTTCGCTCCGACGCGCTCCCGTTCACGGCGTCGCTGGTCGGTGTCGGCGTGCCGATCCCGTTCTTGCCCATCGGCGGCGTCGTGCTGGGCATGGCCAGCAACGCCGACATCCGCGGCAACGTCATCATCAACAACGGCAGCTCGGCGGTGCTGCCGACCAACGGCATCTTCATCCTGTGCGGGGACTCGATCCGCATCGCCAACAACCGCCTGCTCGGCAACGGGGGTCGGCCCTTCCCCGACAGCCCGATCGCGCCGCAGCCGTCGCCGCGCGCGGGCGTGCGCGCGGGCATCGCGGTGATGCTCGCCGGCACGGGCAACGCCGGATCCCTGTCTGACATCGACGCGGAGCTCGGGTCGCGGGGCAACCTGCTCGAAAGCGACGGCACCTCGCTGCGGATCGTGAACAACTGCGTTCGTCACCCCGAGGGCCGCGCGCTCTACGCCGTCGCCACCGGGCCGGTGGCGGTCGAACGAAACTTCCTCTCCTCCGAGGGAAACCACGGCGCCGACACCCTCAACGACTCGTTCTCGATCGGCGACATCGTCTACATCCAGAACCTGGGCGCCCCCTGGGAGGCCGACCTCGGCCCCGACGGCCAGGGGACGCCGGAGCCCGACGAGGCGACCTACGGTACTCACCCATTTGAAGCGACGAGCTATTTCAACACGGTGTTGCCCACGCCGCCGCAATCGCCGACCAATCCCCGCGTGCTGGTCGGTGAAGGCGGTGCGGTCCTCTTCAACAACAACCAGGTGGTGTTCGACTGGGAGGTCTTGCGGCTGCCGAAGGTCGGCTTCCGGCCGCCGCTCTCATACTTCCCGGTCGCGCTCTTGACCGTCGACCACCTCGGGATCGCTGGCAACCAGCTGTTCTTCCGGCTGCGGGGCCAGAAGATCCGCAACAGCCCGCCGATGACCAGCCCGCCGGTCTTCGGCTTCCGCGAACCGGTCTTGAGCCACGTCTTCGGCGTGGGCGCGACCATCAGCGTGTCCGGCAACCGCGTGTCCGAAGCCATCGAGGACGCGATCCTGTCGATCTTCACGGTGGGCGAGCTGCTGAACCTCAGCGCGCTCAATCAGTCGACGCACCAGGTGCTGGTCCTCAACAACAGTCAGCGCAACGCGCCGCTCGGAGCTCGGCCCAACGACAACACGCCGCTCAATCAGCTGCAATCGGACGAGAACCTCACCCTGCGGGTGAACCAGGTCATCTTCGACGCCGACCGCAGCATCACCAGCGATACGATCTCGACGCTCAAGGACTTCGTGGTCCGGTTCGTCAACATCCTGCTGCGACCCGCCACCTGAGGAATCGACGGCAATGGCAAATCAAGATCTCTCGCGCGCGCTGCTCCAGCCCCGGAAGCACTACGTGGCCGCGCGGCTGCAACAGGGCCGCATCCTCGTCGACTCCGACTTCAACGACGGCGCCGAGCTCGCCGACGAGGAGCTGCGACAGACGGTCCTGGACCTGGTCGGTCCCGAGGGATCGGGCGATGCCGGATTCTCGGTCGGTCAGCCGTTCCCAACCACCGGCCCGAGGCCGGCGCAGACGCCCGACCTGCGCACCGGGGACGAGGTCGACGTCGCCAAGGTGATCCTCGACGGCCAACCCACGATCATCCACCCGGTGACCGTGCGCGCCGGATCGCTCTATCTCGGCGGCCTGCGTTTCGAGCAGGAGGTCGCCGAACAGATCGCCTTCCAGCGTGATTTTCTCCAGCTGACGCCCGCCGGGATGCCCAACATCGCCCCCGGCACGACCGACCTCGGCAACGTCACCAACGCGCCCGCATTCAACCTCTACTACCTGCACGCCTGGGAGCAAGCGGTCGGCTCGGTCGAGGACGCCGAGATCGGCGAGACCATGCTCGAGGGACCCGACACCTCGGTGCGCGTCCGCCGCATGCGCCGGGTCGAGGTCTACGACGTGCTGCACGCGCCCGACGTCGCCAGCATCGAATCGGACGAGCAGGCCTTCCAGTCGCTGATCAACAACGTCTTCGTCCCTGACAACGCCACCTTCGACGGCGAGACCTCGGCGCTGGTGTCGAACGGGCGCCTGCAGATCACGTTCGCGCCCGGCGCCTCCGACGACACCTGCGCCCCGTGCGCTGCCAGCCAGCTTCGCTACCTCGGCGACGAGAACGTCGCGCTGCGGATCATGCAGACGGACACGTCCCACTTCGTGTGGTCGCTGTCCAACGCGGCGCCGATGTTCCGCGTGACCGTCGACGGTCTGGACACGGCTGGCGCGACGACCCTGACCGTCACGATGCTGACGCCGCCGCGCAGCGAGACCGAGCTGCCCCTGGTGAACCAGGTCATCGAGCTGCTTCCGTTCGGTGCGCTGCTCGACGGCGGCGATCTGCCGCCCGCGACGCGAACGCCCCACGCGCGCAAGGTGGCGAGCGAAGTGGGCGCGTTCGGCCGCGTGCTGACGTCGTTCGACGCCGACACCCAGAGCTTCACCGTCGACTTCAGCACCACCAACGCGCCACGCTTCCGCGCCGCCATGGACAGCTTCGTGCGCGTGTGGGATCCCGCGCACCCGGACGCCGCCGTGCTCAACGATCCGGCGCAGCCGCAGGGGACCAACGCGTTCTTCTTGCGGCTGTGGCACGTGGCCATGCAACCGCAGGATGTCGAGCTGCCGCTCAACACGAACGTCGGCGGCCCGTCGCTCGGCGACACCGGCGTCGTCCCGGTGTTCCACACCGCCGGCCGGCGCGGCGACTTCTGGATCGCGACCCTGCGGGTCGATCGTCCCGGCGTGGTCGTGCCGTTCGATCTCGGAACAGCGGTGGCCGGCGTGCCCCCGCACGGGCCGCGGCGGTTCATCCAGAGGCTGGCGCTGGTGACCATCAACGAGGAGACCGTGCCGCAGCCGTCGCCGCCGCATCCGGCGCCGGTGGTGACCGAGACTTCGGACACCCGGCCCCGCATCCGGCGCGTCACCGACGACACCTGCATCACCGCGACCGTGGGTGACGGCGTGAACAGCATCGGTGACTACCCGTCGATCCAGGCGGCGATTCACGCGTTGCCCAGCGCTGGCGGCCGCATCGCCGTGCACCCCGGGCAGTATCACGAAGAGATCCAGATCGCCGGGCGGCGCAACGTCAGCATCGAAGGATGCGGCGACGCGACGGTCATCGAGACACCGGCCTTCTCGAACGCCGAGCTGATCACCATCTCGCAGTCGAGCGGCATCACCATCTCGGGCCTCACGCTGAACCCGCTCGACCAGCGCGCCATCCTGATCGCCGATTCGACCGACGTCAGCATCGGCGACATCGCCGCGACGTCGGGCGTCGTCACTCCCCGGCAGACGTTCAGCCCGGGCGCGCGCGTGTCCGGCATCCCGCTGGTCGACGTCGAGCGATCGTCGAACGTCAACCTGCGCAGTCTCATCCTGGAGGGGTTCCAGCGACCCGCCCTGCAGATCCAGAACTGCGAGGTGGTGACGCTGCGGGAGATCTCGGCGTTCGGCAGCAAGGTCGACGGTCAGGTGCCGATCCTCCCGCTGGTGTCGTTGATCAGCTCGGCGCTGGTCAAGATGAGCGACTCGCGTCTGTCGGCGTTCGGGCAGGTCGCGCTGGACCTGAGCGGAGCCGGCACGCAGGACATCGATCTCACGAACCTGAGCATCGACGTCGGCGCCTTCGAGCCGACTGACAACCTCGACGGTGTCCTCGAATCGCGCTCGGGCGTCGACGTCGAGTCCGGCGATCGGATCCGCCTGCAAGACAGCCGGATCTCGATGGAGGCGAGCTCCTCCGACGCGGCCGCCGTCGTCGTCAAGGCAAACGACGTCGTCATCAGCGGCAACAGCTTCGAGGCGCTTCGCGACCCCGACCCGACCAAGATCGACAACCTGGCCTGGGGCGGCCTGCAGATCCGCGGGGGCTCGACGCGCGTGCAAGTGCTGCGCAACCACGTCATCGGCGGCATCGGCCACGGCATCACGCTGGGCAGCGTGCTCTGGCGGCCGAACAGCTCGCCCGTTCAAAGCCCGAAGGGGCCGCCCGAGACCAAGGCGGTGCGACGCGAAGGCGCGGGCCGCGGGCAGATCGCGCCGCAGACCGGGACGGTCGCCGCCGGCGCGCCCCGCATCGTCCTCAACGCCGACATCGGCGCCGGCTTCGCCGACGAGGACGGCCACGACTTTTCGCCGGTCAACGAGGGCCCCGTCGTCGACCTCACGATCTCGGGCAACCGCATCGAAGAGATGCGCTCGAACGGGATCTCGGCCATCACCGTCCTCGGTCTGCGCAACCTGGGCGGAGACCTGGTCGAGGTCGAGCAGGCCCGCATCGAGCGCAACGTCATCGTCAACAACGTCCAGGCCCCGGGCGCTTCGCTGCCTCTCACCAGCGAGCTGTTCCCGTTCTCGGCGTCGCGCGAGGGCGCGGGCGTGCCGCTGCCGGCGCTGGCCTTCGGCGGCATCGTGCTGGCTTCGGCCAGCGGCGGCATCGACATCCGCGACAACGTGATCGTCGGCAACGGCAGCTCGCCCGTCGTCCCGATCTCGGGGATCTTCTTGCTGACCGGCGACGCTGTCTCCATCACCGGCAATCGCGTGAGCGACAACGGCGCGCTGGCGCTCGCGCCTGCCACCGGCAACCCGAACAACTTGCTCGCCGGCGTGCGCGCCGGCGTGGCGGTGATGCTCGCCGGGGTGGCGGCCGGCTCACTGGACGACGTGAGCCCGGTGTTCTCGGGCCGCATCGTGCCCGACGCCGAGGGCTCGTCGCTGCGCATCGTCGGCAACACGATCTCGCAGAACGAAGGTCGCGCGCTACACGCAGTGGCCACCGGCCCGGTCACCGTCGACGGCAACTTTCTGCTGTCGCACGGCTACCACGGCGCCGAGACCGTCAACGACCGGTTCGCGATCGGCGACGTGGTCTTCATCCAGGATCTGGGCGCGCCGTGCGAGCAATTCGACATCACGCGCATTGCGTCCCGCGACCTGCTCGATAGCACGCGGCCGACCGAGTTCCAGGACTTCATCGCGCCTCACGGCACGCAACCATTTCTGCTCAACCTCTCGCCACCCGGACCGCGCTCATTCATGGGCGAGGGCGGGTCGGTCCTGTTCACCAACAACCAGGTGACCTACGACTGGACGGTCGCACGGACGCCGGCCCCGACCTCCGCGGCGCCGCTGTCGTTCTTTCCCTTGGCGATCATCGGGCTGGATCACGTCGGCGTGATGGGCAACCAGCTAGCGGTGCGGCTGGACGTCAGCCAGCTGTCGTCCGATCAGCTCACCGACCTGGAACGCCGCCGCGCGCTGCCGATCGTCGCCGATGACGAGCTGATCCTGAGCCAGCTCTTCATCATCGGCACGACCGTCAATGTCAGCGGCAACCGGTGCTCTTCGGGATTCCACCTCGAGCCCAGCATCACCGGCCCGGTGCCGAACAGCGTGCTCTCGATCCTGACCTTTGGCGAGACGCTGAGCAGCCTGGCGATCAACCAGACCTCCAACATCATCGTCGGCTTCACCGCGCGCACGCCGGCGAGCATCCTCTCGTCGGGGCTACCTGCGGACGACCCGACCGTGCTGACCGATCGCGAGGAGGAAGGCAACCTGGTCCTCTTCCCGCGCCCCGACCTCACCACGTTCATCAAGACCTTGAAGCGCATCCAGGAGGAGTTCATGCGTCTCATCTCCACCGGATCGCCGCAGGACAACAACGATCTCGAGATCGTGACGCTGCTTCCCGCCGACGACTTCCGCGAGAACCAGACGATCACGGTGATCGGCCGAAACTTCGGCGTGAAGACCGCCACGACCCAGATCACCATCGGCAACGTCAAGGTCCGCCCCGAGCAGATCGATTTTCCGGACAGCAGTGACACCCAGCTGATCTTCACCGTTCCGCCGCTCGGTCCGCTGCCGTCGAGCGGCACGCTGTTTCCGCTGACCATCAGCAACGGACAGACGTCCGACGCTGTCGTCCGGCGGTTCCTGCCGATCCTGCTGCCGCTCACCGGCGACGTCAGAGTCCGTTTGGTGGCAGCCAGCCCGTCACCCCTGGCTCCGGGACAGTCGATGTTCTTCCAGTTCAATCTGGTCTCGAACGCGTCGGCCAACGCCACCTTCGCGATCAGCACCGTCCTCGGGTCTCCGCCGGGGGAGACCCCGTGGCGCGCCACGGTGACCGACGCCGATCGGGTGCCGATCCCTTCGAATCAGATCAACACCGACCCGGGCACGGTGACCTTCTTCGTGCAGGTCGATCCCACGAGCAACGTTGCGAACGACTTCTTCACGCTGGCGGTCAATGCGACGGCGTTCCCTCTGGCGGGGGGAACCGGCCTGCTCGGATTCACGACCGGCCAGACATTCACACCGCCCGATGGCACGATCACGCTCGATCTCGTCGAGACCGATCTGGCGCCGGGCGTAGCCTTCGACGGAGCGACCATCTCGTCGCCGGTGGGGCAGATCTCGTCGTTCGTGTTCCTGGCCCACTTCACGAACGCCGGCTCATTCGGTCAGCAGATCCTGCAGTCCGGCGGGGCGGCGGGCTGGAACCCCACGTTCACCGCCGGGCTGCCCAACCCGACCCCGGCGAACACGACCCGCTCACTCGGATTCAACGTGAACCCGAGCGCCACCGCGGTCGGTGGATTCATCCAGTTCGAGATCACGGATCTTGCGACCAACAACGTCCTCCAATCTGCTCTCTTCGCCGTGAAGTTGATTGCGCAATGACGCCCATCGACAGCGTCCACGGCGAACAACCCCTCGAAGATAGGGACTGAACCATGGCCAATCCACTTTGCATACCGCAAGGGTTCGGGACCCCGGACGCGCCCGGACCACCCAATTTTCTCCAGGATGCGGCGCAGGCGACGCTGCTGCCCAGCCACGATCTGCTCATTCGAGATCCGCGCTGGGTGGGAGCGCTGCGCCTGGCGTTCAGCAACGGAGCCAGTCCGCTGGGTTACTTTCGAGCGCTGCAAAGCTCGGCCGGAGGTAGCCCGCACCTTTACCTGCTCTGGCACCAGACCGCGGACTTCGATCCCATACCGCACACCGACGCCGTGTGGGTCGGGTTCGCGAGCGGTGCCTATGCGCGCGTGTTCCGCGTAGAGCCCTTTATCGACCTGACTGCGACAGCCGCCAGCAAGACGGGCCTGCAGATCGATTCGTACACATTGATCGGCGGCACATGGACGGTTGGCGCGCCCCCGGCCTGGTCTCAGACGTCGACCGTCAGCTGGCTGGAGAATCCCAACACCAGCGCAGCCGACTGGGCCGTCGCCATGCGCGTTCCGCTGGTGGGGCCCGGCGGCCCGGACGCGAACGGCATCCCGGTGAACCTGGGTGATACGTTCAAGATGTTCTTCAGCATCGTGAACTGGACCTCGAGCCCGACGAAGACCTTCGCCGAGACCAACTGGCCCGCGGACACCGGTTTCATCCCGTTCACCAACAACAACGAGAACCTCCCGACCATTCCTCTGCCGGCCGTCTGGGGCGACTTCCAGGTCGGCGGCGCCCAGCCCTGCCAGCAGGGTGTCTCCATCGACGCCAGCCAGATCAAGGTCAATCACCCGGTCAAACAAGACCCCAACACGGGGCTGTCGATTGACAACGAGATCCTGGTTCAGGTGGCCGCCAGCGCGGGCGACCCGATCAATCAGCAAAATGTGGACAACAACATTTTCAGAGCAACGATCAACAACGCGACGGGGGGCGCTGTCGGACAGGTCAACGCGACATTTCGTCTCGCCAACTGGGGCGCCACCGTCGCCGACGATGGTCAATGGACGGAGATCGCCGTCAACAGCACCGGCGCGGCCACGCCGGCCGGCGCGGTGCTCATCACCGCAAAGTGGGGCGACAACGTCACGAGCCCGATCTCAGGCGCCTTCAGCATGCAGGCCTTCCTGGACGCGACGAAGCACAACGCCGACCAGTGCATGCTGGTGGAGCTCGACGGCGCCAACATCGTCTTCTCGCAGGACAGCGCGCGCACGAACATGCTGTTCAAGAAGCTGGCCTCACCCCTGGATACCCAGGCGGAGGTCAGCGCGCGCGGGCTGGGTCCGGACCCCTTCGGAACCAGCCACCGGACGATCTACCTCTTCGTCCAGCAGCTGAGCATGCCCCCGACCTTCGATCCCCAGGACGTTCGCACGCGGCGACTGCAGTCGCTGCTGTGGGACAACCAGGGCGAGCTGGGAGACGGTGGGAACGGCGGGGGCGATGGAAACGGCGGGGGCAATGGAAACGGCGAGGGCAATGGAAACGGCGGCGACGAGGGTGTGGTGGGCCTGCAGGCTCGCGTCGCCCCTGGCTCCA
>CAZNCQ010000001.1:90071-116658 GCA_964571275.1 uncultured Myxococcales bacterium
AACGGCGGCGACGAGGGTGTGGTGGGCCTGCAGGCTCGCGTCGCCCCTGGCTCCAGCTCCAGCGGAATCTCGACCGGTGTCATCGACTCACCGTGGGACGTGCTGGACGCGCTGATTCCGACCTACAAGGTCCATGCGTTCTACGAGACCGGCGCGGTTGGCTTCAACAAGGGCGTCGCGTTCAACGCGATCGCGTCGCTCAGCAGCTTCGGGATCTACGCCAACGCCACCGGCCCCCAGCTCTTCGGCTGGGATAGCCAGCTCGCGGGAGCGGAGCGCCTGTCGGCGGACGTGTGGCGGGTGCGCGTGCCCAACGAATCGGCCGTGCGGGTGACGGTGCGGCTGCTCGCCAAGGACAACCCGGGCGACACCCTCGACCACTCCGGCGAGACGCCGACGGCGCTGCTCGGCGGCCTTTGTCTCTTTGCGCAGCGCACGCTCAAGATCGGTCATCGGGTCAAGACGTTGGGGCCGACCGCCTGCGCAGGGCGGACTCACATCGGCGCCGACACGCACTCGGTCAGCGTCGTCAGCGCCGGCGAGGTCCATCTGCGCGACCGCGCCAGCATCAGCGGGTCGGTGGTGTCGGGACACGGTATCGACTTCGGACACGGCGTTCACGTCGGCGGAGGCGTGACGACGAACGCGCGGGTGCGGCTACCCAAGCTGGCCCTCGATGTCTCGTTTCCGCACAAGGACCACGATCATGTCTGTCTGGAACGGGGACGAACCGCCAGCATCGACCCGGGTGCCCACGGCGATCTCGTCGTCGAATCGCACGCGACCCTCACGCTGACGGGCGGCGTGTACCGCTTCAATTCGCTGAAGCTCGAGGCGCACTCGCACGTGTCGCTGAAGTCGGGGGGCCGGCCGGTGATCATTTACGTTCGTCGCCATTGCGCCATCGGTGGCCGATTCATCGTCGCGGACGGCAGCCAGCCCAACCTCTTCATCGCGGTCCTCGGTCATACGGATGTCCGCGTGGACGCGCCGTTCGCCGGGACCTTCGTCGTGCCGTACGGGACGCTGCGCCTCGGCACCGTCGCCCAGCCGGGCTTCTCGGGCGCGTTCTTCGCCGCGCACCTCATCGTCGAGTCCGACAACACCGTCGCCTTCGTGCCCTTCGGCGGCGCGCCCGCGATCGAGATCTGACAGGAGGACCGAGCCATGTCCGACGCAAACAAAGTAGAGCGCAAGGGCGCGCAAGCGATCCTGGCGACGTTCATGCAAATGACCCGGCACGCCGAGCTCGCGCGAGAGATCCAGCAGGCGCGACTGAAGGCAACCGCCCGCCGGCTGGGCGCCGTCGCCGAGCCGAGCGAGATTGCCCGCCTTCAACAGCAGCTGGATCTGCAGCAGAGCCAGGAGGCGGCAATCGAGCAGGCGGTGCGGCGGCTGCACAAGCGCGTCCCGCAGCTAGCCAGCTTCGCCGAAGCCGGACTCACCTACGAGGACTACGCCGAGCTCGGTCTCGAGAAGGTGGTCGACAAGGAAGCCGTCGAGGAAGCCCGCCTCCGCGGCGAGGAAGCACGAGGCAGGGCACGCGAGGGCGGCGACGCGCCGCCCAGATAGCAGACTCCCGAATCACTTCACCGTCAAAGGAGCTACCTCGATGGCCACTCTTCTTTGCATCCCGGTCGCGGTTGGAACCCCGGACGCGCCCGGCCCCCCGAATTTTCTCCAGGATCCCGCGCAGGAGCCCCTGCTTCCCAGCCACGACCTGCTCATTCGCGATCCACGCTGGGTGGGCGCGCTTCGCCTGGCCTTCAGCGGCGGCGCCAGCCCGCAGGCGTACTTTCGCGCGCTGCAGAGCTCGAACGGGAGCGGCCCGCATCTCTATCTCCTGTGGCACCAGACCGCGGACTTCGACCTGGTGGAGAGCACCGACGCCGTGTGGGTCGGCTTCGCGGTCGGCAACAGCTACGCGCGCGTCTTCCGCATCCTGGCGTTCGGCGACAGCAACACCGCGGTTGCGGCCAGCAAGACCGCTCTGCAGATCGACTCGTACACGCTGAACGGAGACTTCATCAGCGGCACCTGGGCGCTGGACAATCCCGGCCCGAACGCCAGCCACTGGACGGTGCAATCGACCGTGAGCTGGCTGGAGAATCCCAACACCAGCTCGTCAGACTGGGCGGTGGCCATGCGGGTCCCGCTCGTGGGACCGAACAACTTTCAGGACGCGAACGGCATCCCGGTCAACCTGGGCGATTCGTTCAAGATGTTCTTCAGCATCGTGAACTGGACCACCACGCCGACGAAATCCTTCGCCGAGACCAACTGGCCCGCGGACACCGGTTACATCCCGTTCAGCAACAGCAACGAAAACGCTCCGACAGTGCCTCCGCCCGCCGTCTGGGGCGACTTTCAGGTCAGCGGCGCCCAGCCGTGTCAGGCCGGAGTCTCCATCGATGCCTCGCAGATCAAGATTGGCCATCCCATCCAAACCGATCCCGACACCGGGCTGGCCTCCGACAACATGATCCTGGTGAACACGGCGGCCAACGCCAACGACCCGGTCAATCAACAAAACGCGAACAACAACGTCTTCACGGCCAGCATCAACAACGCCTCCGGAGGCAGCGTTGGTCAGATCAACGCAACCTTCCGCCTCGCCAACTGGGGCGCCATCGTTGCCGACGACGGACAATGGACAGAGGTCGCCGCCGGCAGCACCGGCGCCACGACGCCAACCGGGCTGGTGCCCATCACAGCCACCTGGGGTCAGAACGTCAACAGTTCGATCTCCGACCCGTTCAACATGCAGCAGTTCCTGAACCCGGCGTTGCACAACGCCGACCAGTGCGTGCTCGTGGAGCTGGACGGGAACAACATCATCTTCACCTCCGACAGCGCGCGCACGAACATGATCTTCAAGAAGCTGGCCTCGCCGCTCGACACGATCGCCGAGATCAGCGCCCGTGGTCTCGGTGCCGATCCCTTTGGAACCAGCCACCGCACGATCTATCTCTTCGTGCAACAGCTGAACATGCCCCCCACCACCGACCCGAACGACCTTCGGACACGGCAGCTGCAGACGCTGATCTGGAACAACCAGGGGAACCTCACGGGATCGGCGGGTGCATCGTCGTCCAGCGGCGGCGGCACGGAGATCCTGGATTCGCCGTGGGACGTGCTGGATCAGTTCGTACCGACCTACAAGGTTCATGCGTTCTACGAGACCGGCGCTGTCGGGTTCAACCGCGGCATCGCGTTCAACGCGTTCAAGTCGCTGAGCAGCTTCGGTATCTACGCCAACGCCACCGGCTCCCAGCTCTTCGGCTGGGACAGTCAGCTCGTGGGAGCCGAGCAACTCTCACCCGACGTCTGGCGGGTCCGGGTCCCCAATGAGTCGGCGATCCGTATCACCGTCCGCCTGCTCGCCAAGGACCACGCCGCGGACACCCTCGACCACTCGGGCGACAAACCGACCGCGCTGCTGACCAACCTGTGCCTCTTCGCGCAGCGCAACCTCAACATCGCCGATCGGGTCAAGACGCTGGGACCGATGGCCTGCGCGGGGCAGACCAACATCGGCACCGACACCCAGTCGGTGAGCGTCGTCGGCGCGGGCGCGATCCAGCTGCGGGATCGCGCGAAGGTCAGCGGGTCGGTGGTCTCGGGCCAGAACGTCTCGCTCGGCAATGGCGTGCAGGTCGGCGGCGGCGTGACCTCCAAGGCTGCCGTACGGCTGCCAACGCTGGCCCTCAACGTGACGTTTCCGACGAAGAACCAGGGCCCCGTCTCGCTGGACCCGGGCAAGACCGCGACCATCACGCCGGGCGCTTACACCGACGTTTCGATCAAGTCCCGGGCGGCGCTGACGCTCAACGGCGGCGGCGTCTACTACTTCAACTCGCTGGATCTGGAGCCGCAGTCGGTCGTCACGCTCAGCTCGGGCGGCAGTCCGGTCATCCTCTACGTGCGGCAGAGCTTGATCTTCCGCGGTCAGTTCACCGTTCCCGGCGGAGGCGCGCCCAACCTCTTCATTGGCGTCGTCGGTCAAACAATGGTGAGCCTGGAGGCGCCGTTCACCGGAACGGTGGTCGTGCCGAACGGGACGTTGCAGCTGGCCACGGTTCCCAAGCCGGGCTTCACGGGCGCGTTCTTCGCGGGGAACCTGGTCGTGCAACCGGACAACACGATCAACCTCATCCCGTTCAGCGGAACGCCCGCGATCGAGATCTGAGGTCTTCGAAGCTGGTTGGTCGAGACATTTCCATGATATCAGCGAGTGATGATGCCGTTCGGGTCGATCCCACGGCTGAGGTTGCTCGCATTGTTCATCGTCAGCGTCGCGTCCGCGGCGACGTCAATGCTCGTTGGCGGTTGTGGGCAGCGGCCCCTTCCTCTGACAACCCTCGACAATCCTCCACCGCCGTACGACGCCGGAGCCGAAGCTGTCGACGGCTCCGGCGACGGGCCCCAGGGCTCGATCGATGCGCCAGCTGATGTCCCCGACGTCCCGCCCACGCTCGGGGATGTCTCCATCCACTGGATCGACGCGTCTCCCATCCAGCTCCTCGACGGAGCCGCGATGTTCTTCCGGTTCGTCGTTCAGTCCACCGTACCGCACGCGACGACGGTCGCGCTCGCTGCGCGCCTGTCGGTGCCCGGCTGGACCTCGTCTTTGTTCGACCAGAATCTCGACCCGTTGCCCGCGAGCGGGATCGCGGTGGACGCGCGAGCCAGCGCCGAGCTCTGGGTTCGCGTCGATCCCGTCCCCGATCAACTCGGAGAATCCTTCATGCTCGCCGTCGACGGGACGGCGGCTCCTCTATCAGCGACCACCGGTTGGCTCGGCTTCACGATCGGCCAGATTCCCGCCTGGCCCGATGGCTCACACACCATCCTGCCGGGCACCACGAACCTGGGGCCTGGGGTCACGTTTGACGGCTCGACCGTCACGGCGAGGCCGGGCAGCCTGGCGTCGTTCACCTTCAAGTTTCTTTTCATCCAGGGAGGCGACGGCTTCAGCGTCTCCGTCAGAGAGGTGGGCGGCGCATCCGGCTGGGGTCCTTTCCTCACCTCGGGCATTCCCACCCAGATCGCGCCCAACACCACACGCTCTCTCGGTTTCGGAATCGGGATGGGCGCGACGGGCGCCGCCCATGCCGGCTACATTCGTTTCGACGTGCTGCAGAACGGCAACGCGATCAGATCGATCCTCGTTGCCGTTGCCGTGGCGCCGTCGCCCTGACCAAGAAGCGACGACCATCATCAGGATCGGGTTCTCGGCTGCGCGAGACTCCGGCAGGCAAGGTTAGGCGTGGCAACCTTCGCCCCACTCACGAGGAAGTCGCAAACCGGCAAGGCTCCGCAACCGATCGTCCCAAAGAAGCCGCCGCCACCGAAGATCGAGAGTCGCCCGCGCGTCCCCGAGCGGCGGCCCGAGCTACCGCCGTTCGCGATGCGCGGCGGGTCGGCCCTGGTGCAAGCGAAGCTCCGGGTGAGTCAACCTGGCGACGCCTCCGAAGTCGAAGCGGATGCCGCTGCCGAGCGATTGACGGCCGGTCTGCCGGCACCGGTGGGACCCGCACCCGCCGATGCGGATCCGAACCAGCAGCCGGACGAATCGACCGCCTCGGAGCAAAAGGTCCTGACGACCAGCGCGGAGGTCGCGTCCGCCGGCACCGCGGCCGGTGACGAGAGCGCCTTCGCCAGACGCAGCGCCGCTGGACCCCGGTTCGTCGGCGCAAACACGCAGGCGCAGCTTCGCAACAGCGCGGGCCGGGGCGCGCCCCTGGAAGAGTCGGACCGCGCGAGCTTCGAGGCCGGGCTCGGCCATGACCTCGACGGCGTGCGCGTTCATCGCGACGCCGAGGCGGCTCGGATCACGGCCGACGCCGGCGCTGTGGCCCTGACGCACGGACGCGACATCTACTTTTCGCCCGGTGCTTACGCCCCGCGAACGCCGTCGGGAGCGCGGCTGCTGGCCCACGAGATCGCGCACGTGGCGCAGCAAGCGCAGCGCGCACCGGCCGTTCAGCGTCAGGCGGCGCCGGCGCCCGCCGCGGAACAGGTCCGCAAGTTCAAAGTCCACTTCCCGAAGGGCGCGCAGCTCGACGGCGCGGAGGCCGGGGCTCTCACCTTGACGCAAGCCTTCGGCGTGACGCTGGCGCAGGCGCGGCAGCTGCTCGTTCGCCACCACGCCCAGTGGGCGGAGACCTTCACGCTCACCAAGAGGGATCGCGAGCAGGGATTCTTCAACGTCGACATGTCGGAAGGGCTGTACGACGAGGTGCGGGACGAGCTGGCCGGCATGCGCGAGGAGGCAAAGCGCACCAAGGATTTCGGCAAGCTGCCCAAGAGCGAGCAGCAGAAGGTCAACGACGAGGCCGACAAGCAGTTCTGGAAGGAGATCGACGACAAGACCAACGAGAAGATCGATCCCAAGAAGGGCGCCGCCGAGCAGCAGAAGGCGGAGCAGTGGAAGATGATCCGCGACCAGCTGCTGCAGCTGCGCGAGATCCTGGGAGCACTGCCACCGGCCGTGCGGAGTGTCATGGGCGACCCGTCGCGGTTCACCCCCACCCAGTACGAGCAACTGGTTCGCATCGGCACGAAGCTCAAGGGCCTGAACGCCGATGATCTCGAGCTTTACAAGATCATCGCGACCGCGACGACCATCGATCTCGACGCGGTGGAGACCAGCCTCGATCAGTTCATCTCTTTCAAAGAGAAATATCGGCAAGCACTGCAGACGAACACCGCGCCCCCCGCGAGCAGCGGCGGGGACAAGCCGGCGCCCGCGGCCGGCGACCAGGCGGAGCTGCCGCTCGACAAGCAGCTCGAACGATCCTGGGAGGGGTTCGACAAGGCGGGCTTCGGAAAGATGGACGCCGCGTCCAAGGAGGCGACTGCGCGGCAGATCGCCGCGCAGCGCACCGCGACGCAGATCCGGTACATGACCACGCACCCCGGCGAGACCGCCGTCAACATGGCCAAGGGTCTCAATCCGGCGGAGCTGGCCCAGGGGATCGAGAAGGACGTGAAGGAGTTCAAGGGCTCCGAGAGCAGCTGGGGCAAGTGGGCCGCCGGCACGGGAATCGGGGGCAAGACCGCCGGGTGGATCGCCGGCGTTGCGGCCGTGGCCTGGGTGGTGATGTGGTTCATCCCCGGGGTCAACCTGGCCAACGCCATGGCGACGGCGCTGGCGGTGGCCATGTACGCCGGCCTCGCGTCGGTGGTGCTGGCCGGGGCGTCGTCCGAGCTGCATATCCAGGCCGCGGCCGCTTCCAAGACGGAAGGTGAGTTCGAGAAGCAAACCAACGCCGCCGCGGACGAGCTGACCAGCTTCGTGCTGGGCGCTGCGCTGCTGGCCGCGGCCTTCGTGCTCAAATTCCTCGGCCGCGTCAAGTTCGTCCAGCGCTACCTCAACATCGGCAAGGTCCTGAACGACGCCAAGGTCAAGGCGTGGAATGCCGTCGGCGTCGACGCGCTCCGGGCCGTGCGGCAAGAAGCCGTGGCGGCCATCCAGAGCCAGGTGGCTGCGCTCGACGCGGAGATCCAGCCCGCCCAGGCCGAGCACCTGGCGCTGCGCAAGCAGATCGAGGCGCTATCGCCCGCCGATCTCATGAGGAAGATCGCGACCGATCCCGCCTTCGCTAGCCAGCTCGGGCTCGACCCGCAACAGGCCAAGGCGTTCGGACCGGCGGCGGAGGGACCGCTCGCGGAGCAAGGCGCGCCGAAGGCGAAAGCCAAGATCCTCGAGGCGATGGACGACGCGGCCGCCGAAGCGAAGGCGCGGATCGATCGCTTCAAAGGCGACGTGCAAAAGTCGATCGACGACCTCACCGGGGCCGACGACAAGAGCTCGTTCGACTCGGCGGTCAACCGCGCCCAGAAGACTCTCGCCCCCGAAGAACAGGCACGCGTCAGCGACGAGGCCGGCAAGGCGTATCAGGACCGCAAGCTCAAGGCGGCGCTCGAGGAGCTGGAGAAGCAGGCCGCCAAGGCGAAAGCCGACGCGGCGGCCGCGAAGGCGAAAGTCGACGCCGACGCGGCGAAGGCCGAGGCCGACACGGCCACAAAAGCCAAGACCGGAACCGCTGCCCAGCCCGCGACCGCGGGCGTGAAGCCGAAGCCACCGGAGGCCGGCGCGCAGCCGGCGGAGAAAAAGCCCGGGACCAGCACGAAGGACGCAACCCCGGCCGCCGACGCTTACCTCGAGGCCGGGAAGAAGCTGGGGCTCTCGGATTCGACCGTCGACCAGCTGCGCAAGGCCAACGTGGAGATGACCCGCGTCGCGGATCTCATCAAGAAAGGCAACGCGCCCGAGATCGCCGCCGATCTCGCGGTCCGCGAGCTGGATCTGGCCAAGACGTTCGAGGCGGTGAAAGTCGCGAAGGGAAAAGAGGCCACGCGCCTCGCCCGCCTGGCTGCCGACGGCGGCATCATGAGTCGGGTCGAGCAGCTCATGGACTACGCCCGCAAGGGCCTCTACGGAAATCCCCGGAAGCTTCCCCAGCTGATCACGGCGATCGGGAAAGGCTCTCTGCAGCACATTCAGGCCATCGACGACGGTCTCTCCCGGCTGGGCCAGGGGCACACGGTCGACATCGAGGCCGAGGCCGACATCGTCGACCACACCACCCAGGAGGCGATCCAGCACAAGCAGGTCAGCGGCAAGGCAGCGGAGGCGCTGGGGGATAACGTCAAGAGCGCCCTCAAGCAGCTGGCCGGCAAGAGCGATCCCAAGGAGATTCCGCCGCCCGGGTTCAAGCGCATCGCCGACATCCGCATCATCGAGCCCACGAACCCCAACTTCGCCGCCGACGAAGCGACGCTCAGCCGATACCTGAAGGAGATGAAGGCGCTCAGTGAAAAGATAGGGACCGACCCGGACGCGGATCCGAACGCAAGGATGGAGGGGCTCGACGGCAATTTGCAGGTGCGGATCACCAATTCGAAGGGTACGTTCAAATTCGACGGGCCAGACTTCGACCCGGTCAAATGAACGAACGCAATCACTGGATCACCTTCCCGAACCACTTCGTCGTGCGCTGGGGCGCCTTTCTGCAGGGGCCGCGTGGTGACGGGGACGCGCTGGCGCGCTTCGCCGCCGGCGTGATCGACGCAGGCGTTCGGCAGGCTGTCTTCAGCCCGGTTCGCCTCCCCGATTTCTCATCCGCGGGCGACGGGCCAATCACCGCCGCTGCATACGCAGACAACATGCGCGCTCAGATGCAGCGGCACGGACGTGTGTCCCTGTTTTCGGGCAACGTCGGTCCCGGACCCAAGCTCTGGACGCAGGCCCGCCTCGCCTATTTTCGCGGCGACGAGATCGTCGAGGAGGAGGTAGGCGACGTGGGCGCTTTGCTCCAGACGCTGCGGCCGGATGTGGTCGAGCGAGGCGGGATGTTCATGCGAGGAGCTCCTCCGATCGCCGTCGAGGGTATGACCGTGCCGCTCAGCCGCGATCAGGAGGTTCGTGTCGAGATCCGCCTCGACACCGACATCTGGTTTCCGCGCGTGATGGGCATTCTCGAAGAGGCCCCCGAGGAAGGCGACCTCCCCGAGGCGTTCGACAACCACGCGCTGGCGGAGCGCCACACCCCGCGCCTCAACGCTTTCCTGAACGAGGTGAGAACGCTCACGGTGGCGCTCGGAGGACGATGGGAGGTGCTGGAGGTCGACCCCTTCGGGGCCGACTACGCGCCGATGTGGCACGAGGGCGGGATCCTTCTCTGATCAGAACGCGACGCTGAAGGCTCCGAACCCGACGCTGCAGGTTCCGCTCAGAACGTGACGCTGAAGGTGGCCATGATCGTGATTCCCTTCACCGCGCCCTCTGCGGCGTACGGCTGATAGCCGACGCCGGTGGCCTTGATCCCGAAGCTGACCTGGCCTCGCTTGACGGCGGCCGCCTGCTGAGCGGCTTCGAGCGCGGCCTTGATCGCCGGCACGTGAGCGTGGATCACGTTGTCGTAGATGTCCTTGGGGCTTCCCTTGGGTCCGGCTGACAGGCCACGGGCCGCGGCGCCGACCGCGGCGCGAGCGTTGGCGAAGACGCCGGCCAGCGATGCGAGGTCGGGGACCTCCGGCCCGAACGACAGGCCGATCTGCCACTGGTTGGGATCGATCGCCGCCGTGAACGACAGCGGCCCGACGTTGGTCGAGAACTTCACGCCGAGATCGGTGGTGCCCTGGATCGACGTCGTGGTCCTCGAGGCGCTGTCCCTCGTCGTGAACTTCACGCCCTCGGTGTCGACGACCACCTGCTTGCCGTCCTTCACGATGTCGGGCGTTTTTCCGAACGCGACGAGCGTCGTGCGCCCGCGGCTCTCGGTCACGGAGATCGCCAGCGCGTCGGTCACGCCCTGCGCCGCGGCCGCCTTCACCTCGTCGGCCGTGTTCTTGGTCGGCAGCTCGTCTTTGGGCAGCGGCAGCCTCAGCTGGCTGGCGGCGTCGTGAATCAGCTCCAGGACGTGCTCGTCGGTGGCGACCACGAGCGAGGGCTGGTCGCGTCCCACCTCGCGCCGCACCCGGCGGATCAGATCGGGCATGCTGACGGTGATGACGATGTCGGCCTTGTGAGCCGCCATCCACGCGAGCACGGCCTGGTTCTCGCTCGTCGTCACCGAGGGCGACGCCGTCGCCGCCGACGCGTCGAGGCCCGGCCCGAGCGGCCTGTTGACGTCGATGCCGATCGCTTTCAGGTCGCCGAGCGCGGGCGTCGCGGTCGCCTTGCCTCCGGTCGGATCGAACGTGAACGGTGCGGTCGTCGCGGGGAGTGTCAGGGGCGTGCGCGGGGCCGCCGGGCTCGCGTCGTCCTTTTGCACGGGCGCCTTCGACCCACGCGGGCCGCGGCTGCCGTCACCCGCGCCCGCGATGCTCCCGCCGCGACCGCGGAGCGACGCGTGATCGAACCAGCGCTCGACGGAACGGCCGGAGACCACGTCGTCGGCGACGGCATCGGCTTGCCGCTCGAAGCGATCGCCCGCGCGCCCGACGCCGCCGTCCAGCTGGATACCGGCGCGCTGCTGAACGACGTGCGCGGCTTCGTGCGCGGCCAGGTGCAGGTCCGGCTGCGCTGCAAACGCGACGTCGCGGCCCGAGGTGAACGCGCGCGCGCCGATCGCGCGCGAGGCGTCCGCGGCCGCCCCACCCACGTGCGCACGGACGCCGGACACGTCGTACCGGCCGAACGAGCGCTGGATGACGTCACGGTATGGCAGCGGCGCGCCGTCACCGCCGAAGCCGTGCGCCGCCATCCTCTGGATCTCGTCGTCGTCGACGTCGCTCGAACGCCCCGTCCCCTTCTTCTGCACCGGCGCGGCCACCGCGGGCTCCGCCGTGGCCACCGGTTGCGAGCCGGCCTGGCTTGGCGGCGGCGGCAGGATCAGATCCAGGCTGTCGATGTGAAGCCCGACGAGCTTGATGTGGTCGCCGGTCTTGACGATGTTGACCTTGCTGTGGCCCACGTCGATCTTCGCGCCGCCGCGCTGAAGCGCCACCTTGTTGAGACCCGCGGTCAGATTGATGTCGTGGCCCTCGTGCGCCTCCCCGGAGAAGTAGATCCTGGTCCCCGCGGACACGGTCGCACCTTGGATGGTGAGCGGTTTCGCGGCGACCACCTCGAAGTAAGCGGCGCCGGAGGCGCGTTTGTACTGCACCCCCTTGGAAAAGAGCTCGCTCATTTGCGACTTCTTCGGGTCGTCCGGATCTTGAGCTTTGGTGAGCCCTCCCACCTTGATTGCCAGCGCCGCCAGCCCGCGAATATCCAGCGGCACGAAGATGCTCCCGTTCTTGAAGAGCAAATAGGCCCCGCCCAGGAAGGCCACCAGCCCCGAGATGAAGCTGTTCGTCCCGAGGAAGCGGATTTGACCGGTGGCGCCGTCGACCGTGAAGCCCTCGGTCGAAACCGGGAGACCCAGCGTCTTCAAGGAGCTGTACGACAGCTTGGGTTCGAAATCGATGACGGCGGCGGAGATGTTGCCGTCGACGATGTCGAGCAGCATCCCCATGACGGTGTTCGGCGCGACGCTGATGCCCCCGTAGTTGCCCGGCAGCACCGGGACTTGCAGGTCGATCCGCGCGGTCTTCACCAGCCTGGCCGCTTCGACGTCTTCGTCGGCCTCCTGCGGGCTCAGCCGCGGGGGTGTTTTCGTCTTCTTGTCGAACGCCTCCTGCGCCGCGGCCTGCTTTGCCGCTGTCTCCTTCGCTTCGTCGGCGCCGGCGCGGTCCTTTTGCTGCTTCGTCGACACGTCGTCGACGTCCGCAGTCGCGCTCAACTCGCGAACGCTGGCGCTGGTCGGCGTGCCCGATTTGAAGCCGGCCTTGATCTGCTTCGACGACGCGTGGATGGTGCCCTTGTAACTCGCGCTTTCGTCCTCGTATTTGAACGCGCCCGAGGCCGTCATCGATTGGGCTTCCACGCTCTCGAGCAAGCGGTTGGGATCCAGCTTCACCTTGACGGGCGCGGCCTTCGGGTCGCGCGTGCCGACGAAGCTGATATCCGCGCCGTCCACGGTATATTTTCGCTTCTTGTCGTCGGTGAAATCGACGTTGGCCTTGGCGTCGACTTCGGACGCCGTTATCTCCATCGCGCCTTTCCGCGGGCCTTGCGTCACCTCCCGCTCGGCGATGTCCTTGACCGTGATCTGGCCCTGGAGGCGATTCTTTTCGATGAAATCCAGCGCCGCGTCCAGCTTGGGCAAGGTGTCGGCCGAGATCAGACTCCGCGCGTTTTCGCTGCGCAGCCCCTGGAGCCGGCTGGCGTCGCCGGTGATCCGGACGAAATCAGCCGACAGGTTGTTCCCCGCTATCTTGCCGCCCCGAATATCCAACGTCACCACAGGCGTTGCATTCGGATCCGGATCGGCGATCACCTGAACGAAGAGCGATTCGAAGTCGTGGCTCGACACGTCCTTGCCGGTCGGCGTGTCCTTGCCAACCAGCTTCAGCATCACGCGACCGACCTGCGGGATCGAGAGCTCCGCGGAGACGGTGCCGCGAGCGACGACCCGCCCGTCCTTGACGCCGACCTCGACGTCGGTGGCGCGGGCCTTGAAGTCGGTCTTTTCCTCGATGGCCTTGATCGCGATCTTGGCTGCGGCCGCGACCTGGGGAGGCAGCGCCTCGACCTGCGAGAGGATCGCCTTGAAGAGCGCCTTCCGCTTCTCTTCGTCGCCGGCCTGGGTGATGTTCACGCGGTCGGAGACGGCCTTGGCGCCGGTGGCAGCCGAGCCCAGGCCGCCGGTCGCCGCCGCCGCGTTGCCCTCGTGGCCGGCGTTGGCCGCGGCGGCGGCAGCGGCGGCGCCCGCCGCCATCTCTCGTGCGGCAACCGAGGTCGGGGCTGGCACCACCGCCGCCTGGAAGGCCGGCTCGACGATGAAGAGCGCATCGCCGTCGTTCACCGTGGCGGTGAACTTGTCGAAGAACACCTCGGACGCCGCCTGGGTGTCGATGCCCCTGAAGCCCTGGATGTTCACATGAACCTTGCCGAGCGCGGGGACGTCAAACGACGCGTCGAGCTGACCCTGGACGCGCATGTCGCCGTTCTTGTCGTTGACGTCGACCTTGATGTCGCTGATCGAGACGTCGCCGGTGCCGCTGACACCGTTGACGGCAAACTTATCAATGGCGAGCACCGCCTGCTGCACCTCCTCGGGGAGGAACTTGATGTTGGCGACCAGCGCCTTCTCCAGATCCTCCAGGTTCTTGAGGTTGCCGTGCGCCGCGATCTTCTTCGCCTTGAAGACGTACCGGCTCGCCGCGACGATGTCCTGATCCTGCTCGGCGGTGATCGACGCCGCGGCGGTGCCTTGCGGTCCGAGCAGGTTGACCACCAGGCGGTCGAAGCCGATCGCCTTGGGACCGCCGTTGGTATTGCCGCGCTCGCGAAAGTTCGTGACGGTGACGTCGAGCGACCCGACCTTGCCCAGCGCTACCTTGCCCGTGATCTGGCCCTGGATCGTCTCCTCGCCGGTCGGATCCAGCTTGACCTCGACCCCTTTCAACGTGACGTACGCGTTGAGGGTCAACGAAGTCGCCGCGACCAGATCGCTGACACGCTTGACGACCGGCGGAAGCGACCCGGTCGAACGCTTCAAGACCTCAGCCAGCGCGCTGACGCTGCTGCCGGAGCCCCTGACCGTGAGCGTGTCGATCTTGAAATCCTGACCGGGCTTCTCGCCTGCGACCTTCTTCCCGATATCCTCGTCTTTGATGATCGCCTTGATCCCGCTCGCGCTGATGCTGGCGGCGATCTGTCCGCCGTAAGAGATCGTCGCAACGAACGTCTGAACGGACGCGTTCGTGAGCGACCCCATTCCGTCGACCGCGATGCCCTTGAGATCGAGGAGGGCGGTCGTGCCGGGCGATCGGCCCGCGAGCTCGATGGTGAGATCGCTGCCGATCTTGAAGGCGCCACCCTCGGCGGCTTTTGCCGAGACGTTGCCGCGCAGGCCGGCGTAGATCCCCAGCTTCTGGATCGCGGGCAGCGCGCCCGAGATCCACCTCGGCAACTTGCCGAGCTGTTCATTGAAAGCCCGGATGATCGCCCGCAGGTCGCCCTGGACCTCGAACTTGAACGCGGCGTCACCGCTGGTCACCGTGCCCTGCGTGTCGGCCGCCGCGTGCCCGGACACGTCGGTCAGCATGACCGACGCCAGAAACTTGCCGTTCGTGTCGTTGAGGAGCGCGTGCAAGTTCTCGAACGTGGCGGCGCTCTTGGACCCGACAGGGGTGTCGTCGAGCCCATAGGGCCTGGAGCCACCACCTGGCTGGGGTCCCAGGACCGACCCGAGCGTCTGTTGCTGGAGACCGCCGCGGAGTCCCTTGAGCTCGACTGAGAGCACGCCCAGCGTCGGGACGGCGACGGTGACCGACAGGTTGCCGTGCACCTCGGTGTCGAGCCCGGTCTTCGAGACGCCGACGTCGGTGAGGACCGTGTCGGCCTTCACCGTGTCGGGGTCGACACCCGCCTTCCGCAACACACCCACCGCCGTCGCGGCCTTGTCACGAACCAGGGGAGAGGCCAGCAACGCCTTGACCACCTCCGGCTCGCCGTGGACCGCGAACCGGGCGATGTGCCCATTGAAGTCATTGCCACCAGCGGACGTTCCGGCGACGGAGGCCGTGAATCCGTCGATCATCACCCACGCCACCACCTTGTCGCCGGTGGACACCGTGGCCACAAAGTGATCGAACCCCGCGGGACCAACGCCGGTGCCCGCGCTGCCCGTGGCGACCCGGGCGTGCACGCCATCGATCTCGACGTCGATGTGACTGTTGGGCGGCAGGGCGAACGGCGCCGGGTTCTCGAGCAGGCGCGTATCGGACGGCGGCGAAAGGCTGCTGCCGATCTTGTCGAGGTTGAAACGGCCCTGGCCGATCTTGACGCTCGAAAAGGTGAGAGGGGGCGTGCCCTGAAAGACCAGCTCTTGCCCCGTCGGATGGCCGAGCCACGGATCGAGCGAGGGGACCCTGTCGATCAAAACGGGTACCGGGGCCGCGCCCGGATAGACCAGGTTGGTCAGCGTCGCGCCGTCGAACGGCACGTCGAGGAGCCATACGCCGGTGGTCGGATGGTCGGCCACGGACCTGAAATGAGACAGCTCGATGGCCTCGCAGGTCAGCTCCTGCACCGTCGGATAACCGAGCCGGTACTCGAGGAAATGGACATTGTTGACCTTGGTCCGGCCGACATCGAGGGTGACGACGAGCGACGACGGCACGCGGCCGGCCGCCACGGACGGCAAAACGTCGCGGATCTCGACGTCGATGTTGACCTCGTTCAGCACCACCTGGTCGCACGAGAAGCCGCCCTTCTGGATCCCGACCAGCATGAGCTTGGCGGCGTAGAGGTGCGCCGTCGCCGCGAAGAAATCGATGTGGATGCGAACCGGGTTCGAGCCCCGGGTCGCCTTGTCGAACTTGAGCGGATCGAGGAAGTCGAGCCCGTAGTCGCGCAGGAAGGGGTGAGCGCTGACGGCGCCGTCCAGCATCGCCTGCAGGTAATAGAGCGCCTTCCCGAGATCGAGCTCCGCGTCGAGCGTGCCTTTCTCGGCGTCGAAGCCCGTCTCCGCCTTCAGCTTCTTTACGACCGCCTCTTCGAGATCGCTGAACGAGAAGCCCTGGACCGGGGCTCCCACGGCCCTTCCCGTCGGATGCGCCACGCCGCCGGCCACCACCGTGCGCGCCGCGCGATCGGCCTCGCGCTCGAGCGCGTCGGACGGCGTGCCGCCGAAGGCGAGCACGGCGGCTTCGTCGCCCGCGTTGCGATGCTGCAGGGTGTGCGCGATCTCGTGCGCGACGACGAGCGGCGACGGATCGGGCTCACCAAACACGATCCGCTGACCGACGGCGAAGGCGCTGGTGCCGTGCGCGCTGGCCGCGGTGCTCGCCTTGGGACCGGTGTACGCGCGCACGTCGTCCAGAGATCGCCCGAAGCCGGCCTCCATGCGCGCCCGGTGGGGCAGCGGCACCGGCGGCCCGAAGTCCGGTTCGTCGGCCGACGGGCCGGCGTCCTTGGCGCGATCGGTTTTGGCGGCGGCCTTGGCGCTCGCCTTGGCGGTCGTCTTAGCGCTCGTCTTAGCGCTCAGGGGGCGCCGGGCGGGCGCCGCAGCCTTCGGTTTCTTCGTCGGTGGAGCTAGGCTGGCCATCGTTCGCCGCAGTCCCCCTGTCCCCTTTCGCGATGACGAGGCACAGTAGCCTGGCGCGTCGACCGAAGGCAAGCTGGGGATCTCGCCAACCTGGCCCCCCGACAGTACCAAGTACCAGATCGTCGTCCGCGCCGAGCAACTGGAGAAGGGCCTGCCTGTCTACCGAACAGGGGAGTTTCTGCCTTTTTTGAGCAGTGGACGACCCCGGCGGACACTAATGCTGGGGCGGATTCATGAGAACGCGTTTCTCGGGCGCGGAATGACGGGGGCACCAATGCAGCGGGAACACCACGAGCTGAACAACGCGACGAGACCTGTCGCACTATTGCTGGCGTTTCTCTCGGCGTGCAGTACGAGTGTCGGTGCCGGTGCGGACGCCGCTGCCAGTGCTGACGCCGGTGCCGGAACGGCCTTCCCTGCAGCTGACGCCATGGCCATTGCGTCGGACTCGACGGGAACAAAGCTCGTCGTCGTGGGCGTGGGCGGGGGGATCTGGACATCGACCGACGGAGGCAGCACCTGGATCGAGCGAGCTCCTTCCGGGCTCGCGCACATTCAGCAATGGATGTCCGTTGCGTCCGACTCTACGGGGACGAACCTGGTTGCGGTGGTCAATGGTTTCTATGACCGCCCGGAGGACGACCCGGCGGCGTTCAGCGGCGATGTTTGGACATCGACCGACAGCGGAGCCACCTGGACCGACCAGACAGCGTCGAGTCCCGCCCACGGCCAAGAGTGGAAGTCCGTTGCGTCGGATTCGTCGGGAACGAAGCTGGTGGCTGTTTCGGTCGGCGCCATTTGGACGTCGACCGACGCGGGCGTGACCTGGACCAACAGGACAGAGGCTTCGACGGGCATGGGCCGACAGGGCTGGACGGCGGTGGCATCAGATGCGACGGGGACCAACCTGGTCGCGGTGGGCTACGGCGCCGGCGTCTGGGCTTCGAATGACGGTGGTGCGACGTGGACGGACCGGACACCTGTCGATCCCAGGTGGCAAGCTGCCTACGGTGACCAGATGGAAGGGTGGTCTTCCGTTGCGTCCGACACGATGGGGACCAAGCTTGTCGCGGCCGTCGACACCGGGGACATCTGGACGTCGGCTGACGGTGGCGTCACCTGGAGCGATACCGGCCCCGCGTCGTCGTGGGAAGTGTGGACTTCGGTGGCGTCGAATTCGACCGGGACGAACCTGGTTGCGATCGCCGAGCTCGTGAACGGCGACAACAGTCATGTCTGGACGTCGACGAACGGCGGTCGGACCTGGACTGATCAGAGCGCCGCCAGCCCAACGGCAAGCGGACCCTGGACCGCAGTCGCGTCCAACGCGGCCGGAGATCACCTGGTCGCGATCGGACGCGGCGTCATCTGGGTGAACTAGTCGTCGTCCTGATGGTCGTCGCCATCGGCGGGTGCGGAGGGAAGTTGGTGAGAGCGCGCGTATCGAGGCCAGGAATCGACGCACTGACCCTGCTGGCCGCGCTCTCGTCGTGTGGCGGGTCGGGCAATCAAGCCACTCCGCCGCTGCCGAGCCTGTTCTTCGCGACGACGACGATGGCCCCGAACGGGGACGCGTACGACGGGCCCGCGGTCGTCGAACGAAGCGTGGCGGGCGAGCTGGTGCTGGCGTTCGCCGCCGACACGGCGAATGGCGGCGTACTGCCCCGGCACGCAACCATCGACGGCGTCGGCCCCACTGCGTTTCCGGTGGGCGCGCAGGTGTGGCTGAAGAAGACCCCCGTGGTGGAGCCGCTGCAGCCGTCCATAACGACCCAGTTCGCGACCATGTCGCTCGCAGTGCTCACGGAGAAGGAGGGGACTCTGCTTCTGGGTGTCGAGAAAGGCCCCGACGCCGCCAGCATGGCCGCGATGGCGCTGGTTCCGCTGCAGGTGAAGGGAACGACCCGCCATCCTCAGTCGAACCCATGCGCCAGCGTCGCGCTCGAGACCACGACCTTCGACGTGTCGGCGGATTCGCCTTTGGCGATCAGCGATGGCGACACGCGCGTCGCGCGCATCGGCGGCATCGACTACGATCTCGGTCTCGCCGCCCGCCGCCTCGACATCGACGTGTCGACCGCCAAGTGTGATGTGAGCCCCGGCATCGTGTTCGAGCTTTCGGTCCGGGCGCACGACCTCGGTCCCCTCATCGCAACACTCGGGCACGGAGAGACGCCGGCCTGCGCGCTCGGTAACGACAAGCTCGAGGGGGTTTGGATCATGCTCTCCGGTCTAGCACCGGGCGACTCCGTCGATGCGCCAGTTGCCTATACGAAGCGCGGCGCCCGCGAGGGATCCGACTGCTTCGATTTCTCGGTCCAGCTGTTTTCCCCCGAGCCGGGCCTGCCGCTGCCGTCCGTCGAAGTATGTGTGCCGCCCGGCTCGCTCGCCGAGCCAAGCAAAGGCCAGGAGCTATGGGCGACCATCCTGGCTAACGGGATCAGCGCCCTGCGCCGGGCGAACCGTGGCGATCTGATCGCCGCGTCGATCGTCACCTCGGGAGGGAACGTGACCTCGGCGCAAATCAGCGACGCGTTGGGCATGCCGGTCGATATGCATCCAGGGTGCTTGTATGCAGAAGTGGATTCGGCGGACGTGCTCTACCAACACCAGCTCTTGGAGGTCGCCTTCGGCGCGCCGACCCCCGTCGTCGTCGGCAGCCAGCAGCACGGCGTGGTCTCGACCGGCGCGACCGACTACGACGTCTGGGTCCAGGACGGCGGGTGGATCACGATCGTCGCCCGGTGACTTCACGTTGTTGGACGGACCGCCGGGGACGAGTAAGCGGTCGTCGTCGAGCCACAGGTCCTCTGCCAGAATCTGCGCCAGGACCGTGCTCGCGCCGCCCGAAGTCGGGAGCGCATTCAGCGCCACGCTCCCGCGGGCGGTCCCGTAGCAAAGAACGCCGTCGCCGTAGACGAGCGCAGAGGTGGTCTCGAGGTCACCGCGCTGTCCCTGGACGGTGTGTTAGCGTCCGATCGTTTCTCCGCTCAGCGGAGCGCCGTGCGTCGGCTACGACGTCGTCATCCGCGCGCGGCGCCGCCAAGGCATGTGGACGGCCCTCGCTCACGAGGCGCAGCTCGCCAGCTTCGAGCTGGCCCAGGACGCGACCCCGTTCTTCGTGGATGCATCGGGAAATCACGACCTCGTGTTGAGAAAGGGCTCGACGCGAATCTCACCCTCCGAGCGGTCGGTGGCCGTCATGGGACTTCTGGAGCGCCACGGGGCCGCTATCGACGACAGCATTCTCGGGGGCCACCGCCAGATCGAAATCAGCGAAGGGATAATTCGCGTCGGGGATCGCGTGATCGTCTGGGGAAACGACGCCGTCGAGATCACGCCCGACGGTGTCTCCGAGGGGTATCGCAAGTCCCCCATACGCCGGACTCTTTGCGGTGACGATCAGAATCCCGTTTTCGTCAGCAATCTGCCCGGAACCGGATTACTCGAGTCTCCGTTCTTCAGTCGGCGCGGTTTGTTGGAGAGCATCTTCCGTCGCCGGTCGTGATCGGGTTGCTGTGCGGACCCGCGTGCTCGGGTGGAATCCCGCGAGCGGCGATGCTACTCACCTCGGATGGCCAAGATTGACGATCTGCAGAAGGAACACGAAGCGAGGCTGTCCGCTTTGGTCACGGAGCTGGTCGGCAGAGGGAGTGAATCCGATCTGGCGCTCGTGCGAGCGCTGGTCCACCGCGGCATCCACCTAGCAGCCGAACGGAAGGCGATCGAGTTCTGCGCGCTCGCCACCTTCCTCGGCGAGATGATCGGGCACGCCCACCACCTCCTGCACCCGGGGGATGCGACCGCGCCTGCGCACCGAGACGTCGTGCATTGACGCGACAGCACGCCCGCGCGCCATCGCAGGCTCAGCTTCAGGGAGAGGCGCATGGCGTGCGGAGGCGGCGGCGGAGAGCCGCGGCCCGGCTCGCACCGGCACAGCGAGAGACTACTGCACAGTTTGGAAGTCGGTGGTGCTCGAGACGCCGACCCTCGACAAAGCAGAATGACAGATGTCGGCCGAGGAGGACGAGGACGGATGACCCAGGTGGATCCGTCCCCATCCGGCGGTGCGGTCGGTGCGAAACACGAGGAGACCGTCGCGTCCCAGGGCGATCTCGGAGGCCGATGCGCCGCATGGGATCGTCAGCGGGCATGTCCCGCGCTCGAGCTCCCAAACGCGGAGGACGCCGTCCCAGCCCGCGCTGACCGCGTACGCGTCATCGTGGCTGAGCGCCAGGGAGCTGATGTACTGGTCGTGACCGCGCAGGCGATGCCGCAAGGCACGCTGGGCAACGTTCCAAACGCCAATCGATCCGTCCTCGCACCCGGTCAGGGCGATCTGGCCGCCGTCGCCGACGCACATCGTGCCGATGGAGCGGTCTTCCTCGATCGGGGGTCTGTCCTCCGGGTGCAGGAGAGACTGTACTTCAAAGGCCTCCTTCTCGTAGACGCAGACGTACTGGCCATTGCGGCTCGAGTGAGAGCCGCGTGTCGAGAGCCTCACTTGCCGCTGAAGCTTGCCCGACGGCGAACGGAGGAACGCGCCCAACTGCCCGGACGTCAGCACGGTCTGGCCGCCGGGAAGCACGGCGACGTGCCTGACGTAGGCTTCGACGTCCGCGCTGGAGAGGCGAGCCCGGCGTTCGACGTCGTAGAGGTCGAGCGCCGTCGCGTCACCACTGGCCGCGCGCGCGATCGCGATGAAGCGGCCGTCGGGGGTCGTGGCAACTGCTATGGGATCCGTCTCGAGCGAGACCTGCCACTGCGGCGCAGGGGACCTTGAGCTCCACACTTGAAGGCTGCGGACAGGCTTGGCCAATGTGACCGCAATGACCTGACCGTCGTCGCTGCACGCGATTCCGGTGGCATGCTCGAAGGGTTGCCTGGGCGCTCGGTGGCCGCGAAGGTCGACGAGCTCGAGACGGTTACTTGGACCGCCGAGACCGAGCCCTGCGTCGACGCTCGCGGCCACACAGTGGAACTCCGGAAGTGCCCGAATCACGCGGCCGCGGCGGGCATCCCAGAGCTCGGTTCCGGCACGGTTCGACGTGACGGCGTGTTGGCCGCCGTTGCCAAGCGCGACGAACGAGACTCCGCCCTCGGAGGTGGGACGGCGGAGCTGCTTCAAGCGTCGCCCCGAGCGTATGTCCCAAAGGGCGATCTCACCCACCATGCTCCCGGTGAGCAGGTATTCGCCCATCGCGTCCGTCGCGATCGCGGAGAGGCCGAGCACCCCGCCGCCCTCGTCCACAAATCCTCGCGTCTGAATTTCCCGGCGAAGGACCCGGCGCTCGAGGTCCCAGATCTCGAACGTCGTCTGAGACGGGCCCACCGCGACGGCCACGCGGCCGTTCACGCTGACCGAGAGCAAGACTGTGTAGCCGATGGCGACTTCGCTCACCTCACGCTCGTTCGCCAGGTCGTAGAGGAGCAGGGTGTTGAACCGTCGGACGGCGACCGTGCCGCCGTCCCTCGAGAACGCGATGACGTGTCCTTTCAAGCGCTCTCGGTCGAGCTCGCGGCGCCGTCCGTGAGGAAGGTGCCACAGGACGGTGCCACGGGCCGCGACGGACCCCCCTGGGCTGAGGGCGATCGGTCCCAGTTCACCGCGCAACCGGAGGCCGTCCCTTTCGGACCAGGGGCCGGTCTCGAGCGTGCGCTCGCGCCGGCCGGTCTGCAGGTTCCAGGCGCAGATTTGGTTCGAGCCTTCTGTCAGTGCCCAGTAGCCATCCTCGCTCATGCGGGCCGCCCACACGGATCGTGAGTCGAACGCGTCCGACTCACGATCACCGTCAGCCGTCGGCTCCTTCGCCTCATACAGCATGCGCGGCCGCCGGTACGACCAGGTCCCCTGCGGTCGCGCCGGTCCCTCCAGGAGGAAACACGGGAGGCCTTCGTCGTGCAGGTAGCGCTCGGCCAGCGTGCAAGCCGGCCCGCCGGCGGCGCCGTTTCGAATGGTCTGAGCGACCGTGCCCCTACCGCCGTGGGTCGTTCGGAACAATGGGGCGCAGGCGTCCACTGCGGCTGAGAGCTCCGCTACGGCCTGCGCGCCGCCACGCGCGTCGCAGCTCGCGGAAGGCTCAGTCGGGGATCGCCCGAAACGCCGGCGGAGCCACCCGCGGAGGTCGGGCTTCGAGCGAGGCGGTTCGGGCTTGGCCGAAAGTGCGGCGAAGTCGCTCAAGAGATCGTCCGTCTGCCTGGCGGCGACCTTGGCCTCCAGGAAATCGTGGTCGGCCAACGCGCTCTCCAGACGCTCGAAGGCCCCGGCCCGGGCCAGGTGCCAAGGCAGCACGTCGACCTTGCGACGATTGGGGCCGCCTTTCAGCCAGTTCGGCTGCGCAGCGAAGAGATCCGCGAGCATCGCGTGCCACGTCTCGACGGTACGGCCAAGGCTAGCGGGCGTCGGCGACAGATAACGTGCTGCGATGGCGCCGTGAAAGGCATCGTGGCGAATCGCAAATCGATCGGACCGACGGACCAGAAACTCCATGAGCTGCGCCACGACGCTGCCCACGACGTCCGTCAAGGGTGCAACGTCGGCTCCGATCGCGGAACCCACGATCGCGGTGATCTCCTGCACCGATAGACCCCGGCGGGACAGCGCAAGGGGCGTGAGGATGAGTGGCACGACTTGGGCCGGTAGGTCGAAGACCGCGGCGATCCGTTGCTCGAGCCGCTCGAGCACGACGTCGAACGCAGAACGCGGGTGCTCAGGAAGCCGCGACAACATCTGGTCAAGGTCATCGTGCGTCGCGAAGCGAAGCTCGGAGAGGACGGCGCGCAGAAGCAGAGGGTTCGCCGTCGGCGGGCTCGAGATGAGCCGGTCAAGTTGGTGGGCGTTGAGTTCCTTGAAGAAGTCCTCGAGGTAGAGCTGCACGAGCTGCGCGCGCTCGTCCGGCGTCTGCAGGGAATCGAGACGTTGGACGGAAAACTCTCCCGGCAGCAGGAATCGCTCGAAGCGATCGAGGTCCGTGACGCCCATCAGGAGGGCGACTCCTTGGGGCAAGCGGGCTGGCACCCAGTCGAGGGCGTCGGCGTCGTTCTCCAAGTTGTCGATGCCGTCGATGACGACGATCTTTCGGCGATCGGGTAACAGCTCCGAGACGATTCGCACCCACGAATCGCGCAACTCCTCGGGTCGTGTCGGGATCTTCGCGGTTGCAGCGGGGAGCGAGGCTGCCCGGTGCCTCGCACCCAGGTCCTCAATGACCGAAAGGAGCGTACGAGAGGCGTCGTCCGCTTTGTCTCCGACCCCCGCGAACCGGGTCACGACCACATCGGAGGGGTGCGCCAGCGCATGTCCGTGGGCCCATCGGCCGAGGAAGGCGCTCTTACCCACGCCGGCGCCGCCCGTGATCAGGATGGGGACCACTCCGCGCTTCTCCAGGTCGCGGTCGACCGATTCCAGCTCGGGCGTGCGACCGACGAACCGCTGGGCCGATTCGAGCGCAAAGGACGCGTGGCGTGCCCAGTCCGGGTCGACTGCCGACAGCGATCGCTCCCCGACCCGATGGTCGTGGGCCGTGAACGCCTGGGCGAGCGCCGCGATGAGGTCGTCGGCCACACGCAGACCGAAGGAGCCGGTGCCACAGCGCAGGTTTCCGAACCTTGGACCCCCACGTTCGGCACGACACGTCGCCTGGTACTGGCGAACCGAATCGGGGATCATTCCCTGCTGGATGCGCTGGCGAAGCGCGGCGATGCCACGCGCACGGTGTGCCTGCGGCCAGCGGCCGTCGGGAGCGTCCAGGACCGGTTCAATCGTGGCCGCATCCATGTGGCGAGCGGCCAGCGCGCGTTCGTCCGGCGAGAGCTCATCGAGCCACGCCGGGTCTCGCAGGTAGAAGAGCGCGGTGCGATTCGAGGATTCACCGGCACCGGCGTCGTTCGACCACAAGGCAGGGCAGGCCTGGCGAATCTCGAGCTCCGTCAGCGAGACCCCCCCGGCGAGCAATTCCCGCAGACCGGGGCGCTGCAGCAGCGTGGCCTTCGAGATTGACTCGAGCGGGGGGATGAATCCGTACCGGCTACCGATGAGCGCGATGAAGACACTGCACTGATCGACGGAGGAGAGGCATTTGTCGACGAGAGCACCGCTCGCGGCGGCGTTGTCCGGAATGCCCCACCGGAGGTCCACCTCGCGCAACAAGAGCCGGCGAGCCAAGCACCACTCCCGGACCACCGGAAAGACCTGGGCCGCCAGGACTTCGCGCTCGGCCTCCATGTCCTTGAAAGTGCTCGAGACGAAGACACGCACCGTTTCCCAGTCGGGACCTCCGAGCGCGAAGGGGTCCCTTTTCGAAGAAACACGCGGGCTGCGATCTTTCTTTGCCATCGTTCGCGACAGTAACCTGGACGGAATTTCATCGCCGGGCTTGATTTGCTCCTCGTCAAACCAACACGCTGGTCTAGTGCGACATCTCGCGTGAAACGCATGGGATCTTACGTGCTACGCGCGTCCGGGATTCGGACAGTGGCCGTCCGCGCGGACACTCGCCGCCTGCCGCGATCTCACCGGATCAACCTGGGAGGGGTAATCGGGTGAGAAGCTGACGGTACCTACCAACTTCATTCCGGCGCGGCTTCTAGCACGCGGAAAACGGTGGATCGGATCCGCGCGGAGGCAAGAGCCAAGACCTTTGCGCGCCGCCGGACAGCATTTGTCACACAAACCTGCTGGCAATACGTCCGGCCCCGTGGCTTATCATCCACGCGCCGGCCGCGAGCAGCGACCAGGGGGGGCGACCGGAGGTGGCAGGACAACGAAAGGGGAAATCCAATGGCGGAGATCATCGGGGCCAGGGCAGACGCGGGACGGATTGAGGATCATGTGAGACGGTCGTTGCGCGCGGCGCTCGCGCGCGGAGGAGATATCGCGACGGCGGCGCAGAATCGATTGGCGCCCGCGGTGACGAGCATCGACGCCGCCGCCGCGCTGGCGAAGACAACCGAAGAGGCCGAAGCGACCGCGTGGGCGGCGTTGACCGCCGAGGACGCGAAGGCCGACAGCGGTATCGGCGCCGTCCGCGACGCCATGTGGAACGCGCTCGGGCGCCCGCGCACGAGCCCGCTCATGGACCAAGTCTTCCCCGGCGGCGTCAGCACATACACATCGGGCGACCCGCGCGGCCAGCCGATCCTGATGCAGATCTTGCGGTCGCGCATCCTGGCCGCGTCCGCGCCGCAATGGACCCAGCCCCTGCGCGAAGGCTGGGCCGCGGAGATCGATGCCTTGCTCGCGCCGTACACCGCCGCCGTGGAAGCGCACCGGCCGATCGAGGCGTCCTCGACGGTCGCCGCGGCCGGATTGCGCGCCGCCATCCGAACGGCGCAGGCGCGTCTGTCGGCGTTCAAGCGCGACCTCCTGAGCCTCGGGCTGACGCAGTCACAGATCCACGAGATCATCCCGGACGCGTCGGCGGGCAGCGGGACGTCAGGGGCGTCACCGGGGAACGGCGCGGGGGCGACTCCGGCGTCTCCGGCGGGGGGCGCGAGCGCTTAGGGCGGGGCGCGAGAGATAACAGTTTCGCTGGGTTACGGCTGGGATCGGCGGTGGAACCGATCCCGGCCGGGTTCACCCGGCGGTAATCGCCGCCGAACCTTCGAAGAACGAGTACGGTCGCCGCGCGTGGCGGGCGAAGGGTCGGCGGCGGTGCAACGGCGGCGCGCGGCGGACGGCGAAGGTTCGGCGGGTGAATGCCGGTGGCGCGGGGGAGCCGCGAAGGTTCGGTGGCGCGCTGACGCCGACTGATACACGCGAGTGGACGTTGGGCGCGTTGATGTAAATCACGGGCAGCGCTTGCGACGGCTCGCGCGCCGCGCGCGGCGGGTGGACGAGGATCGCGAAGGTTCACACGAGGAGTGCACTTGCCGCGGAGCGCGCGCGAAGATTCGACGATCGATCGCGCCTGGCCGGCGAGGGGGGAGATCGGTTGCGGACGTAAGGGTCGGTAGAATCGCACCATGACGAAGCAGCA
>CAZNCQ010000002.1:0-54258 GCA_964571275.1 uncultured Myxococcales bacterium
ACCGTCTTTCAGCGGTTCTCCTATCTGTCGTCCGTCGCCACCGGCGCCGGCTTCGCCGCGCCGAGCGCGATGCGCACCAGGGCCTTCATCGCCGCATGCCGCACGAGCGCGTCGTTGGGATAGTAACGATCGTCTCTGTAGCGCAGCAGCCGCCGCAGCGACGTCTCGACGCCGGCCGCTCCGACCATGCCCGCGAGCTCGGCGGCCCCGAGTTTGTCGACGATGCTCCCGTTGTCCATGGCATCGACGACGATCGCGCCGGTGTCGGGCGCGTGCTCCAGCGCCTTGACGATGATGCGCGCGCGCGCGTCCCCGCGCGCGACCAGCCGCTCGAGCTGATCGCGCGGGAAACCCGAGCGCGCGAACAGGCCGACGACGATGTGCGCGCGCAGCCCTTCATGGCCGTTGAACCAGTTCACGAGGATCGCGTCGGCGCGATCGCCGGGGACGTGCAGGACCGCGTCGATCAGCACGTCGGCCTCGGGTCCCTTCGTCCCCGCGAAGCGATCCATCGCGCGAACCAGCAACGGCAAGTCCTCGGCGATCGCGACCCTGGCCAGCCGCGCGAGCAACGGTCCAGGGAACAGAACATCCTTCTGCGCCGTCGGCGACGTCTTGTCACGTCCCTCGATGCGCGCGACCACCTCGGCGCGAGAGAGCACGGCCGCCTCCGCGATCGCGTCGAAGGCGGGGATCGCCACGTGCTCTTCGTCGAAGGTGTTGCGCCGGCGCGACGCCACGATCAGGGCCTCGATCGTCGCCGGGTCGAGCGCCTTGTGCCGGCCGAGGTCGCGCAGCGCCGCCGCCGCGAACAGGTGCGCGCGCGGCTCGTACTGGTTGCCGACCAGGATCCGCGCCAGCGACGACTGGTCCAGATTTTCCTTCGCCGTCGACGGCAACCACTGGATCAGCATCACCGGCAGCGTGCACTCCGGTCCCTGGCACGACTGCAGCGCCGTCGTCAGCGTCGGCACCTGCTCGGACACGCCGTGGTGGACCAGCGCGTACGCCATGACCAGACGGACGCGCAGATCGAGCTCGATCGCCAGCCTCGCCTCCAGCGCGGCACGCGTCTCCTGCGCCGGCGCCATCGCCAGCACCGCGGCAGCGTTGGCGCGGGCCTGCGGCCGCGGCGACGCCAGCGCCGCCACCAGCGCCGGCCGCAGCGCCGGGAACCCTTCTGCGACGCCCGTGCAAAGCATCGGTTCGAAGTAGCTAGGGGCCGTCTGCACCGCTTCGGCCTGCATCGCCGCGATCGGCGTGCGCGCCAGGTAGATCTCCGGGTGCTCGTCGCGCGCATCGGCGCGAAAGTCGTCGAGCAATCGACGGTGGAACGCCTCGACCAGTCGCGGATAGCGCGAGCCCTCGACGGCCGCCGTGCTCGGCCGCAGCTCCCAGAGCGCGTCACGCAGCGCCTCGCGCTCGATCGGTGTCGTCTTGCCCAGCGCCGTCAACTGCTCCTGCAGCGCCTTTTCCACCTCGCCACGGCCGTGGACGCGCGCGTCGAGAGCGGCGATCTCGCGACCGAAGCCGAGCGAGCTGAAACGGTCGATCTCGTCGTGCACGAGCTGCACGTACGCCTTGACACGTACGTTGGGCGGCAGGGCATCGAGTCCGGCGCGCCCGCGCATCACCGCGAGCCGCGTCTGCTGGTGGTACCGGTACGAACCGACCGCCAACCAGAGCGCGCCGTCGACCTGGTGGCCGGCGGCGATCTCGCGCAGACCGACCAGGGCGATCTGTTCCGGCGCCAGGTGCCCGTCGGGCAAATCTCGCTGCGCCAGCTCCTCGACGAGCGTCCGAAGGATCTCGTCGGTCGCCGCGTCGGCCTCGACGTCGGCGGGCCGGACGTGTTTCGCCCAGCTCGGCACGCCCGGCGTCGCGCACCCGCCTGCTGCCAGCAGCAGACACAGCCCCCCAACCAGCCCCTGCAGCCGCATCGGGCGAAGTGTCTCATCCCGCACCGGCGAGCTCAACGGCGTCGTGCGCGCCCCCGCCCCTGTCGCCCCCGCCCCTGTCGCCCCCGCCCCTGTCGCCCCCGCCCCTGTCGCCCCCGGTCCCCGGACGTGCCGGAGACCGGGGGCGCTCGTGCCCCACTGTCCACTTGTCCCGCAGCCCCTTAGTGTCCGGAGCCGGGGTCTTGTTGCTCTCTCTTTTGCGTTTTTTTCAGAACACGACCGAGAACGAGCCTTCGGGGACGAAGCTCTGCTTGGTCAGGGGAATCTGCATCCCTGGAACGAAATAGTTGCCGTATCCGACGCCGGCGGTGAGCCGGATCCGCTGCCACAGAAATGCGACGGCGGGGACGATCTGCCAGGGGTGGGAATTGCGCGCCGTGACCCGCGCGTCGGCGTCGATCGCGGTGAAGGCGTCGGGATTCGTGGAACCACTGAGCGCGAGCCGGCCGGTGTAAAGCTGGATCCGGCCGCGCAAGGTGATGGCAATGTCGGGGCGCACACGATACTCGCCGGTCGCCGCGATCTGCAGGCTGCGCGTCGCGGCCGCCCCGCCGATCTCCGTTTGCGTCAGATCACCCGTGCCCGAGCCCCAGATGATGTCGTAGGTCAGCTCGCCGTGAACCCACCACCGGGGATCGATCTCATAGGACGCATAGGCGGTCAGCGGGATGGTCCACAGGATGCCCGAGGCGTCGCCTCTATCAATGTTCGCGTAGTAAACCGCCAGTTGCCCCGCCAGCCACAGTTGATTCCAGCGATAGGCAATCACCTTGATATGCAGGTTGGGGATCAGCACCGGCTCGGCGGTGCGAATCAACCACATCGGAGGATCGGTGCCGACGTTTATGGCATCGGTGATGCCGTATTCGAAAGCCAGGATCCCCAGCTTCAACGTCTCACCTCCCAGCGTCAGCGCCGTGCCCTCGTCCAGGCGTTGCGCTTCCTCGACGGTGGGCAGGCGCGCCTGCGCGCGCGCCTGCACGCCCATGATGAACGCCAGGCCCAACACTCCCGCCCATCTCCACGCGTAGCTCGTCCGCATCCATGACAACTTCGGTTCGTTTCAACGGTTGACCATCCACGATCGTCCCACGATCACGGATCGCGACAGCCTGTTGCCGCCTGCTTCTGCTTCGCCATTGGACTTCCGGCGCCGGATTACCAGCCCCACGCTGAAAGGTGTGCTTGCAGGGAGGTGACCGATGGCGACGTGGAAAAGAGCGGTCCTGGTATCGGGAATGGTCTTGACCGCGGCGATGGTTCGCGGCGGCTCGACCGCGCAGGCGACGGCGAGCCGGACGCGCGTCGATCCGCAAGCTATCGCGGCGCTCGAACGGATGGGCGCCTTTCTGCGCGCTCAACATTCGATGACCGTCACCGCGGAGATGACGACCGACGAGGTCCTCGACAGCGGCCAGAAGGTGCAACGGAGCGGGGTCGCCACGCTGAAGGTCAGCCGCCCCGATCGGCTGCGCGCCGACGTTGTCTCCGATCGCCGCAACGAGCAGCTCTTCTATGACGGCAAGACATTCACGATCTATCAGCCAGCGCTCGGCTACTACGGATCGTTCAACGCCCCACCGACGCTGGCCCAGCTGGTCAACGAGGCCGAGGAGCGCTACGGCATCGACATGCCGCTCGCCGACCTCTTCTCGTGGGGGACGTCGCAAAGTCCGGCGGCGAACCTGGAGGGCGCGATCAACGTCGGCACCAGCGTGGTTCAAGGCGTCAAGTGCGATCACTACGCATTTCACCAGGCCGACGTCGATTGGGAGCTGTGCATCGAGCAGGGGGCGCAGCCGTTGCCGCGCAAGCTGGTCATCACGACGACGACGGAGAAGACCCAGCCCCAGCACGTCGCGGTCCTGACCTGGAACCTGTCGCCGCGTCTCGACGAATCGCTGTTCAGGTTCACGCCGCCGGCCTCCGCCCATCGCATCGACTTCGACGTCGCGCGCGCGAACTCGGGATTGCCGCGCCAGGGACGGTCGGGCGACCGACCCGGCGACCGCAAATAGAACCCGAGCCATCATCAATCAGGAGGGAACAACCATGAAGACACGCATTCGCAAGCTCTCCCGGCTCTCCCTGATCTCCCTGATCTTGGGCGCGTGGCTGGCCGTGACCGCCGTCAGCTTCATGGCGCAGCCGCTCGCGCACGCGCTCGTCGTCGCTCGCACGGCGGTGGTCTATCGGCCACGGCCGGTCGCGCGCGCGGCGGTGGCGACGACCGCCGTCGTCGCCACCGCGGTCGCCGTCGGAACGGTGGCGCGATCGCTGCCGCCGTCGTGCAGCTCCGTCATTGTCGGCAACGTCGCCTACCAGCAGTGCGGCAGCACCTGGTACCAGCCGCGCTACTCCGGCTCCCAGGTGACGTACGTCGTGGTGAACCCGCCGCGCTAGTCTCTCCTGTCTGAGACAGGACGCCAGCCCGTGGTCACAGCGCCGGGTTGACCTGCAGCGTCCCGACTTGAGTGCGGCCGACGGCGGCGGGCAGCGCGACGGCGCCCAGCGCAGCGCTGCCCGGCGAATGCTGTTCGCCCAGGCCGTAGCGAACCTTGACGATCAGCGTCGGCGCGGCGACGTACCAGGCCACCTGGACCTCGCCGGCGAGTAAGCGATCGCCGGCGAGATCGGTGCTGGGGTTCGTCCAGCTGCCGCGGACGGCGGCGTCGAGCCGCCGCGGCCACAGCCGCACGTCCACCTGTCCCCAGGCGCCGATCGACGTATACGCAGCCCCCTCAGCCGGGTCAGTGCGCCGCCAGTAGGCCTCGCTGAACACCGACACCGGTCCCGCGAGCAGCCAGACATCGACACCCCCCGCGCCCCGCCGGTCGGTCATTCCGGATGCGGTCGGCTGGAAGTTGAACGTGTTGGGGTCGAAGTTCTCGGTCGCCTCCTCGACCTTGCCGTAGTAGCCCTGAAGCGTGAACGAGATGCGCCAGGTTGACGAAGCGTCCGCCAGCGCGTACGCAAATTCGCTGTCGGGCATCCGCCCCATCGGATTGATGGTCGTGCTCGCCTCGAGCACGTAGTTGCCGGCCAGGGTCGTGAATTGCCGCAGCGGCGAGCCACCGTAGACGCCGGCATAGTAGTCGACGCGGTCGTCGGCCAATGCGCCGAAGACGGTGATGCCCTTGTCCCGCCCGGTCCAGAAGTACTCGGCGACGACGTCGGTCTCCGGGAGCAAGGTCCCCATCACGCCGAAGTTCTCGTGGCGCGAGATGAGCCCATCCTGCTGCCCGATGCGCACGCCAATCTCGGCGCGGGGGCGAAGCTCCAGGTACGAATACAGCAGATACGGCGGATTCTGCGCGAGCTCGGCCTCGGTGAGAAACCGGATCCAGCGGCGAAACACCGTTCCGCTCAGGAACGGCCGCACAGCATAGATCGCATCGCGGTTCTGCCAATCGCCGTTCAGAGTCCGGGGCTCGAACCTGTAGATCGCATCCAGCCCGATGCGCAGGCGCGTTTCCCCGTCGGGCGATGCCAGAAAGAAACCTTCGGTGGGCGAATGCGCGGCCATCAATGGGGACGGCGCCGTTTGCAACGCAGACGGCGCCGCCGTTTCCTCGGCGCCGGCGGTCGCGGGCCCGAAGCCCGGGCTTCCTGAAACCGCCGACACCAGCACGGCGACGCCGACGACGCCTGGGGCGCGGGGCCCTACCCGCGCACCCCCGCTCCGGAGGCTCACGCTGCTACTACTTTTCTTTGGCCGGGCGGATCGTGGCGGCGGTCGCCTGGGTGTAGTCGAACTGAACCACCTGGCCCGCCTTCAACGACGGCAGCTTCTCCTGCAACGTCGGGTTGGTGACGTGGATGGTCCGCAAATTGCCTTTGGGTCCCTTGAACGTCACGGTGTTGGCGCTCGGGTCGACGCTGACCACCTCCGCGGTCACCATGATCTCGCGGCCGCGGACCCCACCGCCCATATCGACCGACCGGCCATGCCGCTCGGATGCAGTCGGTTTGGCACCGGTGGGTGCGAGCGACACCGCCAGCGATTCGTAATAGTCGATGTCGACCTTGTCGCCGGTCTTGAGCTTGTCGAACGCCTTGACGTCGGCCGGCACATTGATGGTCGCCTCGGTGCCGTCGTCGGTCTTCAACGTCAAGCCGCGCTCGCTGCGATCGATCGCGGTGACCGTGGCCGTGATGTGCGTGAGCTGTGATTGCTCGTGGCCGTTGGGAGACGTGCTTTCGCTCGTCTCGGTGGTGGGCGCCGCGCCGGCCGTGCCCATCATGGCGGTCACCAACGCACCGCCCGCCATGCCGGCAATCAGCACCCATTTGTTGAGCTGGTTCTTGACCTGATTGTCCATCGTTCACCTCATTGAATTGCGTCGTGGAACGGCGTTTCGGATCCTCCGTTCCCACAATCGAACATGGGTCGCATTCCCGAGCCCGGCACCACCTGATTGTGGAATCGGCAACGGAGGCTCAGGTTGGGCCGCGAGGGTTTGCCCCGTTGATCGCGCGTGGACGGTTCTGCTTGTTCCTGGCCTGGCTCGCGACCTCGTCCGCGTGCGCCCACCGCATGGGCAGCCAGACGACATCGGGCGCGCTTTCCGAGCTCGAGCGCCAGGTCGCGCCCGAGCCCGGCCAGCGTCCGGCCGAGACCGTCGCACGTCGGGCGACCCGGGGAGTCATCGGCGAGCTGAACGAACCAGAACAGAAGAAGCGCATGGACGCCGTGATGACCAACGCGGCCGACAGCTTGCGCGGCGCGCTCACGCAAGGATTGACCGACGATCTCGGCGACGACGGCGAGGGACCGCTCGCCCAGAGCATCACTGCGCTGGCCGAACGATCCGCGGCGCGCGCCGCTCAGGGCGCGATGACGGCCATGCTCGCCGGTTGCGATCCGGAGACTCCGACCTGTATCGATCGCCGCGTCGCCGACCTCAGCACCCGCGCGGCGGTCGCGTTCATCGACGGCGTCAAGCGCTCGCTCGGTTTCGCGGCGCTGGCGATCGCGTTCCTGGCCGGCGCGGCCACGGTGCTGGTGCTGGGCGCGCTCTGGCGCCTGGCGCGGCGATCGAATGATTCCGGCGGCTCGCGCAGCGGCAAGCGCGGGCGGTCGCCCGCTCCACCGCCCGCGATGGGCGCGCGCGCGCCGGCCTCCACGTCGGCCTGACTTCATGACGCGACCGCGGCGGCCCGCGCCCGCTCGGGCGCCCGTCGTCGAAACAGCAACTCGGCGATCAGCAGGCCGGTCCCCAGCTGCAGCGCGACCAGCATGACGTCGAAGAACGTCGCGTCGCTGGCGGTGGCGCCGTGCCGGAGGAGCTTGAACGACGCCTCCGTGCCGAGGAATCCCGGCGCCAGCTGCAGCAACCCAGGGACGATCATCGTTGCCATCGAGCGGCCCGACCAGCGGCGGTGCAGATGCGCCGCCGCGCCCAGCACGAACGCCGCGATGAAGGGGCTGCCGCGTGGGCCGAACCAGATCTTGGTCAGCTCCTGGCTCCCGTAGGCGATCACCACAGCGGCGACCACCCACCCGGCGTTCGTCGGACGGCCCTGCAGGCAAACCACCAGCGCCAATCCTCCGACGGCAACCACAGCCAGCACGACGGCGTGGGAGAGCGGCGTCGCCGCGATGGGGGCGTCCGACGGAAACGGACCGACCACCCGCCATGAGTTGAGCGCCGCCGCGATCCCGAACGCGAGCATCAGGAATCGCAACATCCCGTGGAAAAGTCGGACCGCACCCGACTCCGGCGCGCCGTTGGCCAGCTCGTGCAGGCCGATGGTGATGGTCATCGCCGGGACCAGCAACGTCACGCCTCCGAAGAGCGCGCGGGCCGCGTCGAACGGCGGCAAGATCAGCGCCGCCACCAGCACGCCGAGCGCGCCGGCGAGCGAGCCGATGAAGCTCTTCTCCAGATCGACGGTGTCATTGGCCAGCGTGCCGAAGTGGATTCCACCGACGAGCGCGCCGATGGCCAGCGCCACCGCCATCTCGCGCCAGCTCCCGCCGACGCGCACCGCGACGACGGCGCTGTAGACCGCGTAGCCGACCACGACCAGCCACTTCGGGTAGCGATTGCCGCGCGACGTGATCGATCTCAGCTGCACGCGCGCCTCGCCGACCGGGATCCGCCGCTCGGCGACGGCGTGCGCGAGCGCGAGCAGGTCCGCGATGCGCGTCAGATTCCAGTGCGGGTCGAACGGGATGCGCCGGATCTCGACGGAGGTCTGCTTGCCGGCGCGAAGCTCGGTGGCCGTGAAGCTTTGCGCCGTGAAGATCTCCGCCGCCATCCCGAGCCCGGTCGCCATCTCGCGCACGCGCTCCTCGAGCACGTCGGCCGGCAGCGCCGACACGTGCATGGCCCGCTCCATGTCGAGCAGCAGCGCCGCGGCGTCGCGATCGATGCCGGCGTCGTCGGACCCGCGACTCGACACGGAGCGCAGCATGGTCATTGCCCGGAGTGCGCCTGGATGGCGCGCTGGACCTGCTCCTTGACGGCTTCGAGGTTGAACGACGCCCCCTTCTGCACCGGCGGGAACTCGATGAAGGTCTGCGCAAAGCGAGCGACCTCCTGTTGCACGAAGACGAAGCGCCAGAATTCGTAAGTGAACCAGGTCGCCTGCAGCAGCGATTGCCCCATCCCGGTGCGTTCGAAGGGGTCGAGACGCACGTTGCTGAGCAGAGGCCAATCGACCTTGACCGTGCCGCCGAGCCAGCCTCCCGGCTGATCGATGAAGCGGTACTTGTAGTCGCCGAGCCGCACCGCGCCCAGCGTCCCCTCGGCGAAGTAGTAGAGCTCGTTGCGCCTGGACGGGCCCTTGCCCGTGATGAGGTCCAGCTGGTTGTAGCCGTCCAGGTGGACCCGGTAGCTCTGGCTGCCCATCCGCTTGCCGGCCTTGAGCTGCTCCGCGATGTCGGGATCGCCGGCCGCCGCCACCAGCGTCGGGAACCAATCCAGCCCCGACATGAGCCCGTTCTCGACTCTTCCGGCCGGCACCTTGCCGGGCCAGCGCACGATGCAGGGCACGCGGAAGCCACCCTCGAGCACCGTGCCCTTGCCGCCCGCGAACGGCGTCTGGCCGCCGTCGGGCCAGGTGAAGTTCTCGGCGCCGTTGTCCGTGGTGAAGACGACGATCGTGTCGTCATCGAGCCCCAGGTCTTTCAGCTTCTGCGCCAACGAGCCGACGATGTCGTCGAGCTGCGCCATGCCGCCCTCGTAGACGCTCCAGCCGTTCTCGGAGTTGCGCATGCTGTCGTACTTCTCCGAGAGGTGCGTCACCACGTGCATGCGCGTCGGGTTGAGCCAGACGAAGAACGGCTTGTTCTCGTTCTTTGCGCGCTCGATGAAGCGGAAGGTGTGGTCGAGAATCTCGTCGTCGACGGTGCGCATGCGATCCGGGTACAGCGTGCCCGCGTCCTCGATGTGCTGCTTGCCGACCTTGCCCCAGCGCGGATCCACGTGCGGGTCGTCGATGTCGGTGGCCCAGCAGTGCAGCATGTTGCGCGGTCCCACCTGGTCCTTGAGCTGCTGCGGGTAGGTGCGGTGCGCCGGATCCTCCATCGCGTCCAGGTGATAGAGGTAACCGAAGAACTCGTCGAACCCGTGAACCGTGGGCAGGAACTCGTTGCGGTCGCCGAGGTGGTTCTTGCCGAATTGCCCGGTCGCGTAGCCCATCGCTTTGAGGGCCGTCGCGATCGTCGGCGTCTGCGCCGGGATGCCGAGCGGCGCGCCGGCCTGGCCGACCGTGGTCAGGCCGGTGCGAATGGGAAGCTGCCCGGTGATGAAGTTGGCGCGCCCCGCGGTGCAGCTGGCCTCCGCGTAGTAGTCGGTGAACATCGTCCCTTCCGCGGCCATGCGATCCAGATGAGGCGTGCGGCCGGCCATGATGCCGCGGTGGTAGGCACCGATATTGAACCACCCGATGTCATCGCCCATGATGAAGACGACGTTGGGTTTGCGCTTTGGTTGCTCGTTCTCGTTAGCCATGATCCCCTCCGAGTAGTCGGTCGCGGCAGGCGGGCCTCGCGACGCCACGCAATCTGCGTCGTGGGCGCTTCCGAACAATCGAGAGACCTCTCGTGGGCGGCGCACTGCAAACTCGCGCGCGGCATGGTGCGCGCGCATCGGCGACCTATTTTCGTCGTCTCCAGCGCAGAACGGAGGAGACGCCATGGCGATGGTCGACAGCGCCCCGTTGGTCGACGACACGGTCTGGATCCCCGACGGATCGTTCATGATGGGATCCGACCGCCACTACCCGGAGGAAGCCCCCGCGCACCGAGTCTCGGTCGACGGGTTCTGGATCGAACGCCATCCGGTGACCAACGCGCGCTTCGCGCGCTTCGTCGCCGAGACCGGCTACGTCACCGATGCCGAGCGCCCCGCCGACCCCAGCCTGTACCCGGGCGCGCTGCCCGAGCTGCTGGTGCCGTCGTCGGTAGTGTTCGTGAAGCCGCGGCAGCGAGTCGATCTGCGCAATCACTTCAACTGGTGGTTCTACGTGGCCGGCGCGGATTGGCGCCACCCCGAAGGACCGCAGAGCTCGCTCGAGCACCGTCAGGATCACCCGGTCGTTCATGTGACGTTCAACGACGCCACCGCGTACGCGCGCTGGGCCGGGCGCGAGTTACCGACCGAAGCCGAGTGGGAGCGCGCGGCGCGCGGCGATCTCGACGGCGCCGAGTTCGCATGGGGCAACGAGCTGTTCCCCGACGGCCAGCACATGGCCAACACCTGGCAAGGTGAGTTCCCCATCGAGAACATTGGCGACGACGGATTCGAGGGGACGGCGCCGGTCGGTTCGTTTCCGCCCAACGGATTCGGTCTTTACGACACCATCGGCAATGTCTGGGAGTGGACCGTCGATTGGTACACCGCGCGCCACCGCTCGGGCGACACCTGTTGCTCGGCGATCCGCAATCCGCGCGGCGGCAAGCAAGAGGACAGCTTCGATCCGCGCACGCCCGAGGTGCACATTCCGCGCAAGGTCATGAAGGGCGGATCGTTCCTGTGCGCCCCGAACTATTGCCGGCGTTACCGCCCGGCGGCCCGCATGGCGCAAGCCATCGACACGTCGACCTGCCACCTCGGCTTTCGCTGCGTGGTGCGGACGGCGCCCAAATTGACCTAGGTCAGACCTCTCACGATTCGTCACATCTCGTCGTCGATCGGAGCGGGATCAAAGCGAGGCGGCGCTACGGAAGCTGTGCGGGTGACGCGAGGGGGGGGACCCAGCGGTCCGGGACGGAAGGGGCTCGTCGCGTGGAGCTCCTCCAAGAAGGTTGCCGTGGCCGGGAGGGCGCGGGTCAGCTCGCCTCGCTGGCGCCCGCCGGCGTGCGCGGCGGCGTCGGCTCGCGCGTCGCCTCGCGCGCGCGCCCGAACGCATCCATCAACCCCCAGCAGCCGGGCAGGTCGAGGAGCTCGATCTGGCCGAGCGGCTCGGGGATCGCGGGGTCCACGATCAGGTGCCGGCCGTCGGAATCGAGCCCCAGCAACGTGCGCAGAAACAAGAGCGGCGCGCCGGTGGCCCAGGCCTGCGGGCTGCATGCCGTCGGGTATTCGACCGGATAGTGCGTCTCGCGCCGCGGATAGCCGCCGAACGCCTCGGGCAGGCGCCCGCGAAACAGATTCGCCGCCTCGAGCATCGCGCGGCAGATCATTGCGCTCTCCGCCTTGTAACCGTAGTGGCGCAGCCCCCACGCGATGATCGAGTTGTCGTGCGGCCACACCGTGCCGACGTGGTAGCCGATGGGGTTGTAGGATCCTTCGGTCGCCGCCATCGTGCGCACGCCCCAGCCCGAGAAGAGATCGTCGCTCATCAGGTGCTGAACGCAGCTGCGCGCCTTGTCGTCGTCGGCGATGCCGCTCCAGAGCAGGTGGCCGATATTGGACGTCAGCGCGTCGACCTTGCGCTTCTTCCCATCGAGCGCCAGCGCAAAGAAGCTGCGCTCGGCGATCCAGAAGTCGCGGTTGAACCGCAGCTTGAGATCCGCCGCCTGCCGCTCCAGCGCCGCCGCCCAGCCCGGGTCGCCCCACACCTCGCGCGCGAGGCGCGCCATGCGCACCTTGGCATCGTAGGCGTAGCCTTGCAGCTCGCAGGTCGCGCGCGGCGTCGGCGCGATCGTGCCGTCGGCGAACGCGATCGAGTCCCACGAATCCTTCCAGCACTGGTTGTCGAGCCCGGTCTCGGCGTCGCGCCGCTCGTACTCGACGTAGCCGTCGCCGTCGCGATCACCGTACTCATCGATCCAGGCCACGGCGGCGCGCGCTTCGGCTTCCAGGTCGCGCGCGAGCGCCCGGTCGCCGGTCCAGCGCACGTATTCCTCCATCAGGATCAGGAACAGCATCGTGCCGTCGGCGGCGCCGTAGTACGGCGAGTGGGGCCGCTCCTCGAACGCGGTCAGCTCGCCGAGCCGCAGCTCGTGCATGATCTTGCCCGGCTCCTCGTCGCGAAACGGATCCACCTTCTGGCCCTGGAAGAGCGCGAGCGTGCGCAGCGTCGTCGCGGACAGCTCGGGTGCGAACGGCAGCGCCTGGAAGCTGGCGATCAAGCTGTCGCGCCCGAAGACCGCCATGAACCAGGGCAGCCCGGCGGCGGGCAGCGCGCCCGGCGTGACGCCGGTGGCGAAGCGCAACGCCGCCAGATCGATCAGGCTGCGCTTGTAGATGTGGCCGAGCGGCTCCCACGACGCCACCAGGCGGGGCGCCCCGTCGAGCCACGTCGCCAGACTCCGGCCCAGCTCCGGCTGTTCCTCGTCGCGCAATCGCCCGCACGGGCGTGGCTTCTGATCGCGGATCGCGCGCACGAAGATCGCTGAGACGTCCAGCGACGTCGACCAGGACGATTGCGGCTCCAGATAGACCTCGAACGACAGGCCGTCCTCGCGCACCTCGCCCGGCATGCTCGACGAGATGATCGTCTCGCGACGAAATCCCTCGCGGCGATAGCCGAGCGTCAGGTGTCCGTTCTCGACCTCGTGATAGAGCTCGCCCTTCTTCGCCAGCTTGTCCTTCACCTCGAAGAGATCGGCGAAGTCGGACGCCGCCTCCAGACGAACCCGCAGCGTGACCGGCTGCCGATCGTGGTTCACGATCTCCAGATCTTCGCGGAAGCCGTCGCACACCGAGCGCCGGCGCACGATCGACAGGTGCGAATCGACGTAGATCGTGCCGGTCGCGAGCGCGAGGAAGAACTGGACACGGAAGTAGGCCAGGTCGTCGGCGGACAGCAGCGTCGGGCGCAGGCCGTCGACGGTCAAGATCCACCGCGACAGAAAGCGCGTGTCATTCAGAAACAGGCCGTGATTTTCGGTGGGCGTCGCGTCCATGTCGCCACGCCGATCGCTGACGACGAAGGTGTTGCCGTCGAGGATGCTGACTTCATTTCCCGCCGACATGGTCAGTCTCCTTTGTCTTCGCTGGCGCCGACGGCTCGCCCAACCCCTGGACCGGCATGCCGGCTTGAAGCGCGCGCAGCGCGCGCACGGCGAAGCCGACGTCGCCACGCAACGACAGGCCGCCGCGTAGCGACGCGACCACCAGGTTCAGCTCGCCGCGCGCCATCCGCTGGAAGTCGTCCATGCTCGTGATGAAGACGTTGGCGCGTGTCTCGCCCTCGGCCGGCAGCTGGGTCGCGCCGCCGCCGTCGAACCCAAGCACGGCGATGGTCTTGCCGTCGACCACGATGCCCAGCCGTCCCGACAGCTGATTGGCCGAGCGGGGCGGCGTGGGCGCCACCGTGGGAGCAGCCCCATTCTTGGCGGGTTCGGTTCCTTCCATGATCTTCCTCCTCGCGAGCGCCTCGGATCAACGAGCGTGTGCGGTGGCCGGACCGTCACGCGGGCCGCGGCCGGGTTCGACGAAAGTGCGTCCAGATCCGATTGGTCAGGGCGCGCGTGACGACGAAGGGCAGCCACACCAGCAACGCGCCCACCACCAGCGCCGCGACCGGCCGGATGCGTCCGAACGTGATGAACTGAAGCACGCTGTCCATGACCAGCGCGACCACGAGCGGAAGGACCGCGTCGGAGAGCGACTCTTTGAAGATCGTCCAGCGCTGGTGCCGGTGCGTGATCAGCCGGTGCAGGAACGGTGCCTTGCCGGCGTGCGCGTCGGCGATCCCGATGCGAACGCCCAGGATCAACGCCGCCAGCGGTTGCAGGATCAGCCTGAATTGACCCTTGCCGCTGAGATCGCGCGCGATGGTTTCGAAGAAGCCGACCTCCATGCGTCCCCCCCCGTAGCAAGCTGGTGTCGCAGATTGCCCGTCGGAAGATCGACTGAACGGGCTGCCTGGGACGCGGGCCTCGGTCGAGCGGCCGTAGGGTCTGCCTCGCAATCGTGGTCGCGTCGCTGCTATACCCTGCGCATGAGCCAGCCCCACGAGTACGATTTGATCGTCATCGGCGCCGGGAACGCCGGACAGGAATGCGCCAGCGTCGCGCGCGCCGCCGGATGGCGCGTGGCGATCATCGAATCGCGGGACGTCGGCGGCACCTGCCCGTTGCGCGGCTGCGTGCCCAAGAAGGTGCTCGCCGCGGCGAGCGAGGCCGCCGATCTCGTGCGGCGCGCCGACAAGCTGTCGCTTCGTCTCGGGCCGCAGGCGCTTCGTCTCGAGCCGCAGGCGCTTCGTCTCGAGCCGCAGGCGCTTCGTCTCGGGCCGCCGGCACCCGACAGCAATTTACCCGTGCTCGACTGGACGGCGCTGATCGCGCGCGAGCGCACGTTCGTCGACGGCGTCGCCGCGGCGATGAAGGAAGATCTGGCGCGCCGGGGGATCGAGGTGATCGAAGGCCGCGCGCGTTTCGTCGACCGGCACGCGGTCGCCGTCAGCGGGCGCGCCGAGCCGGTGCGCGCGCGCAAGTTTCTGGTCGCCACTGGCTCGGTGCCGAGGCGGCTGGCGTTTCCCGGCGCGGATCGGTTGCTGACCAGCGACGATCTCCTCGAGCTGGGCGCGCTTCCGCCGTCCGTCGCGTTCGTGGGTGCGGGCGTGATCGCGTTCGAGCTCGGGCATGTGATGGCGCGGGCCGGTGCGCGCGTCACCATGCTCGAATCCGCGCCGCGCGTGCTCGCGGGGCACGACGCCGGCGCCGTCGATTGGTTGGTGCAAGCCAGCGCCGCGCGCGGCATCGACGTGCGCAGCGGCGTCGAGGTGCAGTCGATCGAGGCGGCACCCGACGGCACGCACGTGATCCGTTTCGTCGAAGGAACGCCGCGCGAATTGCGCGTGCACGCGGTGGCGCACGGCGCGGGCCGGACCGCGGATCTCGAAGGGCTCGACCTGGCCGCGGCCGGCATCGAGACCGACGGCATGCAGCCCCATCTCGACGAGGCGCACTGCAGCCCGTCCAACCCCGACGTCTGGTTCGCGGGCGACGCCGTCCCCGGGAAGCCGCAGCTGTCGGCGCTGGCGACTTACGAAGGACGCCTGGTCGCACGCAACCTGATTCGCGACGAGCACGCGGCGCCCGACTACCGCTCGGTCCCCAGCGTGGTCTTCACCACGCCAGCGCTGGCGTCGGTCGGAGCGACGGAGGAGGAAGCGCGTGCGCGCGGCCTGACGTTCGAGACCCGCGTCAACGACATGCGCACCTGGCGGTCGGCGCGCACCTACGCCGAGGAGTTCGCGTGGGCGAAGGTCCTGGTGGATCGTACGGCCGACCGCGTGGTTGGCGCCCACCTGGTCGGCCACGGCGCGGCCGATTTCATCAATACATTTGCGCTGGCGATGCGCTACGGCATCTCCGTCACCAGTCTCGCCGAGGGGGTGTACGCATACCCCACCGTTCATTCCGAGCTGAAATTCCTGTTCTAGCTGCCGTTCCCTCGATTTCGTGGCCCGCGGGGTTCCGGAGAGCGAATCCGACACTATGGTTCTCACGAATCACTGTGGACACACTCGCTCTAGATTATCCGGGCGCCGCGCTATCGGGCGGCGACGAGGACGATCTCGTCATCACCGAAGATGATGGCGGCGGCGTTCCTCACCGGACCGACGACGTCAGCCGCGCCGACACCGCGCGCGCCTATCCCATCGGCGCCGTCCTGGGCTCGTATCGGCTGCTGCAGCAGATCGGCGCGGGCGGCATGGGACGGGTCTTCGTCGCCGAGCACGTGCGCCTCGGCCGTCGCGTCGCGCTCAAAGTGTTGCGATCGGAGTTTTCCGGGAACCTGGAAGCGGTAAAGCGCTTCTTCGCCGAGGCGCGTTCCGTCAATTGCATCAGTCACGAGAACATCATCGAGGTGAGCGATTTCGTCGAGAGCCGGGACGGCCCGAGTTTTTACATCATGGAGCTGCTCCAGGGTCATGATTTGCGCGGCGTGCAGGAACGCGAAGGCATCCTGTCGACGGAGCGCGTGCTGCGCATCGCCATGCAGGTGTGCAGTGGCCTCGGCGCCGCGCACGCCGCCGGGATCGTCCACCGCGACCTCAAGCCGGACAACATCTTCCTGATCGAGCGCGGCGGACAGCCCGACTTCGTGAAGCTGCTCGACTTCGGCGTCGCCAAGCTGAACGCGACGTTCGAGGAGGCGGCGACTTTCCGCAGCACCGTCGGCATGGTGGTCGGGACGCCCGACTACATGGCCCCGGAGCAGGCGCTGGGGCAGGTCGTCAATCACCTGGCCGACGTCTACGCGACCGGCGTGATCCTGTACGAGATGCTCGCGGGGCGGCGCCCGTTCATCGCCCGCAGCGCGCGCGAGGTGATGGTGCAACACCTGACGGTGACACCCACGCCGCCGAGCATGCTCAACCCCGCAGGCAAGATTCCGCCCGCGCTCGAGGAGCTGATCCTCGCGTGCCTGGCGAAGGAGCCGCGCGACCGCCCGCAGAGCATCCAGGAGGTCGAGGACCGGCTGCGCGCGATCCTCGACGGATTGCCGGCGCATCGCCGCGCCACCGCCGAACGCCGGAGGGTGCGCCGGGGCAGGCCGATCGAGCTGGCCGGCGCCGCGGCGCTGGTCGCCGTCATCGCCGCATGGATCTGGATGGGAAGCGGCTCGCTGCTGGCCAGCACGCCGCGGATCGCCGCCGCCGAGGCGCGGCTGCGCGCGCGATTCACACCGCATCCCTTGCGGAAGGCGATCGTCGGCTCGCGATCGGCGTTCACGATCGAGCCAGCCGGCGCGCCGCCGCCGAGCGTGACGCCGATGCCGACGCTCGTCAGCACGCTCAAGGCGCGCCCCGCGGAACTGCCTGCGCCCCCTCCGCCGACGCCTGCGCGCAGCTTGACCGCGCCAGCGGACAAGATCGTTCGCAGGTCAGCGGCGGCGACCGAGCCACCACCTTTCAACGAGCGCCGTCACGCCAAGCTCGACCGTGACGGGGTGCTGGATCCCTTCGAATGAGCTGCGGGCTGCGGGGGTGGGCGCTGGCGTCGGGGCTGCTGCTGGTCAGCGTCTCGGCCGCGGGCGCGCCGTCAGCACCTCCTCGCGGCAGCGGTTCCACCGACGCAAAGGGCAGCGGCTCTCGCTCTGACGCTCGCGCGCAGGCGCGGGCGCAAGTGAAGAAGGGACAGCTGGACTACAAGCTCGCGCGCTTCGAGCAAGCGCTGGAGGACTACAGCAACGCCTACGAGCTCTATCCCGCGCCGGCGTTGCTCTTCAACCTCGGCCAGTGCCATCGCAATCTGAGCAACTACGAACGCGCGATCTTCTTCTTCGAAGGCTATCTTCGCGAGCAGCCGAAGATCGATCCGGACCAACGCGCGCTGACAGAGGATCTGATCACGGAGTGCAGGACGGCGCTCGAGCGCCAGCGCACGGCCGCGGCGGCGGCAGCCGCACGGTTCGCCGCGCCACCGATGGCATCGACGACGACGCGGCCGCCGCAGACCGTCTCCACGCGCCTTGCGTTGCTATCGCAACCGAACACCCCGGCCAGCGACTCTCCGTCTTTGCTGGCGTCCGATCGCAGTCGGCCGCCACGCGAGACGCCGGTGACGCATCGCTGGTGGTTCTGGACCGCGATGGTGGGCGCCGCGCTCGCGGCGGGCGCGGTCGCCTACTATGCGACCGGTGATCCTCGGTTGGCCGAACCGTCGGGCAGCGTCGGCACGCTGGATCGGCGCTGAACACGCATGCGCCTCCGGCAACCTCCCCAGCTGCCGCAACTTCTGGCGCTCGCGATCGCCGCCACATCCCTGGGCGCGTCGTCTTGCCGGCGTCACACCACGCTGATCGAATCCGATGCCACCGGCGTGAACGTCACCGTTCACTACGATCCGGGGTTGAATCTCACGTCGCTGCAGATCTCTGGAACGATTGGCGGAGAGCCCGCGTTCCCCACGGGCTCGCTCCCCAACCCGCCGCGACCGCTCACCACCGGGCAAGAGACGGCGGCGCTCCTGCTGCCGAGCACGCTCGCGGGAATGACCGTGCTCTTGCGCGTCGACGGCCTGGCGGGCGCGTCGATCGTCGGCAGCGATCAGCAGGCGGTCGCCGTGCAGCTGGGGCAACTGGTGAACCTCACGCTGACGCTGGGCGCGCCCGCGATCTGCGGCGATGGCGTCGTGCGCTCGGGCATCGAAGAATGCGACGACGGAAACACGATGTCGGGCGACGGCTGCTCGTCGACGTGCCGGCGCGAAGGAGCCGACGCGTGCAACGCGATGACCTGCCCCAACGGCTGTTGCGCCACCGGCGTCTGCTCGACGCCCAGCGCAGCCACGTGCGGGGGCGGCGGCGCGCCCTGCGTGACCTGCGACCCGATCGCCAGCGACAGCTGCGCCGCCGACGGGACCTGCGCCTGCGGACAGGGCGCGGCCTGCCTGGCCGGCCAGCACTGCGTCGCCGGCGCCTGCACCTGCGACGGCACCAGCTGCGCCGGCGGCTGCTGCAGCGGCAACGTCTGCATGCCCGGCAACGCCGACACCGCATGTGGCAGCGGCGGGCTCACCTGCCAGTCGTGCGCGACCGGCGGGTGCAGCCACGGCGTCTGCAACAACTGCAACCCCACCAATTGCGGCAGCGGTTGCTGCTCGGGATCGACCTGCTACCCGCGATCGCTGAGCGCGTGCGGCACCGGTGCCAACGCGTGCATCGCCTGCGACGCGACCAAAGCCGATAGCTGCTCGCCCGCCGGTGCCTGCCGCTGCGGCAGCGGCACGCCGTGCGGCGACGGCCAGCGCTGTGCCGCGGGCGCGTGCACGTGCGACGCCACGTCGTGCCCCGGCGGCTGCTGCAGCGGCAATCTCTGCAACGCCCCATCGCTGAGCAACTGCGGCGCCAAAGGCGGGCTGTGCCTGACCTGCGACGTCACCAAGGCCGATCATTGCGCGGCCGACGGGACCTGCGCGTGTGGCGGGGCGCCCGCCTGCGCCGCCGGCCAGCGCTGCGACGGCGGACTTTGCACCTGCGACGGCACGTCCTGTCCCGGCGGATGCTGCAGCGGCAACGTTTGCTCCACCCGTTCGGTCGCCAGCTGCGGCAACGCCGGATCCAGCTGCGTCGCGTGCGACGCGCGCTCGGACAACTGCTCGGCGGCGGGCGTCTGCCGCTGCGGCACTGGCGACGGCTGCGCGCCCGGGCAACGCTGCGCCGCCAGCACCTGCGTATGCGACGGCACGTCGTGCGCCAACGGTTGCTGCTCGGCCGGCGTGTGCCTGACCGGCGACAGCGTGACATCGTGCGGGGGCGGTGGCAGCGCGTGCACCAGTTGCCCCGCTGGCCAGACCTGCACCGCGGGTCACTGCAGCGGCTGCAACGCCACCAGTTGCCCCAGCGGTTGTTGCGCGGGCGCGGTCTGCAATCCGCCGTCGCTCACCAACTGCGGCAGCGGAGGCACGGTCTGCATCGGGTGCGATGCCACGCGCGCCGACAACTGCTCGGCGACCGGCACCTGCTCCTGCGGCTCCGCGCCGGCTTGCAACACCGCACAGCGCTGCGTCGGCGGCAAATGCGTTTGCAACGCGGCCTCGTGTCCCGGCGGATGCTGCGACGGCGCGACCTGCGTATCGCGCTCGCTGGCGCGCTGCGGCTCCGCGGGCGCCGCGTGCATCACCTGCGATCCCGCCGTCGCTGACGGCTGCTCGTCGACGGGCGCGTGCTCGTGCGGGGCCGGCGCCGCCTGCGCCAGCGGCCAGCGATGCGTCAGCGGCGCGTGCATCTGCGACGCGCTCTCGTGCCGCAGCGGGTGCTGCGCGGGCACGACGTGCAAGACCGCCGCGCCCGCGAGCTGCGGCGTCTCGGGCAGCGCCTGCATCAATTGCGGCGCTGGCTCCGACACGTGCTCGACGACGGGCACGTGCCAGTGCGGCACGGCCGCGCCCTGCGGCACCGGCCAGCGCTGCGTCAGTGGTGCGTGCGTTTGCGATCGGACATCGTGCCCCAACGGTTGTTGCTCGGGCACGACTTGCGTCGCGGGCACGGCCAACAACGCGTGCGGCAGCGGCGGCGCGGCTTGCCAGGACTGCGCGGGGCGCATCTGTTCCGGGGGCGTCTGCAACAACTGCAACACCACGAATTGCCCCGGCGGTTGCTGCTCGGGCTCGACCTGCGCCGCACCGTCGACGGCGACGTGCGGCCTGGGCGGTGCCGCGTGCATCGCCTGCGATCCGTCGCACGCCGACAACTGCGCCAGCACGGGTCAGTGTCAGTGCGGAGCGTCCCCCTCGTGTGGCGCGGGCACGGTCTGTGTCAGCGGCGCCTGCGTCTGCAACGCGCAGTCTTGTCCCAACGGGTGCTGCGCGAGCGGCGTCTGCCGCACGCCGGCGGTCGCTACCTGCGGCGTCGGTGGCCACGCGTGCGTCCCCTGCAACGCGACGATCAGCGACGGCTGCGATCCGACCAGCGGCGCCTGCACGTGCGGCGGCAAGGTGTCCTGCGGCAGCGGCTCGGTGTGCAGCGCTGGCGCCTGCACCTGCAACGCCACCAGCTGCCCCACCGGTTGCTGCGCGACCGGCGTTTGCACGCCGAACTCGCTCGCCACCTGCGGCGTTGGCGGCGGCACGTGTGTGACGTGCGATCTCACCACCGCCGACAATTGCTCGGCGACCGGGACCTGCCAGTGCGGAGCCCTGCCGGCGTGCACCGGCGGGGCGCATTGCGTGCTGGGCGCTTGTATCTAGGGCACCAGGGCATCCGCCCCGCACGCGTCGCGCAGACCGACGCTGACGGTCGCGCCGCCACGATGGCGGCGCGACCGTTGCTCACATTCGATCGCGCAGGATCTGCGAGACGCTCAGGTCCAGCTGGCTCACCACCCGCGCCGCCACGGACTCGAACTCCGCGGCCGACAACGTGACCTCTTCGTGTAGCAGGCGCTGCGTCTCGCGAATCACGCTGTCGCGCGCCTTGGCGAGCCAGCGCGCGATCGTCGCGTCGCTGACCCGGTAGACCCTGGCGATCATCTCGACGGTCATGCCGTTCGCGACGTGCAGTCGATAGATCATGCGCTCGCGGTCCCCGAGGCCGACCAGCGCCTGCGTGAGCGCCCCCCGGAAGTCGACGGCATCACGCCCACGGATCGCCTGCGCGATCCGGCGCGCCGCGCTCGCGACCCACTCGGCGAGCGCGCTGTGACCGGCGTAGGCGGCGAGCTCGGGCGACGCGCCGGCGCGGGCCACCAGCGCCGCGTCCCAGAGCCGCTGCTCGACGTCGTCGACGAACGGGGCCGACGTATCGAGCGGCACGAGCGCGCCGAGGATGGCCGCGCGATAGAGCCGCCGCAGCTTGGCGGCGGCCTCCAGATCACCATGAAGCGCCGCCGCCGCGAGATACAGATCCTCGGCGTGAATCGTCGCCGCAGGGATGGTCTCGACGGGCGCGCCGCAACGACCGAGGTGGGCCGCGAAGAGCGCGGCGTTGAAACGCAGGTCCAGGTGAGCCGCGTTTCCGCGCGCGATCAGCTCGGCCAGGATCGCTTCGAGCGTCGCGAACGAGGACTGACACCGAATCCCGCGCGCGCTGTCGGCACCGTCATTCGAAGCGACTGCGACGGCGTCGTGACGATCGCGGGCACCTATGAATGCGTCAATAAGCGTGGGCATCTGAAAATTGAGATGAAGCTAGCATAGGAGTACGCGCTTCCATCACGATCTGCCAGCGACGAAAAATCCGCGACGCAGGTTGACGTCGACGTGCACCGTAGCGCTGACGCTGGGAAGCAGCAGCATCATCATGGGGACACATGGAACCGGATACGGTTCCGAAACCGAAACCGAAACCTCCTTTCGTCGGACCACTCGGTATTCGCACATCACGCGCTGGTTGAGCCAGCAGATCGAACCGATATTCGGTTCGACATGTCACGCTTGGCCTTCCCCCTCGCGTTCGCGGCGCCGACGCTCGCCGTATGTGTCGCCTCGCTCGCCGGTTGCGGTCCCGGCCCGTTGCCGCTGCCGCCCGGACCCGATCTCGACGCGCTGGTCGCGAAGTATCAGGCGCCGACTGGAACGATCGATCCTCAGCAGATCGACGACGTCGTCACGGCCGCGCGGGGACGCTTGGCCGAGCTACACCTCGACTGGCTGCCGGATTTCCTCGCACAAGCGATGACGCGGTTGCGCGAGCAACTGGACGATAACGGCGTGCCCGGCGATCCCAGCACGACCGCGAACCTGAACCATCCGCGCGTCGACGCGTCGATCCGTCTCACCCAGACCTGTCGCGGCTGGGACGATCCGCCCGGCGCCGCGAACGCCGCGGAGAACGGGACGATCTCGCTGACCGCCGTGGCCGAGAACAGCGTCCTCCGTCGCGCGCTGGTGGCGTCGGCCAGCAATTGCCACGGCCGCATTCAGCCGACGAACCAGATCGTCGTCGACGATGTCCTCGAGCTCAAGATCCTCCTCGACGGAGCGATCGGTCTCTACTTCTACGGACCGGTGCCGACCACCGTCGCGGAGACTCGCGTGCTGGTGCAGATCCAGGGCCAGATCGGCACCATGAGCGGCGGCACGTTTTCAGGCGAGGCCGACTTCGTGATCGACTATCCCCATGTCGAGGTCAGCCTCGATCGCGCCGACGGAAACGTCATCTTGGAGGTCGGTCTCGACGGCGTGACCGTCCGCGCGGCCAACGCCAGCTATCGCTGCGACGTCGCGCTGCAGACGTGCGGCCCGATGTGAGCCGCCGCCGCAAAGAGGACATGACCAACTGGCGATAGAGACGTCAGCGCGCTGACCATGGGAACGGTTGGTGTCGTCCCTTTCGCCGTCTCCGCCGTCGTATCGGCGGTAGCCGCCATCACCGCGTTCTCGCGGCGGACGCGCGTCGCGGCGGCGCTGGCCTTCGCCTCGATCCCGCTCTCGCACGCGCTGTGGACCGCGCTCAACGTCGCGGAGCTGGTGGCGCCGTCGATCGAGAGCAAGATGGTCTTCGACGGGCTGCAGTGGTGGCCGGGCATCGGTGTCGCGGTCGGGAGCCTCTGGTTCGCCACGGCGTACGCCGGCGAGCCGCCGCGCCGCGTGTCGTGGTGGCTGCTCTTGCTGATCCCGATGCCGGCGCTGATCGTCGAGGTCGTCGCGCCGCGCTGGGTTCACCCCGACGCGCACCTGCGCTACGATCTGCCGCTGGTCACGCTCGACTACCGCCTGTCGTGGCTCGACTGGGCGCTGACCACCTACGGGTTCTTGCCGATCGCCGCCGCGTCGGCGTTGCTGGTCCGGCGCGTCGTGCGCGAGCACGCGGCGCAGCTGCGGCAGATGCTGTTCGTGTTCGTCGGTCTGGTGCTGCCGCCGATGGCCGCGATGGTCGCCCTCTCGTTTCGCGTGCGCGTGCTGGGCCAGCGCGATCCCACGCCGCTGGTTTTCGGCGTCGCCGATCTGATCGTTGCGTACGGCCTGTTCCGCACGCGGCTCTTCGATCTGGCGCCGCTGGCGCGCGACACACTGGTCGCCGGCCTGCCCGACGCGATCGTCGTCTGCGACGGCATGGGCCGCATCGTCGACGCCAACCCGGCTCTCGAGCGCCACCTGGGCATCAAGCCCGGCGACGCCATCGGCAAGTCGGTGGTGAAGATCTTTGCGCGCTGGCCGATCCTGGTCGACGCCTGCGCCGGCAAGTGCGGCCGCTGCGAGCTCGAAGTCGACGGCCCAGCGGAGGTTCAGTCCGGCAAGCATCAAGGAGGGAGCCGGGTGCTGGACGTCGAGGTCACCGGGTTACACGATCGCCGCGGCCACCACCTGGGTCGGGCGTTGGTCCTGCGCGACGTCACCGATCGCCAGCGCGCGCTGCGCGCTCGCGCGCGCGAGACCGAAGGCGCGCTGCGCGACATCCGCCAGCAGTTCCGCGCCATCATCGATCACACCTTCGAGCTGATCGGTCTGCTCGATCCGCAGGGCCGCCTGCTGATCGCGAACCGCACGGCGCTCGACTTCGCGGGGCTCGACGACCACGCGGCGCAAGCGCTCGGCGGCCGGCCGATCTGGGACACGCCATGGTGGACGCAGTCGGATGCGTCGCCGGAACGGCTGCGAGCCGCGGTCGAAGCAGCGGCGCAGGGACGGTTCGTGCGCTTCGAAGCGACGCAGCTGCACAGCAGCGGCGAGCGCCGGTCGATCGACTTTTCGCTCAAACCGGTGCGCGAAGGATGCCCCGGCTCGGTGGTGCTGCTCATCGCCGAGGGGCGCGACGTGACCGAGCTGCGCCGCGCCGAACGCGAGAACGCGGCGCTCGAGGACCGCCTGCACCGCGCGCGGCGCCTGGAGGCCATCGGGCGCCTGGCCGGCGGCATCGCCCACGATTTCAACAACCTGATCACCGCGATCCTCGGCAGCGTCGAAGTGATCCGGCAGACGCTGCCGAATGCCAACGACCCCGACGGCGCGCTCGAAGTCATCGAGCACGCCGCCCAGAGCGCCGCGCAGCTCACCCATCGCCTGCTCGCGTTCGGGCGGCGCCAGATTCACCGGCCGGAGCTGGTCGATCTGCCGGCTTACATGGCCGACGTGCGACCGTTGCTCGCGCGCATCCTGGGCGACAAGGTCGTGCTCACGACGACCGCCGATCCCGGGATCTGGCCGGTGGAGATCGACGTGGCGCAGCTCGAGCAAGTGTTCCTGAACCTGGCGGCGAACGCGCGCGACGCCATGCCGAACGGAGGTTGCTTCACCGTCGCCGCCGAGAACGTGGTCGCCAAACCGCCCGACGCCGGCGACGGCGACGCGTCCGCGGCAGCCGACATGGCCGCGGCGTCGTACGTGCAGCTGCGCTTCGCGGACACCGGCTCCGGGATGAGCCCCGCGGTGCTCGAGCGGATCTTCGAGCCGTTCTACACGACGAAGGACGCGGGCAAGGGGACCGGCCTGGGCTTGGCGGCGGTCTACGGAATCGTGCGCCAGAGCGGCGGCTACATCGAGGCGCGCTCCAAGCTGGGTCAGGGGAGCGAGCTGCGGTTGCTGCTGCCGCGCGCGGGCGAAGCGCGCGACTTCACGCCGAGCGCGGAAGCCGAACCGTGAACGTCGAGCCGACGCCGACCTCGCTCTCGACGGTGATCGTGCCGCGCGACGCATCGACGATCTGCTTCGCGATCCAAAGGCCCAATCCCAGACCCGGGTAGTAGCGTTCGGCAGGCGCGCGCTCGAAGCGATCGAAGATGCGCTTGCGTTGCTCCGAAGGGATGCCGATGCCGCAGTCACGCACGCTCAGGCGGGCGGCGCCGTCGTCGGCGGCGACGTCGACGTCGATCGGGTGGCCGCGCCCGAACTTGATCGCGTTCGACACCAGATTCGTGATCACCTGACCGATGCGCAGACGGTCCCAGCGGCCGGTGACGCCGGAGGCGCAGCGCAAGTTGATGGTCGAGCCGGCGTGCGTCGCGGTCTCCGACAGCGACTCGACGGTGTCGGTCGCGACCGCGCCCAGGTCGACGTCTTCCGGCGTCAGCAGCATCCGCCCTTCCATCAGGCGCGAGACATCCAGCAGCGCCTCGACCAGCTGCTCGAGGCGTACGATCTGTCGGCGGATGACGTTGAGCCGGCGCAGGATCCGGTCCTCGCCGTCGGCGCCGTTACCGTGCGCAGCGGTCAGGGTCCGCAGCGCCGACTCCGTTTGCAGGCTCAACGTCGTGATCGGCGTGCGAAGCTCGTGCGAAGCAACCGACAGAAACTCGTCGCGCACGTGCAGAGCCGACCGGAGCAGGTCCTCCTTCCGCACGAGCTCGGTCACGTCGCGCAACGACAGCACCGCCACCGCGGGGTGCTCGGCCAGCGCCGGCAAGCGTGCGGCGTCGGCGAGCAACCACACCGAGCCCTCCGACGTCATCGAGACGACCCGGCAGCCGCGGACGCGCGCCCCCTCTTCGTGGGGCACGACGTCGCCGATGTCGAGCGCGCCGCCCCCGTCCTCGTCGGGGCGGGCCAGCGCGAGGCGCTTGCCGAGGTCCTCGCCTTGCGCCGACGCGTCGACGGTCATGCGCCGGGCGGCGTCGTTCGCGAACAGCACGCGGTGGCTTTCCGGTTCGAGCAACCACAGTGGAACCGGCAGCGAGTCGAGCAGCTTCTCGGTCCACTCGCTGTGCCGCTGCAGCACGGCCAGGGCGACCTCTTGCTGCGTGGTGCGGCGCCGCATCTCGATCACGTCCAGCCGCGCCTGAACGCGCACCATGAGCTCGCGCGCCGAGAACGGTTTGATCAGGAAATCGTCAGCGCCGGCCTCGAGCCCGGCGATCGTCTCGCGCTCGCCGGCGCGCGCCGACACCAGGATCACCGGTACGTCGTGCGTGGCCGGCGCCGCGCGGAGCGCGCGCAGGAGATCGATACCGTCGATGCCAGGCATGCGCACGTCGCTGATGACGAGATCGGGCGGCGACGCCAGCGCCATGTCGCGCGCCGCCTCGCCGCCGTCGGCCATCTCGACGCGCCAGCGCGCGCCCAGCAGCAGCGCCAGCATCTGGCGCACGTGCGGGTCGTCCTCGACGACCAGGATGCGGATGTTCGGGTCCGGCACCTCGGTCATCCCGCGCTCGGCGTGACGGCCGCGCCCATGCGGGCGCCCCTCCCAGACCGCGAACCCACGGCGCGCACCCAGCCGCTGAGTAAGCCCCGGATCACGGAGAGAAGTGTGCGCACCTCGGCTCCGATCACAATCGGGACGCCCCTGAATCGGCGCGCGCGCCGGGGGCGAGATACATTCTATTGCCAGCAGGTCGCGTCGGGATCACGCGGCGGATGTCCGACGAGGTCGACGAGCCGGCCGCTCTTCTCATCGAGCGTGGTCTCCAGATCCAGGGCGCCGTCGGCGCAGCGCAGGTGAAAGATCGCGCGCGGGCTGGCGTCGCCGAAAGGCTCGTCGTGGCTCCGTACGCTGCCGCCCACGACATCGCAGGCGCCATAGTCGATGGCCAGGTGCGCGAGCCGTTTGGTCAGGCGATCTCGGTCGGCGGCCGTGGAGAACAGCTCCGCTGTTGCCGTGCCGGCGTCGCTCCAGTGGTCGTTCAAACGGCCGAGGGCAGGCGAGCGTCCAGACGCCGCGGTGCCGGCCGTGGGTCTTGAGCGCCCCGCTCCGACGGCACTGGCCGTGGCTGGCGCCGATGCGCGCGAAGTCGTCGCGTAGATGCGCCGACCAGGCGAACTTCAGGCTCGGCGCATCGAACGTGCGCGCCACGAGATCCGTGGCCCACACCGCCAGCAGCCGATCGATTGCCTCCGCCGAAGCGACCAGCTCCTCGATGGGGACTGGCGCCGCAGGCTTGCCGAGCACGTCCCCCGCCGCCAGGGTCCCGAGCAGCGCACCCGCCGGCACGCGCTCGTTGGTGGCGAACACGAAGACGCCCGCCGCCTGCTTGGGGAGCAGCACCACCGTCGAGAAATAGCCTGGCTCGTACCCGCCGTGCTGCACCCGCTCGTCGTTGCAGCTGGTGACTCTCGTCCAGCCGAAGCCGTAGCTCCCCGTGCGCAGTGAGATCCCGTCCGGTGCACGCTGCGCGATCGGCGCGTCGTAGTCGTCCATGCGCATCGAGCGCTGACCTTCGTGCATCTCGCGCAGCGTGCTCCGTCGCAAGGGTCCCGCCTCCGGCTGCTCGTCGCGCGCCGGACCGGCCGCCAGGTTGAACGCGACGTAGCGTGCGTAGTCACGCAACGTCGTGTAGAGGCCACCGGCTTCAGGATCTCATCGGTGACGTAGTCGCGGAAGCGCCGGCCTGATACGCGCTCGACGACCTGGCCGAGTCTCCGCGTCAGCTGCTCTTGGTGCGCGGCGCCGGCTTGAGCACCGCCAGCGCGGCGCCGGTCGGATCGATCAGCGGGCAGAGGCGGCCGACCTCGGGGATGTCCTCGGGCTCCATGGGAATCGTCGCGCCCATCCGGCGGGCGCGCGCGATGGTCGCGTCGACGTCGGAGACCGCGACGTAGGGCAGCCAGCTTGGCTTCGCGCCGGTTTGCAGGAGGGGGGTGACGCCCGCGCGCTCGACGCCGTCACGACGAAGCACGTGATACACCTCGTCGGGGCCCATGTTCATCGACTGGTGCGAGTAGCCGACGACGCTCTCGTAGAAGCCGATCGCCTTCAGCGGATCGCTGGTGTGCAGCTCGTTCCACACCCAGCCGCCGCTGGGCGCGGGCCCATCGGCCGGATCTCCGCCGTCGCTCTTGAACAGGTACAGCTCGGCGCCCTGCGGGTCGGCGATCCGCACGGTGCGGCCCACGGTCGGGATGTCGAATGGCTTGTCGATGACCCGCCCGCCGTTCGCGGTCACCGACTGCGCCGCCGCATCGACGTCCTCGACGGAGAGGTACGAGATCCAGTGCGCCGGCTGGCGATCGTCGCGCGCGGCCGCGTAGCCGCCGATCATGCTGTCGAGGCTGTCGCCGAGGCAGATCATGTCGTAGTGGCTCGGGCCCATCGGGAACGGCCGGGTCTGCCAGCCGAGGACCTCGCCATAGAACGCCTGGGCCTTCTTGGCGTCCTTGGAAACGTGCTCGAACCAGACGAACTTTCCGGGGATTGGCTTGAGATTGGGCATGGTCATCTTCCTTTCGGCCCGTAGGACGATCGGGCCGGGCCGGAATCGACAGGCGGCGACGAAAATCGACCGGATGAGCACACTTTCTCCAACAGCGGCGCCACGACGCGATCGTCGAGCGCCTCGCGCACGATGGCGGCGACCCGATCGTACTCGTCGATGGGCGGCGGCGATTCGATCGACGACGGCGGCGGCAGCGCGCGGCGCACGCGCAGATGCGCGAGCAGCGCCGCGCGGACCGCGTCGTTGGCGAGGATACCGTGAATCATCGTCCCCACCACCGACCCGGCGACGGCGCCGTCGTCGATCGCGCAGGCCTCGCCGTTGCGCGACGTGATGCGGAACGCCGCCGTCACCGCGCCCGCAGGCGACATCGCGCCCAGGTGGATCTCGTAGCCGGCGAAGGGCCCGCTCGCCTCGCTCGCCAGCCAGCTGCCGGGGCCGGCCATCGCCGACACGCGCGCCGTGATCTTGCGGCCGCCGAAGCGCGTGCGTAACGGAAGGAGATCCAACCCGTGCGCCGTCGCGTGCGGCGATTCCAGGTGCTCCGCGTCGTCGATCGCGCCGCCCAGCATCTGACAACCGCCACAGATCCCCAGCACCGGCAGGCCGGCGCGGGCGCGCGCGACGATCGCGTCGGCGATGCCGCGTTCGCGCAGCCAGCTCAGATCCGATGCCGTGCTCTTCGAGCCCGGGACGATCACCAGATCGGCGCCCGCGAGATCGGCGGCGGTCTCGGGGAATCGCACCACGAGACCCGCCTCATGCTCCAGCGGCTCGAAGTCGTCGTGGTTCGAGATGTACGGCAGCCGCACGACGCAGATGTCGAGCTCGGCGGTGGTCGGGCGCGCGCGCCGCGATCGCTCGTCGAGCGAGAGCGAATCCTCCTCGGCGATGCGCAGCCGCGGAATGTAAGGAACGACGCCCGCCACCGGGATGCCGGTACGGAGCGCGAGCTCGTCGAGCCCCGGTTGCAAGAGCGCGCGGTCGCCGCGGAACTTGTTGACGACGAACCCGGCGATGCGCCGGCGGTCCTCGCGGTCGAGCAGCTCCAGCGTTCCGACGAACGCGGCGAAGACGCCGCCGCGATCGATGTCGCCGACCAGCAGCACCGGCGCGTCAGCCGCGCGCGCGACGTACATGTTCACCAGCTCGCGGTCGCGCAGGTTGATCTCGACGGGACTGCCCGCGCCCTCGATCACCACGAAGTCATGAGCCGCGCGCAGCCGGCGCAGCGAGGCGTCGATCACCGCGCGCAGCTCGAGCTTGTGACGGTGATAATCGATGGCCGACAGGTTGCCGATCGATCGACCGAGCACGACGACCTGACAGCCGCCGGTCCCTTCGGGTTTGAGCAGGATCGGATTCATGTCGGCGGTCGGCTCGATCCCGGCGGCTTCCGCCTGGACGGCCTGCGCGCGTCCGATCTCGCTACCGTCGGCGGTGACCGCGGCGTTGAGCGCCATGTTCTGCGATTTGAACGGCGCGACGCGCACACCGCGCTGGCGCAGCATCCGGCACAGCGCCGTCACCAGCAGGCTCTTGCCGGCCGACGACGTCGTCCCCTGCACCATCAGCGTGCGCGCTAGTGTCATGTCTCAGAAATACCAGTCGCGCCCGAACGCAGGCGGAGTTCCGAGACGTGACACTAGCACCGCGGCAACTCTTCATGGAGGGCGGCCAGCAACCGCTCGCGATCGTCCGCGGGGCGCGCCGCGAGCCGCGCATGAGCCGGCAACCCGAACGACGCGCAGTCGCGCACGAGGATCCGGTGCCGCGACAGCAGCCCGCGCCGCAGGCCGGCGGCGTCACCGACGGGAACGATGAAGTAGCTGGTGCAGCTGGGAACGGGAGCGAGATCCAGCCGGCGCAACGCTTCGTCGAGCGCGCGGCGATCGGCGAGCATCCGTTCGCGGCTCTCGGCGACGAACGGCGCGAGCCCGACGCTGGCGATCGCCGCCGCCTGCGCCGCGCCGCCGGTGCTCCAGGCCGGGCGGGCGGCCTCGACCGCCGCGGCGATCGCGGGCGCGGCGACGAGGTAGCCGACGCGCACGCCGGGGATCGCGTGCTCCTTGGTGAGCGAGCGGACGCGCACGACGTTGTCAGGCAGGTCGACGACGGCGTCGGCATGATGTTCGCTGAGCGACAGGAAGGCCTGATCGACGACGATGATCGCGCGCGGGAGCCGCTCCGCGAGCGCGACGACATCGCTGGCGCGCACGCCGGCACCGGTTGGATTGTTGGGCGCGCAGAGATAGATCGCGGCGGCTTCGCAGGCGCGCGCTGTCTCGACGACCGCGGTCAGCGCCGCGCGACCGACGGCGAAGCCGGCTTGCGCCGAGGCGCGCCACTCGACGACGCGCGCGCCGGCGGCGACGGCGGCCGCGCGAAACTCTGAGAACGTGGGCTCGACCATCACGACCGACCGGCCGCGCGTGACCAGCAGCCGCGCCAGCGTCCACAGCAGATCGGCGCCGCCGTTGCCGAGCACCAGGTGCTCGGCGGTCACACCACATGACGCCGCGAGGGCGATACGCGCCGCCAGCGCCGTCGAATCGGGGTAGAGATCGATGCGCGCCGACGCAATCGCGTGGCGCATGGCCGGCGCGGGCCCGTAGGGGTTGACGTTGACGCTGAAGTCGAGGACGTCGGCGGCAGCGAGGCCAAGCCCGCACAGCTCGCCAGCGAGCGGTCCCCCGTGCGCGCGTAGCGCGGAATCTTGCGCGTCAGCGGCCATGGGTCTTCCGCCAAGCGATGACGATCGCGGCCAGCGCCAGGCCAAGCCCGCACGCCCGAGCGACGACGCGCCAGGCGGCGGCGATCGTCTCGGTCCGCAGCGGCTCTTCGTCGTCACCGAGACGGTAGTGGCCGGGCTTCTCGAGCGCGACGCCGAGCAAACCGGCCATCGCCGCCATCGGACGTCCCGCGTTGGGGCTCTCGGTGCGGCAGCCGTCGCGCCGCAGGATTCGCCAACCGCGGCGCGCGTTCTCGCCCGAGGCGCCGCCCGCCACCAGCAGCAACGCCGCCGTCAACCGCGCCGGAACGAGATTGAGCAGATCGTCGAGCCGCGCCGCCGCCTTGCCGAAGTATTCGTAGCGGCCGTGATAGCCAATCATTGCGTCGAGCGTGTTCACGGCTCGGTAGAAGATCGCACCCGGCAAACCGAAGAGCACGAAATAGAAGAGCGGCGCGATCGCGCTGTCAGACGCGTTTTCGGCCAGTGATTCGACGGTACCGGCGACCAGCGCGCCCTCGTCGAGGTGGGCGGCGTCGCGGCTGCACAGCGCAGCGAGACCACGACGGGCGCCCGCGAGATCGCCGCGCGCCAGCGGCTCGGCCACGCCCCGTGCCGCGCCGCCGAGCGCACGCAGCGCGATCGCCGACTTCAGCAACCAGATACCGGCGGCGAGGCGAACCCCGGCGCCCGCCCACCCCGGCCAGCGCGCCGGCCAGCGCATCGCGAGCGCGGCGCCGCCCGCGAACAGGCAGGGAACGCCGATCGCGAGGATCGCGCCGGCGACAAGCTGACCGAGCCGGGTTGCCGTCACGAAGCGACGCTCGGCCCAGCTCGTGATCGCACCCATCCAGACCACGGGGTGCACGCGGGCCGGAGGCTCGCCGAGCCAGCGATCGACCGCCATCGCGCCGGCGAGCAGCGCGAGGTCCGAACGAGACGCGGCGACGAGATCGAACGTCATCCCGTCGCTCCGCGTGGGCGCGCGGCGGCGCAGGACGCGACGAAGGCCTCGGCGACGCGCGGATTCGACGCCCAGTGCGCGTGAACGTACGACGCGAGAACGTTGGCGCCGACGCGATAGCCTTCGCGGAAGGATTCATCCCCGCGCCGACGCCGCAGCGAATAGGCCAGCGCGACCGCGCCGTCCAGCTCGGTCAGGCGCGAGTAGCGAAACTGGTGGCCGCGAAAGCGGGTGCCGGCGGGACCGATCGGCGTGTCGGCGTGCAGCGCGACCTCGACGTAGCCGAGCGCCTCCAATCGATCGGACATCACGGCCTCGCAGGGAATCAGGCCGACCATGGAGTGCGCCCGACCGTCGCGGGTGCGGATCGCCCGCGTCAGGTACATGAGGCCGCCGCACTCTGCGTAGATCGGCCGCCCGCCGCGCGCGAACGCCGCGACGGCGTCGCGCATCGCCGTGTTGGCGGCCAGCCGCTCGGCGTGCACCTCCGGGTAGCCGCCACCGAGGTAGAGACCGTCGGCGTCGGGCAAGCGATCGTCGTTCACGGGCGAGAAGCGGATCAGCTCGGCGCCGAGCGCCTCGAGGCGGCGGAGGTTGTCGTCGTAGTAGAAATGGAAGGCGTCATCGAGCGCGAGGGCGATCCGGCAGCGGGGGGTCCAAAAGGACGAGGACGGCGACGAGGACGGCGGCGGGGACGGCGCCGGCGGCGCGGCGCGCGCGATCCGCATGATCGCGTCCAAATCGATCCACTCGGCGGCGCGCACGCCCCAGGCGGCGAACAGCGATTCGGCGACATTGCCTTCGTTCGCGGTGAGCAAGCCGAGGTGGCGTTCGGGAAACGCGAGCTCGGGCTCGAAGGTGAGGCCACCGACGATCGGCGGGGTGATCTGCGCGTCGCGGAGTAAGTCCAGGTGGCCGCGGCTCCCGACGCGGTTGCAGACCACGCCGGCGACGCGCAGCGCGCGATCGAATCCGGCGAACCCCGACACCAGCGCCGCCAGGCTGCGCGCCATCCCTCCCGCGTCGGCCACCAGGATCACCGGCGCGTCGAGCCACTTCGCGATCTCCGCCGTCGACCCTTCTTCGCTGGTCGGCGACGCTCCGTCGAAGAGGCCCATCACCCCTTCGATCAACGCGATGTCGGCATCGCGCGATGCGCGCTCGAACGTCGCGCGCACCGCCTCGCGCCCCATCATCCAGCCGTCGAGGTTGTGGCTGGGCGCCTCGGCGGCGCGCCGGTGATAGGTTGGATCGAGATAGTCCGGCCCACACTTGAACACCGCGACGCGGAGGCCGCGCGCCCGCAGTGCGCGGCAGAGCCCGACGGTGACCGTGGTCTTGCCGACGCCACTCGACGTGCCCGCGACCACGACGCGGGGAATGTCGACCGTCTCGCTCATCAGTCGTCGATCCCGGGTTGCGCCTCTCGCCCCCGCTCGAAGGTACGCTCGAGGGCTGAGCGCACCTCTACGGCCGTTGCCGCTCACGTGTCAAGCGGCGTCAACGGACCGACGGCGAGATCACGGCAACGTGTGACGCGCGAAGGTTTCCCAGACGACGTCGGGGACCGGCGCGCCCTGCGCGGCCGCCTGCGCGTACAGGACGTGGCCGGCGTTGATCGTGCACAAGGTGACCTCGACACCGGCCTGGCATATGTTGTTGGTGCTGCAGATACCGTGCGTCGTCGACGGTTGTCCGCTGCAGCTGTCGAGGCCGCTCCACTGAGTGAAGTCGGCCTGTGCGCTGGGGAACGTGCCGCCGTTGTAGGGAACCAACGGATCACTGGTCCCGCGGAACATCACCACCGAGATCGGGCGCGACGGCTGGCAGGGCATCGTGCCGTTGCCCATCGACACCGGCGCCGACGCGGCGAAGATGTCCGCCGCGCGGCACGCCAGCAAGTGCGCCATGGCGCCGCCGTTCGAAAGGCCGGTCGCGTAGACGCGCCTGGCGTCGATGCAGGCGTCCTGCTCCATCCTTGCGACGGCGGCGCGCAGGAAGCCTTCGTCGTCGACGTTGTTCGCCAGCGACGTACCGCAACAGAGGCTGCCGCCGTTCCACGACGCGTTGAGCCCGTTTGGATAGATGACGATGAACCCGGTGGCGTCGGCCTTCTCGCGCCAGCCCGACAGCGCCTCTTGCTGGGCTGCGTTCGAGGTCAAGCCGTGAAGGTCGACCACCAGCGGCACCGGCGTGCGTCCCGTATAGCTGGCCGGGACGTGCACGATATACGTGCGATCGACGCCGTCGTGGGAAAGCGTCACCGTGGTATCGCCGGGCGCGAGCGCGCCGATGCCGCCGCACGACTGAGTCGTGCCGCCCGCGCCGCCACCAGTCCCGGTCGCGGTGCCGCCGGCCCCCGTCGGCACGCCTCCAGCGCCGCCCACGCCGAGCGCTCCGCCGCCGGCACCGCCCACGCTGCCGCGCTGGCTGGCGCCACTACCGTCGGAGGGCGCGGACGCGTCCCCCGAGGCTGCGCCCGAACTGTGGCACGCGAGCCCGCAGGCGCCGCCGAGTAGGACCGTCAGTCGAAGAGCGGTTTTCATGAGGCCTCCCACTCTCCTCTGACACCGCAGGCGCGAAAAAACAGAAGGCCCTGAAGAAAAAGGGCCTTCTGGATCCAGGAAGCGGGTTGTCAGCCAAAGAGCGCGAGCGCCTTTTTGAACGTTTGCGCGACGCCCCACAGGAGCGGCAACCCGACGGCTAGCCAGGCGAGGATGACGATCCCTGAGCTGCTCTTCGACTCACTCTCGGACGCGCCCGACGGAGGCACGGACGTCGATGCATCGCTCGTTGCCATGTTCGTGCTCCTTTACGCCATCGCCGGCCGCGTCGCCTTGGCGCCGGATTCGTTTTCGACCTTCTCCTGATGCTCGGCCGAGACCGGCTTCACCGCGATGTTGGCGAAGAAGGCGATCACCAGCAGGCCGGCCATGATGTACATGGTCACGTTGTACGCTTGGTCCTTCGGAACGCCGCTGTCGATCTGATACTGGCGGATGTAGTTCACCAGCATCGGCCCAAAGACGCCCGCCGCGGACCAGGCGGTCAGCAGGAGCCCGTGCACGGCGCTCACGTACTTGGTCCCGAACACGTCGGCCAGGTACGCCGGAATCGTCGCGAACCCGCCGCCGTACATCGTGAGGATCACGCAGAAGCACGCCACGTACAGCATGACGCTGCCGAACCGGCCGACCTGCGGCACCAGCGCATAGAGCGCCGTCCCCAGCGTGAAGAAGCAGGCGTAGGTCGCCTTGCGGCCAATCTTGTCGGACAGCGACGCCCAGAAGAATCGCCCCGCCATGTTGAAGAGGCTGAGCAAACCGACGAAGCCCGCCGCGGCGCTCGGGTTGATCTTGCCTTTGAACACCTCCTGGATCATTGGCGACGCCTGGCTCAGCACGCCGATACCGGCGGTGACGTTGAAGCACAGCACGACCCAGAGCAGCCAGAACTGCTTCGTTCCCAGCGCGTGGCCCGGCGTGACGTTGCGATCGGTGATCAGCGAGCCGGCGCGCGCCGGCGGCGCGACCCACCCCGCGGGTGTCCAACCCGCCGCCGGAACGCGGTACCCGAACGCGCCGAGCGACATGACGATCAGGTAGACGATGCCCAGCACGATCCAGGTCTGCACGACGCCGGTCGACGTCGCGGACGCGAAGTGCTTCATCAACAAGTCCGAGAGCGGCGACGCGATCATCGCACCTCCGCCAAAGCCCATGATCGCCATGCCCGTGGACATTCCTCGTCGATCGGGAAACCACGAGATCAGCGTCGACACCGGCGTGATGTAGCCGATGCCGAGCCCGCAGCCGCCGATCACCCCGTAGCCGAAGTAGACCAACCACAGCTGATGCGTGGAGATCCCGACCGCGCCGACGACGAAGCCGAGCCCCCAGCAGATCGCGGCCACGAATCCACTCTTGCGTGGCCCCTGGCTCTGCACCCATTTGCCGAACAGCGCGGCCGACAGCCCGAGCACGGCGATGGCGATCGTGAAGATCCACCCGAGCTCGGTCAGCTTCCAATCACCGGGAATCGACTTGGTCACTCCCAACTGCTTGGCCAAGGGCAAGTTGAACACACTGAACGCGTACGCCTGCCCGATACAAAGATGCGTCGCGAGGGCACAGGGTGGGATCAACCAGCGGTTGAAACCAGGCTTCGCGACGATCCGCGCCTTGCTCAAGAGCTCAGCCATTGGCGAACCTCCTGACAAAGAACTTGACCACGGATACGCAGGGCGTGGAAAGGGAAACATTGACGGCGGCCACAATCAGCAACAATCGTGCGTCCGCTCGAAATCTTTTTGACGGAATCGCTCAGGCCAGGGGGTTTGACGTTCCGCGGTCGAACTCGGAGCCGGCTCAGAATCTCGACGTCAGCGCGCAGGAAAACCCCGACGACGCCGCTGGCAAGCACCCCAGCGACACCGCGCTGCCAGCCGGTGCGTGCGCGTCGCGGGCATCGGGCGCGGTCAGAAAAAAGACCAGCGCGCCGATCGCGGCCGCGCCGGCGGTTGCGTAGCCGGCGATGGCGAGCGTCAATCTCAGACTTGCGTCCTGGTGCAAGCCCAAGCAGGGCCCGCCGCCGTAGTCGGGGGGCGCGCTCGCATTGCACAGGAGCCGCGTGGGGGCCATTGGATCCTTCACCACGTTGAACTCTGCGTTCTTCTGCGACCACAGCACCTGTGCCGTGACTCCCCCGGCCAACCCGAGCACGCCGATGCCGACCGAAACCCACGCGGCGCTGATCTGCCAGGGTCGACCCGAGGGTGACGGCTCGACCGCTGGATTGTCGACGATCTTGGGTGGCCGCTCGGTCGATGGCCTCGCGTCATCGTTGTCCATCGCCACCTTCCGCCGCGGCGGCGCCTCGTCGCTCGGCGGCCGCGTGGCCACCACCGGCGGCTTCGCCGGTTCGGGCGGCGGGACTGGCGACAGCTTGACCACCACGCGCAGCTTTTGCCCCGCGATCGGCGCGACCGAGCGCGTCTCCGCGACCATGCCCGCCTTCTCGAGCTTCACCTCGTGCGTGCCGGGCGCGACCACGACCGGGCGCACCAGCGGCACCTTGCCGGCGTCCCGACCGTCGATGCGCACGGTGCTGCCGCTGTCTTCGGCCACGACCTCGATGTATGCGAGCTTGGGGCGCAGCGCCTGCACCTCGCGCTCGGCCTCGGCGCGGCTCGCCTTGGGGGCGAACGGGGCCTCGTCGAGGAAGATATCGAAGGAGCGCAACGCTTCCACGTCGTTGCCGAGCCCGCGGTACGCCTTGCCCATGTTGAACATGATCTTGGGGCTCTGCACCAGGGCGAACGCCTCGTTGAACTTCGCGAGCGCGCCGCGGTTGTCACCCTTTTGCAACAAGCGAACGCCCTCGACCTGCAGCGCCTGCGCCTGCTTCTTGGCGTCATCCGACTGCGCGCGCGCCGCCGATGCGAGCGAGACGATCAGCAATGCTGCCAGGAACGAAATCCACAACGAGCCGGCGCGCGTTGGCGCGGCCGGCGACCACTCGATTTGATGTTTTCGATGCACGATTGACGGTCCGAAGAAGCGGGCCGCGACGTTAGCACGGTCGCGAGGTGCGTCACAGGGCGGCGATTGCCAAATGCGGGCGCCGCTGGGCGTCGTCATTGTCGCCGGCGCGAGGGGGGCGAAAAAAGAGGCCGTCCCCGAAGCCTTCGAGCGTGTGTTAAAAGCGCCCGGTGCCGAGGGGGGTGGCAATCGCCGTGAGCGGAGCCCGCGAAGACGGCCCGCCTGGGCGCCCGCTCACGGACGATTAACGAAATACGGGAACACGATGAGCGTTCTACTTTCCAGACTCATGACTTCGATGGCCATCCTTCGTCACGGCAAGCAGATACTGGGGTTGACCATCGTCGCTGCGGCGATCGCGACGGGGGCCGGCGGCTGTACGTCGGCGCGGTCGGGCGACTTGCCGGTCGGCACCGGCGGCACCGACGGCGGGGCGACGGGGGGCGGAGCCGGCGGTCACGCCGTCGTCGACGGCGGGCCGGATCGCGCGCCCGACGCGCCCGGCGCGGACGGCGCCGCGGGCGGCGCTGGCGGCAACACCGGCTGCGCGTCGGGATTCCACGACTGCACCGGCACCTGCGTCAAGAATTCCGATGTCGCGAACTGCGGCATGGCGTGCGTCACCTGCCCGATTCCCAGCGGCGGCTCGGCCACCTGTGACGGAACATCCTGCGGCGGATCCTGCCCGACGGGGATGAAGCTGTGCGCCGGCGCCTGCATCGACAGCGGCGCGTCATGTTCAGGGGTGTGCGCCGCGGGCAGCCATGATTGCTCGGGAAGCTGCCAACCCAACGCCAGCCCGAACAGCTGCGGCGCCTCGTGCACGCCGTGCGCGGCGCCGACCAACGGAACGGCGACCTGCGACGGCGCGTCGTGCGGTTTCACCTGCGCGACCGGCTACCACGCTTGCGGAACTTCGTGCGTGCTCAACACCGCGGTGTCGTCGTGCGGATCGTCCTGCACGGCGTGCAGCGTGCCCACCGGAGGAGGCGCGACCTGCGACGGCACGTCGTGCGGCGGGACCTGCCCATCGGGAATGAAGCTGTGCGCTGGTGCTTGCATCGCCAGCAGTGCGTCGTGCGCCGGCGTTTGCCCGAGCGGGACGCACGACTGCAGCGGGACCTGCCAGCCGAACATCAGCCCCAATTCGTGCGGGACGACGGCATGCACGCCCTGCTCGACGCCCACCAATGGGATGTCGACCTGTGACGGCACCAGTTGCGGATTCACTTGCAGCACCGGCTACCACGTGTGCGGCAGCTCGTGCCAGGCGAACAGTAGCCCGATGACGTGCGGCACGTCATGCACCACGCCCTGCACCGCGCCCGCGAACGCCACCGCGACCTGTGACGGCACCCAGTGCGGTTTCGCGTGCAATACCGGGTTCCACCTGTGCGGCAGCGCCTGCGTCGCCAACAGCAGCGTCGGCAACTGCGGCACGACGTCGTGCACCGCGTGCACGCCGCCGGCGAACGCGACCTCGACCTGCGACGGCACCCAGTGTGGTTTCACCTGCGGCACCGGGTTCCACGCGTGCGGGACCGGCTGCGTCGCCAACACCAGCACGGCCGGTTGCGGCACATCCTGCACGCCCTGCTCGGTCCCGACGGGCGGCGGCACGGCCACCTGTGACGGCGCCTCGTGCGGCGGCACCTGCCCGTCGGGAATGAAGCTATGCGCCGGCGCCTGCATCGCCAACGCCGCCTCCTGCAATGGGGTCTGTCCGAGCGGCTCGCACGATTGCTCGGGCACCTGCCAATCGAATACCAGCGTCGGCAGCTGCGGCACCACGTCGTGCACGCCGTGCCCGTCATCCGCCAACGCGACCGCCACCTGCGACGGCACCAAGTGCGGCTCCACCTGCAATAGCAGCTTCCACCTGTGTGGCGGCGCCTGCGTGTCGAACAGCGCGACCACCAGCTGCGGCACCACGTCCTGCACGATGTGCACGCCGCCGGCGAACTCCACTGCCACCTGCGACGGCACCCAGTGCGGCTTCACCTGCGGCGCCAGCTTCCACAACTGCAGCGGCACGTGCGCCTCCAACACCAGCACCATGACCTGCGGCACCTTCTGCACCCCGTGCACGCCGCCCGCCAACGCGACCGCGACCTGCGACGGCACCAAGTGCGGCTTCACCTGCAACACCGGCTTCCACCTTTGTGGAACCGCGTGCCTCTCCAATTCCAGCATCAACAGCTGCGGCACGACCTCGTGCACCATGTGCACGCCGCCGGCGAACTCCACGGCCACCTGCGACGGCACCCAGTGCGGCTTCACCTGCAGCACCGGGTTCCATAACTGCAGCGGCACCTGCTCGTCGAACACCAGCACCAGCAGCTGCGGCACGACCTCGTGCACCATGTGCCCGCAGCCCGCGAACTCCACCTCGACTTGCAACGGCACCCAGTGCGGCTTCACCTGCGGCAATGGAACCACGGCGTGCTCGAACGCCTGCGTGCTCACCGCGTCGGATCCTCTGAACTGCGGCACCTGCAACCACAACTGTCAGGGTGGCGCGTGCGTGAGCGGCGTGTGCCAGGGCCGCGTGGTCACCACGATTGCGTCGGGCGGGTCCGCGGGGGGCTTGATGACGCTCTCGGGAACCAAGCTCTACGTCCAGCTGGTGGGCCGGGGCGTCATATCTGGCATGAGCGTGTTCGAGGGCGCCACTGATGGCTCGGAACCGAATGGCGCGCTCATCGCGGGTGCCCTGTCGAACGTCCCGCTCGACGGCAAGCTCTACTGGCAGACCATGGCCGCCGATGTCTCGTCCTACACAATCTCGAGCTGCTCGATTGCCAGCTGCTCGACCACGATCGCGCCGCTCGTTGCGCGAGGGCTGGTGTCAGGCAGCATCCAGGTCTTCGTCAGCGCCATCGTGGCGGATCCAACCAATCATCAGCTCGTCGTGTTCGAGCAACAACAGATCGGCAGTCTGTTCGCCGAGCAGTTCATCCTGCGCATCAACACGAACGGCACCGTCCAGCAGGTGGCGCAGGTCGGCAACCCGGCGCAAGGGACGATCTACACGCCCAACAACCGGCCGGATCGGTTCTTCTGGTTCAACCAGGCGAGCACGACGTTCGTGCCGACCTACCTTCCCACCTCGAATACCGGCGGGGTTCCGATTCCGCTGCTTCCGACCGGCCAGGCCGGGCTGGCACAGCGGTTCTTCGCCAGCGACACCACCGCCGTGTGGGTGAACTACGACACCTCGTTCGCCAACCCCATCACCAGCAGCGTACCGCTGCCGAACGGCATCGTGAGCGGCAATCCGACGCTGCTCTACACCGGCTTCTTCGATGGCGTGATCGACAACAGCAACGCCTTCGGCTCCTTCTTGCCGGCGGGAGCGGGGTCGACCGACGCCGTGTCGCGCTGCGCGCTTAGCGGCTGCACGCCGGTCGCGATCGCCCGCGGCCAGAACGGCCAGTCCAGCTTCCTGACCGATAGCACCCAGGTCTACTGGCTCAACTTCGCCAGCACCACGATACAGGTCTACGCCGCCGTGAAATGAGCTGCGCGCTCACGGCGCCGGCGGCTCGATGCCCCAGATCAACACGCCCTGGCGATACAACGTCACGTGCGTCCAGTCGGCGAGCGCGGTCTTCGTCGCGTCGAACGAATAGTCGCCGGTCTGCGTGTACGTGATGCCGAATGACGGGTTCAGGCTGTTGAACCGCGAGTCGACGACCGCCGTCCCGCCGTTGCCGGTCATCGTGCCCGCGGCGGCGGTGAATCCGAGTTGCAGGAACGTGTCGGCGCCGGCGCGCGTGACCGCCGTGAACGTCGTGGTCATGCTGGCCTGAATCTGCGCGTTGGCGCTGTTGGTCGCGAAGTCGACGACCGCGGCCTCGCTGGTCGCGCCGTCGTTCGTGAACCAGTAACGAATCGTGAGATCCGACAGGTTGACCGTAGCGGTGCCGACGTTGATCAGCTTGAACGCCGGATGGGGGCTGTTGGTCGTCGCCGTCGCGACGCCGGCCTGATACTGCACGCGGATCGATCCGCAGGTGTTGCCCGTGCACACGTTGGGCGCGGCGCAATCCGCGGCGGACGTCGCGACGGTGCAGCTCACCTTGCAGACGTTGTTGGCGGCGTCGCACAGGAAGCCACCCGCACAGGTGGTGGTGGCCGGCGCCGCGCACGCTCCCGCGCCGTTGCACGTCCGCACCGCGGTCCGCACCGCGCCCGTGGGGCAGCTGCCCGGCGCGCACACCGATCCGTTCGGGTAGAAATGACACGCGCCCGCTCCGTCGCACGTGCCGTCGGTGCCGCAGGTCGTGGGACCTTGATCGACACACTGGCCGCCGACCACCGGGGCGAGGCCGGCGGCGACCGGCACACAGACGGCGCCGACAGCCGTCAGCCCGCACGCCTGGCAGGTGCCACAGGTGACCGGCGGCCCCACCACGCAGCTTCCGGCACCGTCGCAGCGCCCTTGCCCTGTCCCGGTCGCGCCCGAGCAGGTCGGGTCCTGACAGACCGTGTTCGCCAGGTACAGATGACAGGCCCCCTTTCCGTCGCAGGTCCCGTCGGTGCCGCAGGTCGTGCGGCCGCTGTCGGCGCATTGCGCGAGCGGATCGTCACCCGCCGCCACTGGCGTGCAGGTGCCGGCCGCGCCGGTGAGCGCGCACGACTGGCAGGTTCCGCTGCAATCGGTCTGGCAACAGACCCCTTGCGCGCAGATCAGGCTGTTGCACTCGTCGCCGACAGCGCATGCCGCGCCCAGCGGTTTGCGGCCACAGCTGCCGCCGCTGCAGAAGCTGCCCGGGATGCAGTCGTTGTTGGTCGTGCAGGTCGTGAGGCAATCATCGCCGGTCGGATTGCATTGATAAGGATCGCAGGGCTGCCCCGACGTCGGCCGGCAGACGCTATCGCTGGTGCAGCGGGACGCGTTGGTCCGCGTCGAACCAGAACAGCTCTGCGGCAGGCAGGAGGCGCCGACGGGATAGTGGCGGCAGGCGCCGGAGCCATCGCAGGTTCCGTCGCGCCCGCAGCTGGCGATGCCGTCGTCGGGGCAATCGTCGCGCGGATCGGTGCCGACGTCGGCGAGCGCGCAGATGCCCTCACTGCCCTCGAGCGCGCAGGAGTGACAGATATCGGGGCAAGCCGTCGCGCAGCAGAGGCCGTCGACGCAGACACCGCTCGTACACGCCGAATCGTCGGTGCAGGGAAAACCGTTGCCCAGCGTCGGCGCCATCTCATCGACCGCGGTGTCGACGGCGGCGTCGACTGCGGCATCGTCGCCGCCGCCGCCCGCACCGCCGGCGCCGTCAGGGATCCCCTGCGTGCGCGCACACGACGCCAGACTGCATAACGTGACGCCGAGAACGAACGCGTCAGCGAACGAGAACGAACGACTTCGCATCTCTACCCAGCCCTCGCGACCCGTCCAATCTGTAACGAACCGATCGCTCGCGTCAATCCAGCGGCGCGTCAGCGCACACAAAAAAGAGAGCGAACAGATCGCCTGCGGCGCGCACTCCCGGCGACGGGGATGACCACTTGCAGCAGCAACATAATTCGAACCTCGATAAGCTAGCGGTCGCATTCCGGACCCATTCCCTCCATCCAAGGGCAGCTCGGTACGAATATCTTCCCGCTCGCTGCCCCGGCGATCCCGACTTCGAGAGTTGACACCAATATTGGCCGCGCCGCTACTGTAGCGCTGTGAAATCGACTGACCTGATGAAGGTGGCGGCGGCCGTGCTGGCGGCGGCGGTGGGCGCGCTGGCGTCCGGGTGTTCGGGCGGCAACTCGAGCGCGTCGGGAATGGGTGGCGCGACCGGAGCGGGCGGGCTGGCGGTCGCGACCTGCGCCGCCGACCCCGCGCCCAGCGCGGCGGGCGGCGCGGGTGGCACGACGACCTGCCAGAGCAACCCCGCCGACTACCCGTACATGTTCTGGGACCCGTGCGCGCCGCTGGAGGATCGCATCAACGACCTTCTGACCCAGCTCACGCTCGATGAGAAGCAGACATTGCTCACGCCCGGCGCGCCGGGCGTGCCGCGGCTGAATCTGCCGCCGCTGGCGCTGATGACGGAAGGCCTGCACGGGCTGGCAACCGCGTCCGACCCCACCACGACCACCGGCAGCCTGATCCTGACCGCCACCCAGTTTCCGCAAGCATTCGGCCTGGGCGAATCCTGGGACCCCCAGGTCACGAACACCGTGGGCGCCACCGCCGGCTACGAAGCGCGCGTCTACCACGCGCATGGCGTCGGCCCCACCGGGCGGGGCGCCGGCCTGGTCGTGCTCACGCCCAACGTCGATCTCGCGCGCGATCCGCGCTGGGGCCGCACCGAGGAGTCCTATGGCGAGGATCCATTCCTGATCGGCGAGATGGCCAAGAGCTACATCGCGGGCCTGCACGGCAACGACCCCAAGTACCTCCTGGCGGGGTCGCTGCTGAAACACTTCATGGCCAACAGCAACGAGGACACGCGCATGACCAGCTCGTCGAACCTCGACGACCGCAACCTGCGCGAGTACTACTCGGCGTCGTTCGCGACCGCGGTGCGCGGCGGCGCCAACGCGATGATGACCGCGTACAACCAGATCAACGGCATCCCGGCGGCGGTGACGCCGCTCCTGAAGTCGATGGTGATCGGCGAATGGGGATTCCAGGGGTTCTTTGCCACCGACGGACAGGCCCCCAGCAACCTGGTCAGCGGCCAGCACTACTACACGAACATCGATCAATCGATCGGCGCGGTCATCGCCGGCGGCACCGGCATTCTGCTGCAAAATGCGGCCGTGACATCGATCCGCGACGACGTTCAGACCGGCGCTCTCAGCGGCGACGACATCGATGCAGCGTTGCGGCCGGTGTTCCGGGTGCGTTTCCGGCTGGGCGAATTCGATCCACCGGAGATGGTGCCCTACAGCCAGATCCAGGGCACCGAGACGCCATGGAACACGCCAGACGCCAGCGCGCGCGTACTGGACGTGACCCACAAGACGCTGGTGCTGCTCAAGAACGACGACAACACCTTGCCGCTCGACCGCACTCAGCTCGGCAGCGTCGCCGTGATCGGGCCGCGCGCCGATTCCGTGCTGCGCGACTGGTATGGCGGCAATCCGCCGTACGCGGTGACTCCGCGGCAAGGGATCGCCAACAAGCTCGGGCCCGGCGTCACCATCAACTACGCTCTCGATGACAGCACCGGCGAAGCGACCGCGGCGGCGGCGGCCTCCGACGTCGCGCTGGTGTTCGTCGGCAACCACCCGACCTGCGGCGACTCGCCGTTTCCGCCCTGGGGCACCTGCCCGTCGCAGTACGAGGGGCGCGAACAGGTCGACCGCGTCTACATCACGCTCGAGCCGTCGCAGCTGGAACTGGTTCAGAGCGTGAGGGCGGCCAACGCGCGCACGATCGTGGTGCTGGTGTCGAGCTTCCCGATCGGCATCGACTGGATCAACGACAACGTGCCGGCGGTGTTGCACGTCACCAACTCCAGCCAGGAGCTGGGCAATGCCGTCGCCGACGCGCTCTTCGGCGACTACAACCCCGGTGGCCGCACGACGACCACCTGGTATCACAGCGAGGCCGACATTCCGACCGCCCTCACCGACTACGACATCAAGGAGGGCACGACGTACTGGTACTACACCGGCTCGCCGCTCTACCCGTTCGGCCACGGATTGTCGTATTCGACGTTCGCCTACTCGAACCTGACCATCAGCGCGCCCAGCGTGTCGCCGACGGCGGCCGCGGGATCCTGCGCCGCGGTCACGGTCGGCGCCGACGTCACCAATACCAGCGCGATCGCAGGCGACGAGGTCGTGCAGCTCTACGTCGCGTATCCCAACTCGACGCTGTCGCCGGACCAGGGACCGCGCCCACGCCAGCAGCTGCGCGGCTTCCAGCGCGTCAGCATCGCCGCCGGCCAGACGGCGCACGTGACGTTCCGGATCGGCGCGAGCGATCTCTCTTATTACGACGCCGCCAGCGCCGCGTTCGCCGTCGAGGCGGGGGCACCGGTCGAGCTGCAGATCGGCGCGTCGTCGGCCGACATCCGCCTGCGCGGCATGCTCGACGTGGTGCCGTAGGCGCAGCCGGGGAATCAGAGGCCGGCGACGGCGAGCGGTAGCAAGCGCGCGAGGCGCTCGGCCCAGGCGATCTGACCCGACTCCTCGGCGATCAGATCCTGGCGGATCTCGATCTCGACGTGGGGCAGCTCGCGCTCGGCGCCGTGGTGGTTGATCGAGTAGTCGGAGGTGTCGGTGACCGCGTAGGGCTCGTTGCAACCCACGACCAGGTCGCCCTCGGCGCGCAGCAGGCGCAAGAGCGGCTCGGCGACGCGCACGTCGCGATTGAAGAGCACGCCGGCGTGCCACGGGCGCGCGCCGGCGAGAAAGACCGGCGTGAAGCTGTGAACCGCGATCAAGATCGCCGGCCGCTGCTGATCGCGGCGCCGGTCGAGCTCGGCGCGGATCTGACCGTGATAGGGCTCGAAGATCTCGCGCGCCCGCGCCGCGGCCTGTTCCGGCGTGACCTGCTGATTGCCAGGGATCGACGTGCGCTCGCTGCTGGTCGCGATCGATTCGGGGTGCCCGAGCTGTCGATTGCAATCGATCACCAGGCGCGAGTAGCGCTGGCAAGCCACGAACGCATCCAGCGCCGCGCCCAGCCGCAGCGCCACGCCGCGCGCGCCGATGTCCCAGGCGATGTGCCGTTGCAGCTCCTCGGGCGACAGGCCCAGCGAGCCCAGCGCGCGCGGCAGCCGTCGCCCGGCGTGATCGCAGGTGAGCACGAACGGCGATGCGCCGGCGCGTCCCTCGACCTCGAACGGCTCCGGCTCGTCATCGCCCAGCAAGCGCGCGGGCGGAAGCGGCGCGGTCATGACGACGATGTCCGGATGCGAAAGGGTGGGGCCTCGCTCACCCTCTTGCTCCTACGCCGAGACGCGAAAGAACGCCACCGCGATGTGCGTCCCGGCGCGCGCCCGCGGGGCCCGGCACGCGCGTTGCTCCACGGACGTCCCATGATCGCTGAGATCTCACGCCGAAGAGCCGGCCTGACCATGAGCACGATCGCGCTCGCGGGCCTCTCCGGGTGCTCGATTGCGTTCGTAGACGCGCCACCCACCGACCATGCGTCGCGGCACTTCTTCGATTGCACGTCGAGCATGCTCGCGCCCGGGCTCGACGCGGCGTTGACCGCAACGCTGGCGCTGGCCGTCCTCGGCGAGACGTCCGACGGATCGCGCGACGCGCAGTCGATCGTCGAATCGTCGGCGCTGGTCGTGGGCGCGCTCGCGTCGGCAACCTACGGATACCTTCAGGTTTCTCATTGCCGTCAGGCCAAGGAGGCGCTCGCCGAGCGGATGATCGACATGCCGTCCCTGGGCGTTCCGCCGGTGAGTGCGCCGCCGCACGCCGGAGGCGCGCGCGACGATTCGCCACGCGCGCCCACCGGAGGCGACGCGGGTGATCGCACCCACGCGCCCGGGACCAGCGATCCGTGGCTGTCGGAGGGCCCGCCGCCGGAGAGCCTGCGCGCACCGCCGCTGATACCGCCGCCCTATCTGCGTCTGGCGCCGCCGGTGCCTCCCGTGCCGGCGCCACCGCCGCCCGTGCTCCTGGCACCGACGCCCGTGCCCGCGCCCACGCCCGCCGCGCCCGCGCCCGCGCCCGCGCCCGCCGACGCGGGGTCAGCGCAATGAGCGGGATCGCGACATTCATGTCCCGATCGAGCGCTCGGCGGCTGGTCGCCTGGCTCGTGCCCGTCGCGGTGGCCCTGTGCGCGCCGTCGCGCGCGGCCGCCGGCCGCCCGTCGCTGGTGGTGCTGCCCGCAAGCGGACGAGGAGTGTCGGCGCCGATCATCGAGCGCGCGCGGCGCTTGTTCGTCGAGAGCCTGGGCCGCCCCACCCGCTTCCACGTGGCCGACTACGATCGCCCGCCGACCGCGGATCGCCCGCCCGCCGAAGCGGCGGTGCAGATCGCACGGCTCACCGGTGGCGACCTCGCGGTCGCGCTCGACCTGTCGCACGAAGGCGCCGAAACGACGTTCGACGTTCATTGCTGGGACGCAATCAGCGGCGAGAGCCGCTGCCACTTGCGCGAGAAGACCGCCGCCGGGCCCGAGCTGCTGCCCGACTTCACCGAGTGGCTGGCGATGCGGCTCACGCGAGAGCTCGACGCCTTGCCCGAGACGGTGGCGCCGAGCGACGGATTCCTCGGCCCCAAAGCGCACCGAGAACCGCGCACGTTCACCTTCGGCGCGCGCGCGGGCGTGATGGTGCCGATCGATTCGCCCGCGCGGACCTCGTCGCCGCTGGGCGGCTTCGGCGTGTTCATGGCCGCTGACGCCGGCTCGGTCTTCGTGACGCTGGGCCTGGACCACGAGTCGGGCAACGACGACCATCGATCGTGGGGCGTCGGGCTCGAGCTCGACGCGCCGCTCGCCGATGGCGAGCGCCTGCCCTATCTCGGCGCCGGCGCCTGGTTCGTCGCACAGCACCTGGGTGGCCAGGGCGCCTCGGGCTTGCAGTTGCGGCCGACGCTGGGAGTTCTGTGGGGGCGGCACGACGTCGCCCACCTGCGGACCGAGGTCGGGTATTTCGTCGATCTCTTCGAGGAGCGCGCGCCGGACCGCTTGATTCCCGGCAGCGGCCAGGCCCATCTCAGCCACGGATTGATGATATCGGTGGGAGCGGCATTCTGATGCGCAGGCATTCACAAGGCCCACGACGGGCGGCATTGAGCGAGCTCGGTTCATTGCTACCGCTGGCAATGATCGGACTTCTGATTGCCAATGACCACGTCTTCAAGTTCGTCTTCCACAACGCGCTCACCGGCAAGCTCTCGGACGTTGCCATCTGCTTCATCATGCCGCTGCTGGTCTCGGCGTCGCTGGGGTTGGCCGCGCGGATCGACCTCCGCTGGCGGCTCTGGGCGGGCGCGGTGGTCACGGCGATCGTCTTCTCGGCGCTGGAAATGTCGGACTGGGCCGGCGGCTGGTTCGTTCGCATGGTGGCGCTCGTGTTCGGCGTGAAGCACACCGTGCTGACGCGCGACCCGACCGATCTGCTTGCCCTCGCGTGCGTCCCGCTCGCGGTCGCGTATGGCCGGTGGCGCGCGCGCGACGCGCGGCGCGATGTCGATGTCGATGTCGGCCTCCGCTGGCCACGCGTCCGCGGGGCGCTCGCGCTGGCCACCGGCTCGCTGGCGCTGATGGCGACCACCGCGCCCGAGCAGTGCGGAAAGTGGTCGGCACCGACGGTGTTCCAGGTCGACGGCGATTGCGGCACCGGCGGGATCATCGTCGTCGAGGCCGACCCCTACGGTGCGCTCGCCGTCACCAACCAGGCGGCGCTGCTGGCGCCCGAGCCGGACGGCGCCAACCTCGGCCGCGAGCAGCGGTACCGCGGAACCAGCTGCCCGTATACGCTCGAGCAGGGGGACTGGGACATCACGATTGGCGACTGCTCGACGCCGGTGGTCTCGCCCGACGCCGGAGCCGCACCGATCGACGGGGGCGCACCCGACGCGAGCCGTCTGCTCGATGCGGGCTCGTCGAACACCTCCTCCTGCCAGGCTGGTTACCGTCAATGCCAGGCGACGGTCGAGACCGACGGCCTCTGGTTCACCTGTCACGGCGCCGATCCCGGCGTCGCCCTCTGCCGCTCGCGGCTGGCGGTGCTGCCATGACGCTGTCAAGAATGCGACGGAACGGCGCGCGTCAATCCATCGCTGCGTTGCGCGCGATCGTCACGTTCGTGGCGCTGGGGCTGGCCGCCTGCGACGATCCGGAATGCCCCGACGATCAGTTCGTCGTCGAGGAGAACGGCTCGTGCGCGTCGTCGCCGCAGCGATTCACGATCTCGGCGACGCAATGCCATGTCGCTTTGACCGCCACCGCGGACGCCGGCTTGCCGACCCAGGGCGCGATGGGCCCAAGCCCGGTGCCGCTGCGCCAGGGCGGTTTCATCCTCTATACCGACTCGCCGTCGTTCCGCCTCTGCCGCGCCCAGCGCGTGGACTATCGACTGGAGCTGTCGTGCTTCGACAACGACGACGCGCTGGTCTGTCAGGCCGAGCTCACCGAGCCAGCATTCTGACACGCGCGCGGGCAACGTCGTTCCGACGGTGAGCGCAGCGGATCGCGCCGCGCACACGCGCGCACGAGCGCGCGCAAGACGACATCACGACCGACGGCGGCAATGCTCAAGTCGCCGTCGGAGACGCCGATGCGAAGCTCATGGTGAGCGCGCGGTTTCGGCGTTTGTCCCTCGCGGCAATCTCAGCAAGCAGTGAGGGGCGGCGCGCGGCGCTGGCCGCTCTGGTGATCGCCTTCGCGGCGACCGGGTGCGCGTTTCATGAAACCGGGCATCCGGGCGGCGGCGCCGGCAGCACCGGCGACAATGACGCCAGCGCCGACGCGCCGGCGTCGAACGGTGGCAACGGCGGACGCAGCGACGGCGGCGGTGACCGAGCCAGCGGCGGGCGCGACGGCGCGGCCGACGGCGCCGGAGGATCGACGCCGACCTGTCCCGCGACCTGTCCCAGCGGTCAGACGTGCCTGAACGGCACCTGCCAGAACGATCCGTGCGCCGCCGCCACCGCGATGATGTGCGCGAGCGGCACCAGCTGCAAAGCGACCTGCGTCGAGGTGACGGATCCGTGCGCGGGCAAGACCTGCCCAACGAATCAAAGCTGCGTCGACGGCGAGTGCGTCGCCGGATGCTTCACGCAAAGCTGCGCAGGCGTCGTCTGCCCCAGCGGACAGTATTGCTCGCCGAGCACCGGCAAGTGCGCGATGCTGAACGCGTGCGACGCCGCTTGCGGCCCGGGCAAGGCGTGCAATCTCACCTGCGTCCCGCCCAATCCGTGCGCCACCGTTCATTGCGCGAGCAATCAGGTTTGTAGCAACGGGACCTGCGTGGTGAACCTGTGCGCGGGCGTGAAGTGTGCCGCCGGCAGCGTGTGCAGCAACGGCGCGTGCATCAACACCTGTGATTGCGGCGCTGGCTGCGGTACCAACGGCCATTGTTCGGTCGGCACGTGCGTCTGCACCCCGACCTGTCCAGCCGACGGCAGCCGCGCCGGCCTCGACAACGGCTGCAACGGCAAGTGCCCGTGCAAGGCCGGCAGCGTCACGTACATGAACAACTGCTGCATGCCGAACTGCCCGACGGACTACAGCCGCGGCGGCATGACCGACGGCTGCGGCAACACCTGTGGTTGCGCCAGCGGCTCGGTCCTCTACGGCGGCAGCTGCTGCAAGCCCAACTGCCCCACTGACGGCAGCCGCGGCGGCATGACCGACGGTTGCGGCAACACCTGCGGTTGCAAGAGCGGCACGACCCTCTACATGGGCGCCTGCTGCACTCCGAATTGCCCCACCGACTATAGCCGCGGTGGCATGGACGACAGCTGCGGCAAGACCTGCGGCTGCCAGAGCGGCTCGGTCCTCTACGGCGGCAGCTGCTGCAAGCCCAACTGCCCCACCGACGGCAGCCGCGGCGGCATGGACGACGCTTGCGGCAAGACCTGCGCCTGCGCGAGCGGCAGCACCCTCTACATGGGCGCTTGCTGCACGCCCAACTGCCCCACCGATTACAGCCGCGGCGGCATGGACGACACTTGCGGCAAGACCTGCGGTTGCCAGAGCGGCTCGGTTCTCTACGGCGGCAGCTGCTGCAAGCCCAACTGCCCCACCGACGGCAGCCGCGGCGGCATGAGCGACGGTTGCGGCAACACCTGCGGATGCCCCAGCGGCAAGGTCCTTTACATGAACGCCTGCTGCGCGCCCAACTGTCCGACCGACAACAGCCGCGCCGGCATGTCCGACGGCTGCGGCAAGACCTGCGCCTGCATGAGCGGCTCGGTCCTCTACGGCGGCGGCTGTTGCAAGCCGAGCTGCCCGACAGACGGCACCTGCGGTGGCGGCGACGGCTGCGGCGGCACGTGCGGTTGCGGCGCTGGCGGCAAGTGCACGAACGGGCTCTGCCCCGGCAAGACCTGCACGCCGGCCTGCGGTTGCGGGCAGCTCTGCAACAACGGTCAATGCGTACCGGTGACCTGCAGCCCCGACGTCGTTCAGTGCGGATGCGGCTGCTGCGGGAGCGGCGAGATCTGCGTCGGCGGCGTGTGCCAGCCCGGAATCGGCTGACGCGCGGTGACCAGCGTGAGCAACGAGACGACGGCGCGGAGTCGCAGCGAGAACAAGGTCGCCGTGCTGGCGCTCGCCAGCGCGGCGCTGGCCGCGGCGGGGTCCATCGCGGGCTGCACCTGGGGCTATCCCCAGAACCTGGCCCGCGACCAGGCTCAACCGGACGGCGGCACCAAGCCGCCGCCGGTGAAGCTTCAGAAGTGTAACGGCTTGTGCACCGACTTCCCGACGACGCCGGTCATCACGGGCGGCGCCCCGGCGAACGCGCCGTCGATGTTCACCGCCACCGGAACCGCGGCCGGCCCCTGCATCGCCGAGCCTGAAGATGGAACGCTGCTGCCCAACAACTGGCTACGCCCCCGCGTCAAGGTGTCGGCGCCGGCCTCGACCCTGCTGCAGATCACTTTTCACTCGCCCAAGGAAGCCAACGACCTGGTCGTCTACACCGCCGACGACAACTGGGCGATGGACAAGACCGTGTGGCAGAACATCGCCACGCACGTCGTCGATTCGCCGATCACCGTCTCCGTGCGCGCGCTCGGCGCGAGCGGTCCGACGCTGGCCAGCACGTCGTCGTTCACGATCGCGCCGGTCGCCGCGGGCGGCAAGATGGTTTACTGGGCGCTGCGCGGCTACGATGCGTCGATTCCGACCAACACCGAGCTCTTCGGCTTCGGCGTCGGCGACGAGCACGTGGTCTCGGTGTTGAAGGTCCCGCAGGTGCAGCAGACGACCAGCGGCGCGTCGGAGAGCTGCATTGGCTGCCACACGGCGACGCCCGACGGCGCCTTCGTCGGTTTCACGGGCAACTATCCCTGGGGCAACGCGCTCGCGTCGGTGCAGCCGGGCGCGACCGGTGAGATGCCGTCCTTCCTCGGCAACGCGGGCGTCAACACGCTGACCCAGGATTTTCACGGCATCATCAGCTTCTCCGGGACGCACTGGGCCGCGAACGATCACATCGCGATCACCACGCTGAGCACGCAGCCTGTCGATCCCGCCGCCAACCTCATCTGGATGGAGCTCGACTCGGGCAACTCCGGCACGCTCGCGCGCAATCAGGATCCAGCCGGCGCCGCCGCGCCCAACTTCAGCCACGACGGCAAGCAGATCGTCTACACGTCGACCAACGCGAATCAGGACGGCCGCCTCGGCGTCGGCACCGCCGATCTCTACACCGTGCCCTTCGGCGATCGCGCCGGCGGAACCGCTCGCCCGATCGCGGGCGCGTCGGACCCGAACTTCGCGGAGTACTACCCGGCGTTCTCGCCCGACGACGAGCTGGTCGCGTTCAATCGCCTGCCCCAGAGCGACGCCAACATCACGCCGACCGGCGAGCCCTACGACGGTGGCATGTTCTTCAACCCGGCGGCCGAGGTGTGGGTCGTGCCGACGGCCGGCGGCTCCGCGGTCCGGCTCAGGGCCAACGACCCGCCCAGCTGCACGCCGCCGGTGCTGCCCAACACGCGCGTCTACCCGAACAAGACCGGCTGGGACAACTCCTGGGCCAAGTGGTCGCCCGACGTCGGAACCTCCGACGACCGCCGCTTCTACTGGATCGTCTTCTCGTCGTACCGCTACGACATCTCGCCGCCGCGCGGCCAGCTCTACATGACCGCGGTCGTGACCAGCGAGACGCAGACCTCGACCTACCCCGCCGTCTACCTCTGGAATCAGGACCTGACCACGAGCAATCACACGCCGTCGTGGGAGGCGTACCAGATTCCGATCGTTCCCTAGTGCACTAGGCGCGCGAACGGCGCCGGCGGAGCCATCTCTGCAGTGCGAGCGCCACGGCGATCCAACACCAACTCGGCCCACGACCGGGCTCGATCGCACACGAGCAACCGCTCCCGGCGAGAGCCGCGCCAGCGTCGGCTCCGCCGTCGGCGAGCGCGCCGTCACTCGCCCCGGCTCGGGTGTCGGCGCGAGAATCGGCCTGCGCATCGGCGGACGCCTCGGCTCGCAAGTCCGCCGCGGAGGCGTCGAAGACGTCGGCGGAAGCGTCGGCGAGTGGCGGGAGGTCCCCCGAGGGTCCATCCGCCGCGCCAGTGACCGCG
>CAZNCQ010000002.1:54358-92310 GCA_964571275.1 uncultured Myxococcales bacterium
GACCGCGCCGCCGTCGCCTCCGTCCGTCGCGCGATCCGCTCCGGCGTCGACGATGACCGTGCCCCCATCTCCCGGCGTCGCGCTATCGACAATTTGAAAGCGCACCTGGTAGTTGCCGAAGTCGCTTTCGGGCACGAGGCGCGAATAGACGCCCAGGCTCCTGCCGTTCCCCAGTCCAACCGTCGCTTGATTCGAGACCGCCAACGTCCTGTCGGTCAATGTGGCCGGGGCCGCCAGGGTTCCGTCGGCACCCATCACGCTGACGTCGAGACCGGTCGACGCAAAGTCAAAGTTCACGACCGCCGGCGTCGCTGCGCGGATCGATCCAGACGGCCAGGCAGCCGTTGTCGTTGCAAGCCAGGTCGGGCGCCTGTGCACGGGGCTGCCGAGCGCGACGCAGGTAGGCGGCGCCAGCGCCGTTTCCCGCTTCTCGATCGTGAGCCCACGCGCGCGACCCGCGAGCGCCGCCACAGCGATCAGCCCAGCCATCAGGATGACCAGCGCTCGCCGCGTGGTGCGCGCGAACCAGAACCCTTTGCCAACGCCCCTCTCGAGCCCGGAGTATTCCATGACTCTGCCACGGCCATCACGACCTCGCGGTGACAGGCGCGCAAAAACTGTGGCGTCCGGTGGCGAGATGCTCGAACCTTGTGACGGTTGTCGCGGCGCTTTCACAGTCCATTCTTTCCCGTGGCCAGGATGGCGGTCGTCGTGGCGTTGAGCATCCTGCGGGCGCACGCCGCGGCGACTGCCGGCGCCGCGCCAGCACCGACCGTGAATCCCGACGCAGGAACGGCCGCTGCGCCCGCCTCCGACGCGCGGCTCGCGTGGGTGAACCCGGCGCGTTGCCTCGCCTCGTGCGCGTTCGATCCGAGCGCGCACCTGCGCCGTCTCGACGACAAGGGCGCGCCCAGCCCGCGCGGCAAGCTCCGCGCCGACGCCGACGCGGCCGCGGCGCTGGCCGATCTGCTGGCGGCGGCGCGCGAGGCGGGCCACAAGATGCGCATCAACTCGGCGTACCGATCGTATCGAGAGCAGGCGCGCGTCTTCCGCACGATGAAGGAGCGCGGGCGCGCGGCGCGGCCCGGGCACAGCGAGCACCAGCTGGGCACCGCCATCGATTTGAAGCTGCCGACGACGGCGGCCATCGATTGGCTGAGCGAGCACGCGTTCGAGTTCGGATTCGCGCTCAGCTACCCGCCGGGCAAGCAGCGCCTGACCGGCTACCGCCCCGAGCCCTGGCACGTGCGCTTCGTCGGCAACGCCGTCGCCGGCGAGCTGCACCGCCGCGGCTGGACGCTGGAGGAGCTGTTTCGCGCGCGGCCCGAGCTGGGCGAATCGGGGACCTGCGGCGACTGCCCGGCGGCGATCTCGCGCAAGGCGTGCGGCGCCGTCACCGTGACGGGGGTGTGCCAGGGGACGGTGCTGACCTGGTGCTACGACGGCGCGCTGGCCGCCGTCGACTGCGCGGTCTCCGAGCAGGCCTGCGGCGCCGCGACCGGCGATGCGCCGGCCGACTGCCAGCCGCCGCAAGCCAGCGCCGCCCCCGCCGTCACCCGCGAGTGATCGGCACGTACCCTGGTTGCGCGGCGACCCGCGCCAGCCACGCGCGCACGTTCCCGTAGGGCCCGAGGTCGAAGCCGCCCTCGCCCGCGACGTGCGTGTACGCGTAGAGCGCGATGTCGGCGATGGTGTAGCGCTCGCCGGCGAAGAACGTGCGGCGCGCGAGGTGCCCCTCCATCACGTCCAGCGCGGCGACCCCCTGCGCGCGTTTCGCCGGCAGCGACAGCTCCATGAGCGGCGTCACCGGGGTGGCGTGCGTGAGCCAGAAGCGAACGGTCGCGATGTTGGGCTCGTGGCTGTATTGCTCGAAGAACATCCATTGCAACACCTGGGCGCGCTCGCGCCGATCGTCCGGCAGGAAGCGCGTCCCCTCGGCCAGGTACCAGAGGATCGCATTCGACTCCGCGAGGAAGGTTCCGTCGTCCAGCTCCAGAACCGGGATGCGGCCGTTCGGATTCTTGAGCAGGAAGTCCGGCGTGCGCGTCTCGCGGCGATCGATGTCGTACTCGATACGCTGGTAGGGCAGCCCCAGCTGCGACAGCAACAGCCGCACCTTGAACCCATTGCCCGAGGTCAGATTGTCATGCAACCGAAGCATGTCCGACACCTACCACGCGGCGGCCGCAAATTCTCGCCGGCATCACGAAGCGAGGAAACCCTCGCGCGCGAGCGTTGTCACTGACGACATGGCCGTGAATCCCGTCGGGGTCTATCCGGCTCGGTGCTGGAGACGACGCCGTCGAACGCGGGAGGAGCCGCCACGCAAACCGACTACTGCGTCGGCGGCGACGTCATGCACTTCGTCAATCTCGATCCGGCGATCCCGGCGGGATCTTCTCCGCCGCCGACGATCACCGGCGACACCATGCTCGAGCGGCAGTGAGCTGACGTCCGCTCAACCTGATTGCAACGCCGCGGCCGCTCGCGCGCGCGGCGTTGCCGCCGTTGCGGCCCGCGCGGCGTGCGCGGCGACGGCGCTGGCGATCCGCTTCGCGTCGCGGCCGACGCCGTGGACCATCGTCGACGAGAACGCGTAGAGAAAGTGCAGCCCCACGAAGTAGAGGCCGGGCGCCTCCGGGACCACGCCCGCCTCGTGTTCGGGTTCGCCGTGACCGGACGCGTGCGCGGCGAAGATCGGGGGGAAGATCGGCAGATCGATCCATTCGAAGCCGGCATCGAACCCGGTACACCAGACGACGTTGGCGACGTCGAGCGAGCGGCCGTCGTCGAGCAGCGGCAGCCCGTCGCGCACGCCGATCATGCGCGGCGTGCGGCGAATCTCCGCCGCCTCCAGCTGCCGCGGCTTGACCCGGATCAGCGCCCCACCCTTCGACATCACCGTCGGGCGAACTTTGCGTCCCAGCGGCGTGCGCACGGTCAAGATCCGGTGAAACGCCACGCGCAAGACCAGACGCGCGAGAAACCAGCGCGCGGCCAGCCCGTCGATGCGAAACGGAACGTGACCGGTGCCGCGTCCCGCGAGCCACACCTCGTGCGCGTGCGACAGGTCGAGCGCGATCTCCGCACCCGAGTTCCCCGCGCCGACGATCAGCACACCGCCCGCGCGCAATTGACGCGGGTTGCGGTAGTCCTTGGAATGCAGTTGCACGATGTCGCCGCGCAGCTCACGCGCGAACCCGGGCACGCGCGGCGTCTGATAGCTGGCCATGGCGACCACGACCTGACCGGCCTGGATGGCGCCGGCGTCGGTCTCGATGCGGTAGTCGTCGCCCGATCGGGACAGTCGGTTGACGCGCGCACCGGTGCGAACCGGCAAGGCGAAGCGCGCGGCGTAGCTCTCCAGGTAGTCGGCCATTTCATCCTTGGTTGGAAACGAATTGGCCGGCGCAGGAAACCGCATTCCGACCAGGCCGTTGAACTTGGCCGGCGTGAACAGACGCAACGAGTCCCAGCGCCCACGCCAGACGTCGCCGACGCGGGCGCTCGCGTCCAGGATCAGGAACCGCAGCCCCGTGCGCTTGAGAAAATAGCCGACGGACAGGCCGGCCTGGCCGCCCCCGATGACGACGACGTCGTAGCGTTCGTCGTGACCCGGGCCGGAAGTCTGGTGCGTGACGCTGGTCGATGATGGGGTTGCTGATGGATCCATGGGCTCGCTCCTCGGCGCGCGATGGTGGCGCCGAGAGCCAAGCTAGCGATGTGCCTTGCCAGCGACTTCGGGCGAATCCCCCAATTTGCGGCGCTGCCGGTATGGGTACTTCCACCCATGCGGGGCGAGGTCAGACGAGCTGGTGCTGAAAGGCGAACGCAGTGGCGGCGGCGCGGCTCGCCACGTTGATCTTGGTGAAGATGTTGCTCACGTGCCGATCAATCGTCTTCTCGCTCAGAAACAACTGCTTGGCGATGGCCTTGTTGGTGCGGCCCGACGCCAGCAGGCGCAGCACCTCGAGCTCGCGCGGCGTCAGCCCCGCGGGGACGCCGGCCGCCTTGGCCTGAGCCAGGGCGTCGGCGCGCGCCACGTCGGGCGCGGCGCCCAGCGACAGAAAGACCTCGCGCGCAAACCCGAGCTCCAGCCGGCAGCCGTCGTGATCGCCGAGCGCGCGGCAAGCCTCGGCCACCCGCACGCGTAGCCGCGCCGCGAGATAGGGCGCCGTCATCTCCTGCCAGACCTGAAAGGCGCGCCGTAACGACCGCAGCGCCGCCTGAGGCTCACCCTCGGCCAGGTGCAGGCTCCCGCGCGCCTCGGCCGCGAGCGCGCCCAGGATCGCGGCGCTCTCGCCACTCGAGCCGCTCGCCGCGGCGAAGCGCGCCGCGATCGCCTCGAGCGCGGCGCAGGCGGCGCGCGCCTCGTCGCGTGCGCCGAGCGCCAGCTGAATCTCGACCTGCGCCGGCAACAAGCGCGCCTGCCCGAGATCGTCCGGCGTCGCGCCCAGCACGCGGCGGAGCGCGCCCGCCGCATCGGCGCGGCGCCCCTGGGCCAGGCGCAGCAACGCCAGCCCCGGCTGGGGCTCGCGCCCCAGCTGTCCCGCGCGCTGATAAGCCTCCTCGGCCTGGATCAGCGCGCCCTGCAGGCGATGAAGCTCACCGCGCTGATAAGCGGCCTCGGCCTCCCCGCTCAGATCGCGCGCCAGCGGCGCGCGTTGCGACGCGCGGTGGGTCTCTTCGATCGCATCTCGCCAGGCTCCTCCCAGCTGCAGGATCTCGGCGCGGTGCACGAGGCAGGTGCCGGTGAACGTGACCAGCTGCGGCTGTCCGTCGCACCAGGCGGCCAGCGCCGACGTCCACTCGCGCGCGCGGCCGAGCGCGAACACACGCTGGCAGCCCGCGATGGCGGTGCAATAGATGAGGCCGACGATCAGCGGCGACGAGATCTCGCCGCTCGTCGCGGCCACCATGGCTTCGTCGAGCAGCGCCAACCCCGCGTCGATCTGCCCCTGGCGCAGCAGCGCCCGACCCTGCAGGCCACGCGCAAATGCGCTCAGGTCGGCGTCACCAAACCGATCTCCGATCGCGACCGCTTCGATCGCAACGGCGATGGCGGCGGCGTGGTCGGCCTCGGCCAGGTGTCGGTGAACCACCGGCAACAGCAAATAGCCGCGTTCGACGCAGTCGCGCCCTTCGGCCAGCCGTTGCGAGCGCGCGAGCCACCCGCCCGCGCGCCCGGCCTCGCCGAGCGCGAACAGCCGAAAGCAGATCCAGAAGGCGGAGCGCGCGGCGGCGGTTTCGCGGCCGCAGCCCAGGTGGGTCTGGTAGCTCCGCTCGAGGAGGCGCACGAACTCGGCGTCGCGGCCGGTGAGCGCCGCCGCCCAGGCGAACCGCTCGAGGTCATCGATGGCCAGCAACTCGGCGGCGTCGGCGCGCGCCAGCGTCTGGTAAGCGTCGTCCCAGGCTCGGTCGCGGAAATGCGCGCGGCCGCGGTCGAGGTCACTGGAGACAGCCGGGGTCATCGGACTCCCTTACGCTGAGGCACGGCGACAGGTTACGCCCGCCGGCGCGCCGATCGGCCACAAAGCGGCTGCCCTTTCAGGCCCACGCGCGGCGCGCTGGGATGCCGCGGCGGGATTAGAATGAGGGCGTGACCGCTGACAGCGACGGTGGCGCCAAGGCTTCCACGAACGAAGGCGACGAGATCGCGCGCCTGCTCGCCGTTCCGCTCGGCGATTTCGTCGAGGAGCGCAAGCGGCTGGCCACGTCGCTCAAGAACCTGGGCCGGCGCGAGGAGGCGCAGGCCATCGCCAAGCTCGCGAAGCCGAGCGCCGCGCTCTGGGTCGTCAATCAGCTCGCGCGCCGTGAGCGCGCGGCGATCCGGCGTCTGGCGGAGCTGACCGCGGCGATGCAGGGACCGCGGCACACGGGTGACGACTACGCCGGCCTGCTCGCCGAGCACCGCGACGTGCTGCGTTCGCTGCGCGCGGCGGCCGAGCACGTCCTCGTCGAGGCGAAGATCGGGGTGAACCCGGCGCTGCTGGAGCGGATCACGCACACGCTGCGCACCGGCATGGCCGATGACGAAGCGCGGGCGGCGATCGAGAACGCGCGCCTGTTGCGCGAGGTCGGCGATCTCGACTTCGCGAGCCTGCTGGGTGCTGGCGCCAGCGCCGCTGGGCTCGGCGGCGCCGCCGGCAGGCCGGCGGCCGCGCCGCGAATCGCGAAGGAGAGCACGCGGCCGGCGCCCGTGCAGCCGGCGTCGCGCGCCAAGCCACCCGCCGATGACACGGCCGCGCGAGAACGCGAGCGAGAACGCGACGAGCAACAGGCACGCGCGCGCGAAGCGGAGGCACTGGCGCGCGAACAGGAGCGCGAGCGAGCCCGGGCGCGCGCCGCCGCGGCCCGCGAGGCGGAGCAACTGCGCGCGAAGGCCGACGCTTCCCGCAAGCGGGTCCGCGAAGAAGAGCGCGCGGTCGAAGCGGCGCGGCGCGCGCTGGCCGACGGTGAAGCGCGGTTGGCCAAGGTGCGCGGTGAATCGGAAGAGCTGGAGCGCGCGCTTGAGGCGGCGCAGGCGGCGGCGCGCGGGCAGGCGCATTGAGGTCGATTTACGCATCGCTCGCGGCAGCCTCTGTCGTCGTCGGCATCGCGGCGTGCCGGACCCCGTCGCCCGGCGTCGCTCCCGCGCCGCCGAACGCCGCCACCCGGCCGGCGGCCATGAACGTGCCGGCCGCCGCGCCAGGCACGCGCGTGCTTCGTAGCCCGTTCGACGTCGAGGCGCGGCGCGCCGAGGTCGGGGTTGCGCTACCCGAGCCCAAGACAGCGCCGGCGCTGGTGATGGCGCCGATGCGCGACGTGAACGGCGTGTCGTTCTACGCCGACGAGCACAAGTCGGTGATCGATCCCGACCTGCAGGCGCAGAATGTGGCGGCGCTCCGGCCGCTGCGCGCGTTCGTCAAGGAGGTCACGCGGCTCGCCGACGGATGGATGGTGAGCCGGCCTGCCGACCCGCGCTACGCCGGCCAGGCCCTCACTGCGCTCGCGCGCTGGGCGGCCAGCGGTGCGCTGCTCGGCGCGGCGAATCAACAAGGCGCCTATGAGCGCGAGTGGACGCTCGGCAGCCTGGCGCTCGCCTATCTCAAGATCCGCGACGCTCCCGGCGTCGACCCGACGGCGCGCGCCGCGATCGATCACTGGCTGTGCGCCGTCGCCGCGCAGGTCGAGCCGCCCTACGAGCGTGCCGGAAAGACCTCGAGCGCGAACAACCACGCCTACTGGACCGGCCTGGCCGTCGGCGCGGCGGGCGCCGCATGCCAGGACCGCGCGCTCTTCGATTGGGGGATCGCGCGCGCGCGCATCGGCATCGCCCAGGTCGGCAAAGGCGGCGTCTTGCCGCTGGAGCTGGCTCGGCAGCGCCGGGCGCTGCACTATCACGTGTTCGCGCTCGCGCCGCTGGTGATGCTGGCGGAGCTGGCGGCGGCGAACGGCGTCGGACTCTACGACGAGAACGATCACGCGCTCCGGCGCCTGGCCGACCGCGTGATCGCCGGGCTCGCCGATCCGTCGACCTTCGAGCGCCTGACGGGATTCGCTCAGGAGCAAGTCACGACGCCGCCGCGAGCGGCCGATCTGGCCTGGGCCGAGCCCTACCAGGCGCGCTTCCCCGACGCGCGCCTCGCCGGCTGGCTCGCCGCGGCGCGCCCGGTGGTCGACGTGCGGCTGGGCGGCGATCTCACCGCGGCGTTCGCCGTTACGACCGGCAGCCCTTATACTCCGCGGCCTTGATGAATTCACCGGAAGAAGCCCGCCCTCGCGCCGCGATCGTCGCGGTCCAGCTACCCGACGCCGACGACCGTGCGTTCGCGTCGTCGATCACCGAGCTCGAGCGACTGGCGCGCACGCTGGGGCTGGAGGTCGTGGCGAAGGTGACGCAGCGGCGCCGGGCGCTGCATGCGGCTGCGGTGGTCGGCAGCGGCAAGCTGAGCGAGCTGCAGAAGTTGACGGGGGGAGGGGCCGAGGCGGCGGAAGGCGACGAGGACGAAGACGAGGACGAGGACGAGGACGAAGACGAGGACGAAGACGAGGACGAAGACAAGGACAAAGACGAAGACGAAGACGAAGACGAAGACGAGGACGAGGACGAAGACGAGGACGAAGACGAAGACGAGGACGAAGACGAGGACGAAGACGGCGAGGAGAAAATCGAGGCGGCGGCGAACCGAGCGGCGGTCACGGTCGTCCTGGTCGATCATGACATCAGCCCGTCGCAGGCCCGCAATCTGGAGAAGGCGACCGGCGCCACGGTCCTCGATCGCACCGCGGTGATTCTCGAGATCTTCCAGCGCCACGCGCGTTCGCGCGCCGCGAAGGCGCAGGTCGAGATCGTGCGCCTGCAATACCTGGCGCCGCGCCTGCGCGAGTCGGGCAAGGGACGCGACCGCCAGCGCGGCGGCATCGGCGGCAAGGGCGCGGGCGAATCCAATCTGGAGCTCGATCGGCGCAAGATGCGCGACCGGATCGCCGAGCTGACGCGCGAGCTGGCCGCGCTGTCCGAGGAGCAGCGTACGCAACGCGCGCGCCGGCGCGACATGAACCGGGTCGCGCTGGTCGGCTATACCAACGCCGGCAAGTCGACGCTCATGCGCGCGCTGACCGGCAGCGAGGTCTACGTCGCCGACAAGCTGTTCGCGACGCTGGACACGACGGTGCGCGCGCTCCAGCCGCCGTCGCATCCGCGCGTGCTGGTCTCCGACACGGTCGGCTTCATCGACAAGCTGCCCCACGGGTTGGTGGCATCGTTCAAGAGTACGCTCGACGAGGCGCTGGAGGCGAGCCTGCTCGCCCAGCTGGTCGACGCATCCGACCCGGCCTTCGAGCGGCAGCTGCAAGTGACCTCCGAGGTGCTCGCCGAGATCGGCGCCGCCGGTGTGCCGCGCGTGATCGTGTTCAACAAGATCGATCGCGTCGGCGACGCCGCGGCGCAAGCCGCAGCGGCCGCTGACCTGCGCGCGCGCTGGCCCGACGCCGTGGTGATCTCGGCGCGCGAGCCCGCCGACGTCGCTCGGCTTCGCGCGCACATCCTGGCGTTCTTCGCCCGCGATCTCGTCGAGGCGGAGCTGCGCGTTCCCTACGGCCGCCAGAAGCTACGTGGCGAGATCTTCGACGGCTGCGAGGTGCTCGGCGAGCGTTACGAGGACGACGCCGTGGTGTTTCGGCTGCGTGCCGACCCGACGTTGCTCGCCCACCTGCGCGAGGCCGCCGCCGCGACCGACGACGGTGACGCCACCGCCGCCGACGCAGGCGTTTCCAGCCGGTAACCGACTCCTGGGTCGGCCTACAGAGTTTTGTTTCCAGGAAGCAAACATGTGGGGACCGTCATTGACTCACGGTCATCCGGCAGTATCATGCGCGCACGCTGAGGCCCGTCTGCGCGTATATGCAAAGGAAGGAAGCGATCCATGACAACCCGGACCGTGATGGTTCCCGCATCGGTGGTGCTGACGACGCTGGTCGTCGCCCTCGGTGTGCCCAGCACGGTCGTCGCGCGCGGACGCTGGCAAGACGTGATCGCGCCGCGCGGCGGGCACGCGACCGCGCCCAGCATCAGCACTGAGAGCAAGCCGATCACCGAGCGGCCGCGCGCAGCGGCACCGGAAGCCGACAGCGAGCCGCCGGTGCGCGCGCATTCGCCGCGCATCATGGAGCACGAGGCAGGCGATCGCCTGCGCCAGGCCCTCGCAGAGGCGCAGGACGACCCTCGCAGTACCGCGAGGATTCAGCGGCTGATCGCGCAAGCAGCGGCGGAAGCGCGCCGCAACAGGGCGCTCGGCGAGCGCGTGTGGTACTGGCGCGATCCGTTCTCGGAGAATCCGCGCCAACCGATCGTGCTCAGCCTCGAGGTGCAACTGGAGATGCAGCTGTGGCAGGCCCGGGAGGCCGCGGCGCGCGCGCACATCGAAAGCAACTCGGCGCGCGTCGAGGCGGCTGCCGCTCACGCCGAGGCGGCGCGTGCGCGGGCCGTGGCCGCGCGCGCGCAGGAGGCAGCGGAAAAGGGCCGGCCGTTCGTCGCGCGCCCGGACAGCCGCGCATCGTCGTCGTCTTCTTCTCGCGCGATCGACGAGCAGGCGCTGCTGGCACCGCCGCGACGACCGCCCACGACGGCGGGCCGCGCCCCCGAGTCGACCGACGATGTGGCGCCCCGCCGGCGAGTGGCTCGCCGCGCGGCGGTGGCCAAGACCGCGCTCGCGCGCAACGAAGAGGCGGGTTCGCCGGGCAGTCGCCACCACGACATCGGCGCCGCGCACGGCGTGGCGGCGCCGGCGGCGGCGCGGGCGTCCGACAGCGAAGAGCCGAGGACGGATCCCGCGACCTGGCGCAGCAATGATCCGCGCGGGATCGTGATCGTGCCGATCAACGCGACCGCGACGGCGAACGCAGCGCTACCGCGCCGCCGCTGAGCCGGCGTCCTACGGCAGCGGCAGCGTGACGGTGAAGGTCGAGCCGACGCCCTTCTCCGACGACAGCGCGACCCGACCACCGAGCGCCGCGACCAGGTCGCGCACCAGCGCCAGCCCCAGGCCGACCCCGGGCGTGCTCTTGTTCTCGATGCGCTCGCCGTGCTCGAACGGCTCGAAGATGCGCTCGGCGTCGAGCGGATCGATGCCGCGGCCGGTGTCGCGGACGGTGATCACCAGCCCGTTCTTGATCTGCGCGCTCAGGTGCAACACGCCCCTGTCGGTGTACTTGATGGCGTTGCTGATCAGGTTGCTCAGGATCAGGCGCAGCATCCGGGGATCGACGTTGACGATCCTCGCCTCCTCGGTGACATCGATCTCGAGGCGCAGGCCCTTGGTCTCGATCTGCGGATCGAACTCCCGGCGCATCACCGCCACCAGCGCGCCCAGATCGGTGTTCTCGGGACGCGGGTCGAGCCGCCCCGACTGGATCGTCGTGTAGTCGATCACGCCGTCGACGATCGACTTCAAGCGGTCGAGCGCCGCCTCCATGCGCTGCACCTCACCCGCGCCGCTGGCACCCGGTGCGCCGGGCGCTGCAGGCGGAGCGCCAGTGCGCACGCGCAACCGATCGACAGTGAGCCGCAGCACCGCCAGCGGCGTACGCAGCTCGTGGGAGACCAGCGCCAGGAACGTGGTCTTGGCCTGGCTCGCTCGTTCGGCGGTGTCGCGCGCCACCTGGGCCGCCTCCAGCGCAGCCTGCAGCGCCGCGCGGCGGGCGGCGACCTCGGCGACGAGCGCGCCGATGTCGCGCTCGCGGCTCTGGAGCTCGTCCTGCAGCAGCTCGCGCGCCTGCTTGACCCGCAGCAAGTTCGCGATGCGCACGCGCAGCTCCTCGACGGAGAATGGCTTGACCAGGAAGTCCTGCGCGCCGTTTCGCAGCAGATCGACGCGCAGTTGATCGTCCTCGTGGCCGGTAAGCACGATCACGGGCACGTCGTCGAGCGACGTCTCTTGGCGCAGCCGGCGCAGGAGCTCCTGGCCGCTCATCTTCGGCATGTTGAAGTCGGTCAGGATCAGATCCGGCCGCGTCGACAGGGCCAGACGCAGCCCCTCCTCGCCATCGCCGGCGGTCGCGAGGTCGTAGCTCCCGGCCAGCACGGCGTTCATCAGGCGCAGGATGCGCGGCTCGTCGTCGACCGCGAGCAAGCGGAGCTTCCGTCCGCGTACCGGCTCGGTCGGCGGCTCCCCGACGGTCATGCTCGACCACTCACTGGAGCGGGCTGTGGGACGAGGGGGTCCATGGTGATCGCGGCATCATCGTACCCCACCAGCGTCGGGTCGGGGCAACAACCTCGGCGCCGCCACATCGGTGAAGGGGCGAAAAGCCTGGCCGTACGGCGGGATCAACCGACCGGAGTGCGCGTGTCAGGGGTCACGAACTGGTCGCCCTGGACGGTGATGCTGCCGTCGGCCGCCAGATCGACCTGAAAGTGCTCGAGCGGGCGCGCGGCCGGCCCGGTGATCACCTGGCCGTTGGTGTCGAACTCGGATCCGTGCCCGTAGCAGTGCAGGACCGTCGTCGCGCCCAGGGTCAGGATCGAAACCAGCTGGCCTTGATGGGTGCAGACCCGCGTCATCGCATAGAGCCCGGTCGCGTCGCGGGCGAGAATCACATTCTCGCCCGCCACCGCCTCTAGCGCCCCGACGCCCACGTCGGCGACGTTGCCCGCGGCGATCGGGCCTGCTGAGGTGGTGTTCGAAGCCGTGCAGCCCATGGGCAGCGCCAGCATCAGCGCGCCCGCGGCGCCACTGCGCAGCATCGCGCGGCGGCTGATGCAGGCGGAACATCTCTCGTCGCGTGGACGAAGCTCGGCTTGCCGAGCGAAGTCCTTCGCGGGAGGGTCTGGGAACCCTCTGAGGGTTCCCGTCTGATCGTCGGGTTGGTCCATCTGGTCGTGCTCCTCCTGCGTTGGAGCGGCCGGCCCTGCGTTTTCGTCAATGCGGGGGCGCTCTCGTCGGCAGTGGCCCTGGCAAAACAGAGCTCGACGCGAGGTGGCGCTTGAACTCGCTTGCCGATGCTTGGAAGATGCGGCCATGTCGGCCCCCCGGCTCTCCCCCGCCCGTCTCTTCCCGCTGCTCGCGCTGGCGGCTCTGGCGCCGTTCGTGGCGTGCACGAGGGCGACGCCGGGCTACTGCACCCGAGATCAAGACTGCGGCGATGCGGGTGCCACCTGCAACACGAACATCAACACCTGCATCATGGCCGACGCGGCGAACGGGACCGGTGGTGCTGGTGCCGGCGGCGCGGGCGGTTCGCCCGGCAGCGACGGAGCGGCGGGCGACACCGGTGGCGATCACCCAGCGACCGACGGCCCGTCGAGCGACACCGGCGCCGACGTCTACCACGGCTGCGTCGACAACCACGGTTGCACCGACCCCTCCAAGCCGGCCTGCCAGATCGACGGCGGCGTCTGCGTCGGCTGCCTCTCCAGCACCGATTGCACCACCGCGGGCGCGCGCGCCTGCGACACCGCCGCCACGAAGTGCGTCGAGTGCGTGGGCAACAGCGACTGCACCGATCCGACCAGGCCGGTCTGCGACAACCAGGCGTGCCGCGGCTGCAAGGTCGACAGCGAGTGCGCCACCGCCGGCGCCGCGGCCGGCCCCGGCGTCTGCATGTTCCACCTCGACGGCCACTGCGCGACCGACTCCGAGACGGTCTATGTCGCGCCAGGGAACGCCGCCTGCTCCGACAGCGCGGCCAACGCCGGAACCAGTCTCGTGCCTTTTTGCACGTCGCAGGCCGGCATCGACGCGACCGCGCTGCCGGCCGCCCCGCCCCCCGTCGACGCCGGCGGCGGCACTTCCGACGCGGGCAACACCGACGGGGGCGGCGCCGACGCCGGCGCCGGGACCGACGGAGGAGCCGGCTCGGGCATACCCGCTTCGCCGAGGCCGCTGGTCGTCATGCGTGGCCCATCGCTGACCGAGTGGTCGTTCAACATCTCCGACCGCACGCTGACCGTCGTGGGCCAGTCGAGCGCGACGGTCTCACCCGGCGGCCACATTGGCGTCCACGTCAGCGCGGGCACCGTTTACGTGCGCAGCCTGCACGTCACCGGCGGCCAGACGTCTCAACCCGGCGTCGTCGCCGACGGCGGAGAGCTGCATCTCGATCGATGCATCGTCGACTATAACGGCGCGGGCGGCGTCCAGGTCGACGGCGCGGGATTCGAGATCACCAACAGCGTGCTCGCCAACAACGGTGTCGGCACCTTCAACGGCTCCACCTCGTGGAGTGGCGCGCTCCTCGGCGTGGTTCCGGCCGGCAAGCCGGCCACGTTCCTGAACAACACCGTGGTCAACAACATGGCTCCCGGCGTCGTCTGCACACAGGGAAACAGCCACAATGTTCTGGGCTCGATCTTGTCTCAGAACACGGTCGCGCAGAGCCTGGTCTGCAACTATGCCGTTTGCTGCACCGGCGACCCCGGATTGAACGCCAGCTATCACCTCACGGCGACGTCGCCTTGCAAGGATCAGCTCCCCGCGAACATGTCGACCGCCTATGACATCGACGGCAATCCGCGGCCATATAACACGCTCAGCGACTGCGGCGCCGACGAGTACGTCGTGCCGTAGTCGAAGCGCGAAGCCTCACGTCTGCGCCAGCAGCAGCTCCTCGGCGTTGTGGGGCGGGCGCAGACCGTCGGTGCGGCCGGAGAAGAAGCGCTGGGTGAGCATCGCTGCCGAGACGTGCTCGAACTCTCGAAAGCCTGCATCGCTCGCCAGCGCCAGCATCTCGGCGGGCGTGAAGAAGCTGATGAAGGGCGTGCCGCTCGCGCGCGCACCGTCGACGGCTCGCTGCAAACCCGGCCGCACGTCGGGATCGGCGAGCTCGAGCGGCAGCAGGAACGTCATCGCCAATGTCGACCCCGCCGCCAGCGCCGCCACCTGGCGCAACGTCGCCGCCACCGCGTCCCTGGTCAGGTACATGCTGACGCCGGTGGATGCCACGACCGCCGGCCGGCCGGCGTCGAAGCCCGCGGCCGCGAGGCGCTGCCACCAGTCGTCACCCGCTTCGAAATCGACCGGAACCAAGCGCAGCCATTCCGGCACGCCGTAGCCGAGCTCGATCAGCCGTCGCCGCTTCCAGGCCTGAGGCCCCGGCCGATCGACCTCGTAGAGCCGCAGGCGCGACGCGACCTCCGGCCGGCGTTGCGCGAACGTGTCCAGCCCGGCCCCGAGGATCACGTACTGATCGACACCGCGGCTCGCGCGCTCGGTGACCAGGTCCTCGATGAAGCGCGCTCGCGCCACGATCGAGGCGCGGAAGGTCTTCGTCCATTCCGGGTTCATGTCCGGGCGCGACCGCCAGCCCTCGTCGGGCGCCGCGAGCCGCAGGCCGATCTCGTCCTCGATCACGTGGGGCGGCGGATCGACCTCCACGTGCAGCGCCCGCCACAACGCGACCCGCACCGCCGTGCTGTCGGGTATCGGGCTCGACTCCGTTGACATGATCGTCGCTCCTTTCGCGCCAGGCTTACCACCGCCGACGCCGATCTCCCACCCGCACATCGCCGCGGTCGCTCGTTTCGGGAAGATCGCGTGGGCGGCTGCGTTACAATCTGCGGCCACCGACGGTGTTTTCACGGAGGAGGACGCGCATGAAGGTGTCGTGGTTCGGGACGCTGCTGGTCGCCGCGCTGGGCGCGGGCGGTCTCATGGGATGCACGCATCCACCGCCGCCCGATCAAAACATCGGGCCGGCGCCTCCGTTCGTGAGCGGCACGTATGACTGCGGCGCAGCCTCGACCTGGAAGACGTCGACGTTCGCGGGCCTGGTGCCGGCGGTGCAGCGGGCCGTCGCCAACGACAATCCGGACAACGCGCTCACCGGCCTGCTGCGCACGCACGCCGCCGAGGAAGTCACCTGCGTCGCCGGCTACGTCCACGACGAGAGCGTGAAGCAGCAGGCGACCGCCACCGACAAGGATCTGGCCGGCAAGCGCGTCGCGGCGACCCAGGCCTGGATCAGCGAACAGTCGGCGCGCGGCCTCACCGTCACCAACTACACAGGAGACGCACGCTGATGCCCGAATACGCGCTGGTCGCCGAAAACAACTGCGTGCCGCCCGATGTGCTCGCGTTCATCGCCGCCGCGATCAATCTACAGATGCAGCGCGACGTGGCGCCGGTCTGGGGCGGCGAGGTCTGGACCTGCGTCGCGCTCGACAGCCTGAGCGGCGTGGCCTCGACGGGCGCGCGCAAGATCCTGACCTTCAAGACACAGCTCGGCCTGGCCAACGCGCTCGGCTTCCACACCGAATCGTCGGGCGTCGACTACGCGGAGGCGCTGCCGCCGGCGACGCCTGCGCCCGGCCAGGCGATCGACGGGACGACGGCCTCGCACGAGGTGGTCGAGACCTTCGGCGACCCGACCTGCAACGCCTACGTCGCCGGCCCGTCGGGGCGCCGTCTGGCGCGCGAGCTGGCCGACCCGGTCGAGGCCGACGCGTACCCGATCTCGGTGCGCATCGGGCCGGAGACGCGCCAGGTGATGGTGTCGAACTTCGTGCTGCCGAGCTGGTTCAACGGCGGCGCCGGGCCGTACGACTACCTCGAGCACCTGGACGCGCCCGAGACCATGACCAAGGGCGGCTACTTCGAGTACCTCGACGGCAGCGGCAACTCACAACAGGTCTTCGCTGACGCGCGCGGGCGCCTGGCCTGGCTCGCGAAGATGACCAATCCGTCGAGCCGCGTGCAGGCGCGCGTGCGCGGCGCGTTCAGCCGGGCCGCGGCCGCGCCGCTACGCACCTAGCCCACACGAGGCTGCTAGACTGCCGCCTGGAGGAGCGGCAGATGATCAAAGGCACTCCGGTCTCGTCGGGCGTCGCTCACGGAACGGCGTTCGTGCTGGCCTGCGCGCATCGCACGGCCGGGCCGCGCCGCACGATCGCCGCCGCCGACGTCGAGGGCGAGCTCGAGCGGTTCGAGGCGGCGCGCGCCCGCGCCGAGATGGATCTGCTGGCGCTCAAGGAGACGGTCAGCGAGAAGATCGGCGCCAGCGAGGCCGACATCTTCGCGGCCCAGGCGCTGCTGGTCGCCGACCCGGCGTTTCGCAACCAGGTCACGGCGCTGGTGCGCGACAAGCGGGTCAACGCCGAAGCGGCCGTGGCCGAGGTCGTCGAAAAGTTCACGCGCGCGTTCGACGAGATCTCGGACGCCTACCTGCGCGAGCGCGCGGCCGACGTGCGCGACGTCGGGCGGCGCGTGCTGGCGGCGTTGATCGAGGATCTCGCGCCGGAGACGCTGAACATCCCGGCGGATTCGATCGTCGTCGCCGAGGAGCTGCTGCCGTCGGTCACGGCGCGCCTGGAGGTCGGCCGCGCGCGCGCCTTCATCACCGAGCGCGGCGGCAAGTTCTCGCACACGTCGATCCTGGCGCGGTCGCTGGGAATGCCGGCGGTCGTCGGCATCGCCGAGGCGTCGACGCGCATCAAGACCGGCGACCACCTGATCGTCGACGGCTACACCGGCGTGGTCTTCGTCGATCCGGCCGAGTCGGTGCAGCGCGAGTACGGCCGGCTCGAGCGCGAGATCCGCGACCACAAGCAGTCACTGCGCCACCTGGTCGACCTGCCGGCGGTCACGCGCGACGGCACGGAGATCAGCCTCGTCGCCAACGTGAGCAAGTTCGCCGACGCCGAGGCCGCGCTGCTGTACAACGCCGGCGGCGTCGGGCTCTATCGCACGGAGTTCGGCTTCGCCATCCGCGGCCACCTCCCGTCGGAGGAGGAGCAATTCGAGTTCCTGAACCGCGCCGCGGAGCGCTTTCACCCGCGCAAGCTCACCTTCCGGTTGCTGGACATCGGCGGCGACAAGGACCTGCCCTATTTCCCATTGCCGGCGGCGCACAACCCCCTGCTGGCGCAGCGCGGGATCCGGCTGCTGCTGGAGCACCCCCAGATATTGAAGACGCAGCTGCGCGCGTTCCTGCGTATCAGCGCGCAGCACCCGGTCCAGATCCTGATACCGATGGTCGGCGGCATCGAGGAGGTGCGCGCCACGCGCGCGGTGATCCGCGAGGTCGAGCGCGAGCTGACGGCCGAGGGCAAACCGTTCAATCCGAAGACGCCGCTGGGCGCGATGATCGAGGTCCCGGCGGCGGCGTTGATCGCGACGGCGCTGGCGCGCGAGGTCGACTTCTTCAGCCTGGGCACCAATGATCTGGTCCAGTACCTGCTGGCGGCCGACCGCGAGAACGAAGGCATCGCCCGCTACTACCAGCCGCTGCACCCGGGCGTGCTGCACCTCATCGCGTCGGTGGTCGACGCGGCGGCGGCGGCCGGAAAGCCGATCACGATCTGCGGCGACGTCGCGGGGGATCGGTTTTACACGCAGCTGCTGCTGGGCCTCGGCTTGCGCGAGCTGAGCGTCGCGCCCGGCGAGCTGCTCGAGGTCAAGGAGCGCCTCCGTGAGATCGACCTCACGGAAGCACGCGAGCTGGCGCGCGCCGCGCGGGAGCTCGGCTCGGCCTCCGAGATCGAAGCCTTGCTGGGCCAGCGCGACGATCCGCTGCGAGCCGCGGCGCTCGCAAGCGCGTAGCGGGACCCTCAACCCCGCAGCAGCTTGTCCAGGTTCGCCTTTTCCCAGGCGTGCGCGCGTTCGTAGTCGGAGAAGGTGCGTTCCTCTTCGAGGAACTCCTTGGTGTGAAAGCGTCGCCGGCCGTCCTGGCGTCGCACCTCGTGCTTGCCGTGCAGCATCTCGTGGAACACGATCCAGGCCACGAAGTACGACGGCACACCCGGCTGATCGAGCGCGGGATGGATGCGGATGATGCGATCCTCGACGGCGAAGCTGCCCATCTTGATCGACCGGCGACGCCGCCGGCGGCTGGCGACCGGCCCCCAGGTGATGCGCGCCTCGAGCTTGCCCTGGAAGCGCTCCTGGTTCAGCTGGTCGAAGATCGCCTGCAGATGGTGATGGCGGCCCTCGGCGCGGATGTTGATGCGGCGTGGGCGCCGCACCTGCTGGCGGATGATGTGCTGGTTTTGTTCGATGTACTCGCCGAGCAGCATCGACGCGCGCCGGTCGTTGTGCACCACGTAGCGCGCGAGCGCCCGCACGATGCGCGCCTCGGCGCCCACGAACATGCGGTGCAGCCGCAGGCGGTATCCGTCCGGCTTTCGCCGCACCGATATCATGCTGTAGTGGTTGTTTGTGAGGTGCAGCTCGAGCATCTTGCCGGGCGGCAAGTACAGGCCCAGCGCTTCGGCCACCTCGTCGGCCTCGTCTTCCGGGGTGCGGGCAATCCGGACTCGGCGCGCGGCCTCGGCCGGACGCAGCGCGCGCCGCGAACGGCTGAGGGGTTGCGCGCCCGGTGGCAGACTCGCCCCCTCGGCCTCCGGGGCCGCCTCCCGACCGAATGGGAGGCTCAACTGCCCGGCGCCTATGGGAATGGGCGGGATGCTATCCGAACGCTTCGATCGCCGAGACGGAGGGAGGCTCCGCCGTGCCGGAGGGTTGGGGGTGGACCCTCCCAGGGTTCTCAACTTCAAGGTGGCCTCTCTTTGAGCATGCTCCCTCGGTCGAAGCGGCGAAAGCCTATCAAGCCCGAGATGCACGCGCAAAATTCCTACAGCCTTGCCATTATTTGACTTTATCTGTTGATAACTTTTAAGACGAAGCGTAAACACCAGCCGTTGACGATGCGCGTCCGCGTTCTCTATTTCGCCGTCCTGCGTGAGAAATTGCGGCGCGAGCAGGAGGTGCTGGACCTGTCGGGCTCGCCGACCGTCAGGGACGCGGTGACCGCGATTGCGGGTCTTCACCCGGAGGTCGCGGGCCTGCTGCCGCAGGTACAGACGGCGGTCAACCGGAGCATCGCGCCCGCCACCCACCTCCTTCAGGACGACGATGAGCTTGCGTTGCTGCCGCCGGTCGCCGGGGGCGCCGGGCCGCGCAAGATCGCCGTGCTGGCCGGGCCGCTGGCGCTCAACGAAGTCATCGGCGCCGTCGAGGGCGTCGAGCGCGGTGGCATCGTCACCTTCACCGGTGTGGTCCGCCGTCACGGCCACCATGGCGAGGTGATTCGCCTCGAGTACGAAGCCTACGTGGAGATGGCCGAGCAGGTGCTGGCCGAGATCGCGACCGAGATCGAGCGCGAGTGGTCCGGCGTGCACGTCGCCATCCACCACCGCGTCGGGTCGCTGGCGGTCGGCGAGACCGCGGTGGTCATCGCTGCCGCCGCCCCGCACCGCGCCGAGGCGTTCGAAGCCTGCCGGGCCGCGATCGATCGCTTGAAGCGCCGCGCGCCGATCTGGAAAAAGGAGATCGGCACCCACGGCGAGGAGTGGATCGGGCACTGCCCGTAGCGACGTCCTCCCCGGTCTGGGTTTGAACTTCCACGCAACTGCGTGGGGAACTGTCCGACAACTCGCCATGAAGGTGCAGATGCCGGTGGAGATGCCGGTGGAGATGCCGGAGACGTCAAAGGCGCTGGCCGCGATCGTCGGGGACGACGCCGCGCTGCGGGCCGTGCTCGGGCGCGCGCGCCGGGTCGCACCGACGGGGACGCCGGTGCTGGTGACCGGCGAGAGCGGTACCGGCAAGGAGCTGCTCGCGCGCGCGTTGCACGAGCTCGGGTCACGCCCTCGGGGTCCTTTCGTGGCGGTCAACTGCGGCGCGCTGCCCCGGGAGCTGGCGGAGAGCGAGCTCTTCGGACACGAGCGCGGTGCATTCACCGGAGCCGCCGTGCGCCGGCTCGGATGGTTCGAGGAGGCGTCGGGCGGAACGCTGGTGCTCGACGAGATCGGTGAGCTGCCGATCGACCTGCAACCGAAGTTGCTGCGCGTGCTGGAAACCGGCCGCATCCGCCGCGTGGGCGGGGCCGGCGAATCCGCCGTCTCGGTGCGCGTGGTGGCGATGACGCTACGAAACCTCGAGCAAGAGGCGCAACGCGGGCACTTCCGCGCCGACCTCTACTACCGGCTCGCCGGCTTCGAGCTGGTGTTGCCTCCGTTGCGCCGGCGGCGGGGCGACATCCCCTTGCTGGCGCGCCACTTTCTGCGAGAGATCGAGCGCGAGGTCGGACCGCGCGAGATCGATCCTGCGGCCATGGCGGCGCTGGCCGGCGCTGACTGGCCCGGCAACCTGCGCGAGCTGCGCAACGTCGTGCGGCGCGCGGCGATCCTCAGCGAGCGGCGCATCGATGTGACAGCGCTGGAGCTGCCGGCCGCGCCGCTCTTCCGCGTTGGCGAGACGCTGGCGGGCATGCGGCTCGCGGAGATCGATCGGGGCGCGCCCGGCGGCGCAACGGAGGGCGACGCCGCCGCGACGGAGGTGACCGCGCCGGCGGCTCCGGCCAGCGGCGACTCATTGCCGATGCGCGGCCGCACGTTCGCCGAGATGGAGCGCGACATCTTCTGCTGGTCGCTGCGCGAGCACGGCGGCAGCCGGCGCCGCGCTGCCCGCGCGCTGGCGATCGCGCGCTCGACGTTCTGCGAGAAGGTGAAGAAGTACCAGCTCGGGTAGACGGGCGGAGGGGCCGGCGAGCGAGCGCGTGTTCGTGTTCGGTTGCGCCGGCGCGGTGCGGGATTCGTGTGCGCGGTTTCGCGGGGTTCAGTTCTGATTGGGCTCGCCTTCGGGGCCGGGCATCGGGGCGCCGGGCGGCGGCGGCGGCGGCGGCGGGCTGTCTTCGGGGGGCGGCGCGGGGGGCGCACCACGCACCGCGGCCTCGGGCGGAGGCGGAGGGGGCGCCGGCGGCGCGGCTTCCTCGGGTGGCGGCGGAGGAGGTGGAGGTGGCGGCGGCGGAGACGCTACCACCGGCGGTGGAGGTGGGGGCGGCGGGGGCGGCGGGGGCGCCTCGACGGTGGCGTTCATCGTTGGTGGCGGTGGCGGCAGCGGCGGCTCCGGATTGCCGATCGTGTGGTGGCCAAACGCCGCCGCCGCCCCGGGCGGACCGTGCAGCCCGGCGCGGATCCCCGGCACGACGCCGGTGCTGCCCGACGGCGAGATCGGCGAGAAGACCGGTGGATTCATGGCGCCGAGCCGCCCCGACAGCCTCACGCCGTAGAATCCATCCGGGCGCTTGCCCGCCGAGCCCGCCATCTGCAGCATCAGCTGCAACTTGTCGGCGCTCTTGAGCAACGGCTCGCTCAAGCGAAAACGCAGATAGAGCGCCAGCACCGACGTCTGCAGCGGATCGTGCAGCTGGATCTCCCCCTCGAGCGACAGGTCGCCGTCGGGCGACTTCGCCTCGACCCCCTGCAGCTTGGCGACGCCCTTTTCGATCGCGACGCGCCCCACCAGATCGCCGAGGCGCACCTTGGGCAGCGTGAGCCCACCCGCGAGCAGCGGGTTGCCCTCGACCTTGAGCGGCGTCTTGCCGTCACCGAGGACGCAGCTCTTGCACTTGAACGACAGCGTGCCCTCGGCGTCGGCGTACTTGCCGGTCTTCGACGCCAGGTCCAGCGACATCTCGAACGTGCCGGTGAGCGGGAGGTTGATCGCTTCGCGCACACCCGGCAGCTCCGACAAGTCGATGGACTTGGCGTTGACGTCGATGTGCATCGGCCCCTTCTTCTGGTTGAAGAGGTCCAGGTCCAGCTGTCCGCCCAGGCCCGTCACCGCGATGCCCAGCGACGACGTCGCCTTGCTGAGCAGCACCAACGGCGACACGCGCACGCGCGCCGACTCGAGCGAGAAGCGGATCGGTTTGCCGCTGCCGGTGGGCCGGCTGCGCACGCGAATATCCTTGAAGCTCACCGCGAAGCCGAAGCCCGGACCGGCGGATCCGATCGTGACGTCGTAGCCCTGGGTAGCGGCCCAGGCGATCGCCAGATCCTTCGCCCGGTCATACGGGAAGCAGAAGTAAAGAGCGACGCCGAACACCAGAACGCCGAAGGCGCTCTGGACCAGCCAGCGGCGAGCCGCGCGCAGCCTCTCGGGCGTGATGGCCAGCATCGCTACTTGTCCTTTCCTTCCGCCTTGTCCACCTTGCCGTCGGGCTTCTTCTTGAGCTTGTCTTCCTTCAATCGCTCGAACGCCGTCGCCGTCATCTCGACATCCATCTTGTCGGGCTCCGAGTAGCGCCGCTTGATCGACAGGTGCGTGAACATGATCAGCCGCGGGCCGGTCTCGACCCGGCGCAGGAACTTGGTCAGCGATTGCAGATCGACCTGCCGCACCTTGAGGTCGACGTCGTGCTGGACGTAGCGCCGCCCGGCCGGCGTGGTCGGCCGCTCGGTGCTCTCGTCGATCTGCACCTGCTCCTCGCGCGCCGCCGCCTCCAGGTCAGCGGTCAGCTGCGGCGGATCGAGCCCGATGCGCGCCTCCTGCGCGGCGCTGCGCGCCTTGGCATCGAGATATTCGTTGCGGTGCGTGGCGATGGCCGCCAGCGCCTTGCGGATCTCGCCGTTGCCCTCCTCGAGATCGCTGATGTTGCTGAACACGAAGTAGGTGCCCAGCAACGCCGACACCACGACGACCGCGATCGCCAGCACCGCGACCCAGCGCCGCTCGCGCGGCGCCATCCGCTCCCACTCGGCGGCGAAGTACGCCACCGGCCGCGTCAGGCTGCGTCCGACCGATTCCCTTACCGAGGTGAGCACGCTCATGACCAGTTCCCCTCGCTCACGGACACTTCGAGTTGATGCTGATGGTGAACTGCTTTCCGCCGCCCGACACCTCGGTGATCGCCCCCTTGCTCACGTCCTCGTAGCAATCGATCTCCTTGAGCTTGGCCCCGATGTCGTCGACGGCCGCCGCCGAGTCGACGGTGCCCTTGATGAAGGTCTTCTTGGGGCGGATGTCGAGCTCCATGATGTCGAGCTTGATCTGATCGTCGCTCGGCACCTTGCGCGAGATCTGGTCGAGCAGATCGAACGCCGTCGCCTTGGGCAGCGGCGCCAGCTCCTCCTTGAAGCCCTTGCTCACCAGCAGCGTCACCGCCTTGGCGTCGTCGTTGGGCTGGCCCAGCAATTCTTGCGTCGCCGTCTTCAACTGCTGGTCCAGATCCTTGCGCTCGCTGCCCAGGTTGGTGAGCGCGGCGCCCACGTCGAGGCCGATCGCGATCAGCATCCCGACGATCAGCACGGTCAGGTGCATCGCCTTCTGGCGGAGCACGGAGAAGCTGGCGCGGTACAGGAACGGGCCGCGGCGCAGATCGATCTCCTTGCCGCCGCGGCTGGCCGCGAGCGCGATCGCGGTGCCGAGCGCATACGAGCTCGACTCGTCGGCCTCGACGACCGGACTCTCTCCGTCGTCGCCGGCCTTCGCCACCGGCCTCATCTCGGCGGAGCTACGCACCGCCAGGAAGCGCACCGGCACGCCGAGCTCGCCCTCGAGGAACTGCGGCAACCCCTTGAGGCGCCCGGTGCCGCCGGTGATCAGCACCGCGTCGATGGTCTCCCTCGAAGCGGCGCGAAAGCTGGCGACGGTCTGGCGGATCTCGCGCACCAGCGGCACCATCGCCTCGCGCAGCACGCTGTCGAGCTTGATCTCCAACGGCGACTTCGCCGGCCGCTCCGGGCTGGCGATGCGCCCGTCGGTGCGCTTGGCCATCTCGGCGCGCTCGTACTTCGAGCTGAAGGCTTGAGCGATCGCCGTCGTCAGGTGGAACCCGCCGCGCTTGATCGTGCGCGCAGTGATCGCCTGTCCGTCGCGCACGATGCACAGGTTGGTGCGCAGGTGGCCGAGGTCGAGGATCACCTGGCACGCGATCTCGGCCTCGTCGCCGGCGGCCAGCGCCGGCGCCGGCGTGGCGCTCGTCAGCGAGCGGTAGACCACCGGCGCCGCGTAGAGCGCGCGCGGGTCGGTGCCGTGCGATTCCAGCGTCGTCAGGTAGTTCGCGATCTCGTCGCGCTTGGCCGCGCACGCCAGCACCGTCGAGCCGTTGTCGCCGGTCTTCACGACCGCGTGATCGTAGACGACGTCGTCGAGCGGATGAACGATCTGTCCCTCGAGCTCGTAGCCGACGACCTGATCGACCTTGCGGGGATCGGAGAACGGCAGCTCGAGGAGCCGGATCGAAAGCATGTCGCCGGGCAGCGCCAGGTACGGCGTCGCCTCGGCCGAGACCTTGGAGAAGGCTTCTTGAATCGCGGCGGCCTGGCGCTCGAGCAGCGGGGCGTCGCCCGCGGGGACCGCGGTCTCGAGCAGCCCGCGCAGGTGCGTCTGCCGGAAGCCGACCTCGAGCATCACGATCTTGATCGAGAAGGCACCGAGATCGATGCCGCAGATGGTGTGGGACATGCCGGTTTATTCCTCGCGCCAGTACTGGATGACGCCGTTCCCTTGCTCGGACATGCTGTTCAGGGTGAAGTAGTTCTCAGGTACCGTGTTCGTATCGACGATGACGGTAATCTTCTTCTTCACGCGCCCCGCCTCGCCGGTGGCGACGATCCGGAAGATGCGCGACGTGCTCTTGACGTAGGCGAAGTTGCCGAGATCGGCAGCCTTGATGTCGACCGGGCTCAGCGACTGAAAGGCCTTGTACCGGGGGTCGTCAGGCATGACCGCGCTCTGCGGGTTTTGCAGCACCTTGACGATCGAATCCAGGCTGTCGAAGCCGGCCGCCGACGCCCGATCGCACAGCAGGCTCGCCACCGGGTAGAGCCGGGTGTCGTCGAGGATCGACGCGTCCGTCGGTGGCTTGGTCGGGTCCGAGAGCGCGGTGGCGCGAATGACCCCCATGAGCAGGGGCGTGCAATCGCCGCCGTTCTTGTTGGTGATCGCGCCCAGGTTGACCTTGCAGTCCTTGTTGGAAGGATAGATCGTCAGCGAGGGCTCGAACGCCTCGATGAACCCGTCGCTGACCCCGCGCACCATCTTCATCTCGTCCATGGTGTCGTAGCTGTAGTCGTGCGCGCGGTAGCGGTCGCGCTGCGCATCGTATCGGTAGTCCTCCCCCGTGGCCGAGGCGCCGTCGATCACGAAGCCCTGCTCGTCCATGTCGGCCCAATCGATGAGAGCGCGCGCGACGTCGATGCGAGTCGTGAACTGTCCGTCGGAGTCGGCCTCGCTGAACAGCCGATCGAATCGGTGCGAGTACATGAGCGCGTTCAGCAGCCGAAAAACCGTGACCTGCCGTTTGTGCGTGTCGTTGTTGGAGACCCCCGAACCACAGTTGAGATCGATCTTGCCGTCCTCGCTGGTGATCTCCGCGTCGAAACGCCCCGACGACATGCCGAGGCCCTTGATGCCCGCGGTGTCGATGCCGATCAGGCTGCCCAGGCCCGCCACCTCGTCCTTCGAACCGCTGAAGAAGCCCATGAGCGTGCCGGCGTAGTCGGTGACGCGCAGGCTGATTCCCATGCCGCCGAGCGCGCTGCTGGAGCCGCTGCTGGAGCCGCTGGTGCCACCGGTGCCGTTCGAACCGCCGGTCAGCGACGACAGCATCGACTGCGCCTGCCCCATCACCGGATCGACGAACTTCTGCTGGATCTTGATCAGCAGGCGCGACAGGTTGACTGACGACAGCGCCATGTAGTGTGCGCGCACTTCGTCGCGCGCGTTGGCCGCCTGTGCGGCGTCGACGGTCGTGCCGTACGTGAACTCGCTCACCAGCGCGACCATGAGCGCGATCCAGGTGAGAACGATCAGCAACGCCACGCCGCGCTGGCGATGCCGAGGGACGCACGGGGTGCGCAATATGGCCATCAAACGACGCATCATTTGGAGTTCGCCGGCCGATACCCGACGTGATCGGTGACGTGAATGCGCGCGTCGGTCGTGTAGGTGACGTCCTGACCGCGCTCGTCGATCACGGTGAGCGCGATGCGCACGTGGCTGGGCAGGTACTGGTAGCCCGACGCCGTCGTCGTGCTCCACTCGTTCTCCCACTCCTTTTTCTTGTAATCGTAGTAGGTGATCTTGAGCTTGCTGACGTCGGGGCAGAGGATGTAGCTCTCGCCCGGGATCACCTTGGGGTCCTCCAGCTGCAACCGACGCGTCTCGCGGCGCATGAGATTGAGCACGCGACGGTCGTCGGGATCGCGCTCGCCGAAGTAGGTGATGAGCGTGGTGTCGCCTTCGTTGACCCCGGCACGCAGGTGCTGGTGCGCGAATGCCGAGAAGGTCAGCTCGTCGACGTCGCCGTGCGCCGAACCGGCGAACATCGTGCGGCGCTCGGTGACCGACGGGTTCTCGTCGTTGATGTAGCTCATCTCGATCTCGCGCGCCATGCGCAGCATCGCCACGCGCACGGTGTGCGTGCGATCCTGCGCCGCCTCGATCGCGCGCTTGTTGGTCGCCGTCTGCGTGAACGAGCCCCACATGATCATCGTGACGAACGCGAGGATGCCGAACGCCGCCATGACCTCGATCAGCGTGAAGCCGGATTGACGATCGAACCTACGAGGCCTCATCGCCCCAACCCCGCGGCCGCGGCTGCGGCACCACCGAAGAGCGAGCCCGCGGCCGCCGCCGGCGTCGTCGCGCCCGGCGCCGTCGCGCCCGGCGTGGTCGCGCCCGCCTGGCCCGGCATGCCGCCGGTCAGCGAGGCGTCCAGCTTCGCCGGATCGGTCAGGAACTGCACCACCTCGAAGTTGAGATCACGGCGCCCCACCTCGTCCCAGGACACCTTGACGGTCACGCGCCGCACCGACTCTTCGAGGCCGATGCGAATCGGGTCCATGAAGCTGCTCATCAAGCCGCCCATCATCCCGGTCAGCGCCTGCATCGGATCCTTCGACTTCGACGAGTCGCTCGCCTCATCCTGCGCGGTCTGCTTCAAGTCGGTCGGCAGCTCGATGCGCTCGATCGCGCTCTCCCAGCGGAACCCGGGAAAGCCCTGGTCGCGGAAGGTCCCCTTGTCGGTCTCGTTGTCGGTGCTGAAGCCGTTCTCGAGGATCGTATCCTCGAGGTCGGTCATCTTGCTGCGCGCGAGCAACGTCGCCGCCGTCGTCATCTTGGCGTGGTTGGTGGCGCGGACGTTGTTGGTGATGATCTGCAGCAGCACGACCAGCGTCGTCGCCAGGATCGTCAGCGCGACCATGACCTCGAGCAACGTGAAACCGCGGATGCCCGCGTTGTCGGCGCGCCGGCTCATCGCTCGATCCGGTTGCCCTCGTCGTCGGTCTCGGTGGCGGTGCCGGTCGGCGGCCTGATGTACTCGTTGTAGATCTTCGTGCGCCCGGTCAGCGGGTGAACGACGATCGAGTAGAACGACTCGCCGTCGGGATCGGACAGATGCACGATCGCGGGCTCGGTCTGGCCCATCGGGAAGAAGTAGATGTACGCGCGCCCGGCCACCACCTCGTCGGTCACGCGCGGCGTGTAGACGCCCGCGATCTTGATGCTGCTCTTCTTCAGCGTCACCGGCTTGAGCGCGGTCTCCTTGAACGCGCCGAAGCGCGCGCGCTTGGGACGGAAGTCACCGACTTCGATCTTCGAGGGGTCGAAGCTGCCGCTGTACTCGTAGCTGCCGTCCTTCAGCAGCTCCTCGCGCTTCTCGGCCTTGCGCTTGTCGTCGTCGTCCTGCTTCTTTTCTTCTTCCTCGCGGCGCCGCCGATCGACCATGCTCTCCGCCTCGCGCGGAACGTAGAACTTGTCGTCGGAGACCTCGGCCCAGTAGCGCCCTTCGTTGAGATCGATCACGAGGCGGTGGTACTTGCCGGTCGTCGACGCGCGGTCGAACAGGTAGCGAATCGCGCCCGACAGGTGCGCGGTGCCCGCGCGCAAGTCGCTCTTGGCCAGCGAGCGAAATCCGCGCACGGCGCCGCCCGTGATGAGCGCGACGATGACCAGCGTCATCAGCACTTCGATCAGCGTGAAGCCGTACGCCGCCGCGCGCCGCCGCCCCTCGCTGATATTGCCAACCCCGCCGTTCACGAGATCCGCCCGCTACTGCAGCTCCCAGGACTTGATGTCGTCGGCGGTGCCGTCGGCCTTGTCGGGCCCCGACGAGATCACGTCGGCGCCGTCGGTGTCGTTCTGCCCCGGGCAGCGCAGCACGAAGTCCTTGCCCCAGGGATCCTTGGCCGATGCCTTGGCGACGTACTTCTGCGCCACCAGGTCATCCAGGCTCTTGGGGCAGCTGTTGTTGCTGTCGATCATGTACGTCGTCACGCCCTGCGAGATCTCCTTGATGCGCTCCCTGGCGATCTTCTCCTTGGCCCTCTGGAACGAACGGTTGATGACGACGGCGACGCCGGCGCCGATCATGCCGATCAGCGCGAGCACGATCATGATCTCGAGCAACGAGAAACCGCCGGAGCGGCGGCGTTTTAGGTACTGGCGAATGATGCGGATCATTGGGCTCCTCCTCATTGAACGAAATTCTGCATATCCAAGATGGGCTGCAAGACTGAAAACACGATGAACACGACCGCGACGGCCATGACCACGATGATGAGCGGCGACAGGATGGTGGTCAGGCGCTGGACCTTGCTGTCGACGTCACGCTCATAGGCCACGGCGACGTTCTCCAGCATGGCCTCGAGCTGGCCCGAGCGCTCGCCGACCGCGATCATGTGCACCATCATCGACGGGAACTGCCCCGAACGCTTGAGCGGCGCCGCGATCGATTCGCCCTCGCGGATGGCGTCGCGCGCCTCCTCGACGACCTTTTCGAGCACGTCGTTGTTGAGCACCTTCTTGACGATCTCGAGCGCGTTCAGCACCGGCACGCCCGCCGAGAGCATCGTCGACCGCGTGCGCGCGACGCGCGCGACGCCGACGTAACGGATCAGCGGCCCGATGAGCCACAGCCGCAGCGTGACCCGATCCATGGTGGCGCGGCCCTTCTTGGTGCGCACCCAGCGTTTGTAGCCCCAATAGATGGCGGTACCGAGCGCGATCAGCACCCACCAGTAGCTGCCCGCGAAGCCGGCCATGAAGATCAGCAGCTGCGTGTTCCAGGGCAGTGTGTGGCCCATGTCCTCGAACACCGAGGTGATCTTCGGAACGACGACGATCATCAACACAGCCATGACGATGCCGCCCAGGATCATCATGATCAGCGGATAGGTCATCGCGCCCGACACCTTGGAACGCAGTGCGTGCTGCGCGTCCATGAAGTCGGCCAGCCGCGCCAGCACGGCGTCCAGGTTGCCGGCCGCCTCGCCCGAACGGACCATGTTGGTGTAGAGGTCGGGGAAGATCTCGATGTGCGTCGCCATGGCGTCGGCGAGCGCGCCGCCCTCGTTGACCTTCTGGCGGATCTCGGTGAGCACCACTTCGAACTTCTTGTTGTCCGACTGCTCGGACAGCGCGTTTAGCGCTTCGGCCAGCGGGATGCCCGCCTTCAACAGCGTCGCGAGCTGGCGCGTGAACACCGCGACCTCCTGCGGGCGCACGCGCTCGAACAGACGGCCGAAATCGATCTGGCGCCGCAACGCCGAGACCGGCGCGCCGCCCCCGCCGTCGCCCGCGCGCGGCGACGCCTTCGCGGCGCCGCCGGTCAGCATCTCCCGGTGCTCGGTGATGAACACGCCGTCCTTGCGCAGCATCTGCCGGAGCACCTTGGGCCCGTCGGCGTCCTTGGTGCCGGAGACGTTCTTCCCGGCGGCGTTCAATCCCTTCCAAGCGTAGACCGGCATCAGTTGGCATCCTGCGTCGTGATCATCAGGACCTCGGCGGTGGTGGTCAGGCCGGCCAGCACTTTTTGCGCGCCGTCCTCGCGCAGCGTGCGCATGCCCGACGACACCGCGGTGACCTTCAGCGTCTGCGCGTCGACGTTCTTGATCGCCAGCTGGCGGATCTTCTCGTCGATGATCAGCAGCTCGTAGATCGCGGTGCGGCCCTTGAACCCGGCGCCGAGGCACGTCGGGCACCCGCCCTCGCGCGCGCGAAACAGCATGCCGGAGGGCGGACCGGCGTGGACGCTCTTGAACTTGACCCGAGTGGCGGCGCCTGACGCGAAGTCGCCGGGGTCGATGCCGATGCTCAGCAAGTCCTCGTCGCTGGGCGTGTACGGCTCGCGGCACTCCATGCACACCCGCCGCACCAGGCGCTGCGCGAGCAACGCCATCAGCGACGACGCGACGAGAAAGGGCTGCACACCGAGGTCGACCAGGCGGGTGATCGCGCCCGCGGCATCGTTCGTGTGGATCGTCGACAGCACCAGGTGGCCGGTGAGCGACGCCTGGATCGCGATCTCGGCCGTCGGCAGATCGCGGATCTCGCCGACCATGATCACGTCGGGGTCGTGGCGCAGGAACGACCGCAGCCCGGCCGCGAAGGTCAGATCGATCTTGTCGTTGACCGCGGTCTGCGAGATGCCGTCCAGCTGGTACTCGACCGGGTCCTCGATGGTCAGGATGTTCAGGTCGGGCGAGTTGATCTTTGCGAGGCACGCGTAGAGCGTGGTGGTCTTGCCCGAACCGGTCGGCCCCGTGACCAGCAAGATGCCGTGGGGCCGGTGGATCAGGTCGTCCATCTGGCGCAGGTGATCGTCGCCGAAGCCGATGTCGGCGAGATCGTGCAACACCGACTCGCGATCGAGCAGACGGATGGTGATGCGCTCGCCCTGCTTCACCGTCGGGATGGTGGCGACGCGCATGTCGATGTCCTTGCCCGCGATCTTGCGGCGGATGCGGCCGTCCTGCGGCAGGCGCTTCTCGGCGATGTTCAGGCCGGCCATGATCTTCACGCGCGAGATGATCGACGGCATGAACTGGCGCGCCGCGCGGCGCGTCTCGTAGAGCTCGCCGTCGATGCGATAGCGCACCATGACCTCTTTTTCGCCCGGCTCGATGTGGATATCGCTCGCGCGCTCCTTGACCGCGTTGAACAGCAGCGAGTTGACCCAGCGGATGATCGGTGCCTCGTCGGTGATCTCCAGGATGTCGACCAGCTCCTCGCCGGTCCCGGCCATCTCGTCTTCGTTCTCGCCCTCGGTGCCGAGATCGCCTCCCTTGTCCTGCTTGCGGCCGTAGACCTCGTTGATGACCTCGAGGATCTTCTGCGACGGCACCAGCACCGGTTCGATCTCGGCGGCGAGCTGCGCGCGCAGGTCGTCGAGCGCGCCGACCTCGAGCGGATCGGCGACCGCGACGGTGACGACGTCGTTCTCCTTGCGGATCGCCAGCAGGCGGTGCTGCTTGGCGAAGCCGATCGGCACATGCGTGATCAGATCCAGGTCGACCTCGTCGGGCTTCAGATCGGCGCGGTAGGCGATGCCCAGCTGCTTGCCCAGCGCCTGCTGCACCTGCTCCTCGGTGACCGCGCGCATCCGCACCAAGATCTCGCCGAGACGCCCGCCCTCGGCGGCCTGCACGTCCAGCCCCTGCTGGAGAAGCTCGGCGGTCAGACCCGGGCCCGAGGCGGGTTTCGCCTCCAGCAGAATCTGTCCGATCAGTCTTGAACCCACGTCCTTTGTTTCTCCCTATGGCGACGGTGGCGGTGCGGCTTCGGCCGGCGGCGTCGTGACCGGTGGTGCCGCAGCCGGTGGTGGCGGCGGCGTCGCCGCAGGAGGCGGCGGCGTGGTCGACGGAGGCTGCGTGCTCTCGGGGGTCGCGGCGCCCGGCTGCGGCGCGCTCGGCCCGGACGGCGGAGCCGGCGCTTCGACCTCGCCCGAGTGATCGCTCTCCAGCTTTTCGCGAATTTCCTGCTCGGCCTGATCTTCCTCTTCGACCTCGCGCGCGGCGCGGTTGATCTCCTCGAGCATGCCGCGTTTACGGCGATAGTCGACCTGAGCCTCGGGATTCGGCCGGTCCTCGCCGCCGAAACGCTCCACGAACTCGCGCCGCTCCTTCATCTTCTTTTCCAGCACGCGCCGCAGATCGGTCTGGTCGGCGATCACGTAGGGCGTGAGCGCGATGATGAGGTTGGTCTTCACGACGTGGCGGGTGGTGTCGCGGAAGAAGAAGCCGATGATCGGGATGTCACCGAGCAGCGGGATCTTCTGCACGCTGTTGATGACCTTGTCGGACATCAGGCCGCCGATCAGGATCGTCTGCTGGTCCCTGGCGACGACGATCGTCTTCGCCGTTCGCTCCGACGTCGACGGCCCGAGGTTGCTCGCGCCCGGCGCGACCTCTGAGATCTTCTCATCGACCTCGAGGCGGATGATGTCGTGCTCGTTGACGTGCGGCACCAGCTTCATCTCGAGCGCGACCTTTTCGCGCTGCACCTGCGGGAACAGGCTGCCCAGGCCCAGGCCCGCCAGCGGATTGGCGCCGCCCGCGGCGCCGGGGACGGCGCCACCCAGCCCGAGCGTGCTGACCGGGAACGGGATGCGCGAGCCGACGGAGATCTCCCCTTCCTCGTTGTTCATGATCAAGAGATGGGGATTCGACAGCACGTCGACGTCGCTGTTGGTTTGCAGCGCGTGAACCAGCACGCCGAACGACGGGATGTCGAGCGTCGACGTCGCGCCGAAGCCCAGGCTGCGCGCCTGGTCGGGCGACAGCACCGGTCCCAGGATGCCGGCCAGCATGGTCTCGCCGAGCAGCGACGTCGGGTTCAGCGTCTTCGACGGGTTGAAGCCGAAGATTCCCAGGCCCTGGTTGGTCTGGTTGAAGGGGTTCGTGGGGATCGCGCCGTGGAACGACCCGCCGAGCTCGCGGTTCTTGTCGAGCGTCACCTCGAGGATCAGCGCCTCGACGAAGACCTGCTTGCGCGGCGAATCGAGCCGCTCGATCACGCGACGGAGCGATTGGTAGTCCTTCAGCGACGACACGACGATCAGCGAGTTGGTCGGCCGATCGAAGTTGATGCGCACGTCGCCCTCGAACAGCAGCGACGGGCCCTGGCCCGGTGAGCCTCCCGCCGTCGGCGTCGGCGTCGGTGCCTGCGTCGCGCCGCGGGCCCGGTTCGTCCGGCCGCCGGCTGCGCCCGCGACCGCGACGCCGGTGACCGCGCCCAGCGTCTGGGCCAGCTCGTCGCAGTTCGCGTTCTCGCAGTAGTAGACGTGAATGCGCCCATCGCCGCTCTCGAGAGGCACGTCGAGCTTGCGCACCAGCGTGAGCAGCCGCGCGTAGGCGCGCTCGTTGGCGATGACGATCAGCTGGTTCGACCGCTCGTCGGGGATGATCTTCGACACCATCATCTCGGACGTGAGGTCGCCGACCTTGGGAGGCTGCTTGTTGCTGCCGGGCGCCCCGGCCGCGGGCGGCGGCGCTCCGGTGCGGCCCTTGCCGCCCAGCTGCGCGACCTGGAAGATCTCGCCCAGCTTCTGGGCCATCTCGCTGGCCGCGGTGTTCTTGATCTCGACGATCCAGATCTTCTCGCCCGTGCCCGACTGATCCAGCTCGCGGACGATGCTCATCATGCGCGCGATGTTCGCCGACGTGTCGGTGATGATCATCGCGCCCTGTGGCGCGAAGACGATCACGTCGCCTTGTTCGCCCTTGAGGCGCCCGAGGACCTGCGCCACCTCGTTGACGTCGGCGTTCTCGACGCGGACGAGGCGCGTGACGTAGGCTTCGCCCTGCTGATCGCCGTCCGCGCTGTAGAGCGGGATCGCGCTCGTCTTGGCGCGCGGGGTCTCGATGATGCGCAGGAACTTGCCGCTGGGCGCGACGGTCAGGCCGACCGAATCCAGCGCCGAGAGAAACAGCCGGTACGCCTCTTCGGGCGTGATCAGCTGCGGTGCGATGATCGTGACCTTCTTGCTGTTGGCGGGGATCGTTCCCGGCAGCACGAACTGCTTGCAGGTGATCGACGAGATCCAGGAGATCAAATCCCCGAGATCGGTCTCCGGCTTCATGTTCAGCTTCACGATCCGGCGATTCGCGGGGAACTTCCTGCAGGAGTTGAAGTCCTTCTCGCCGACGAGCTCGCCGGTGACCGCGGGTCCGGGGATCGTGCCCGGCGTCATACCCGGCGTGACGGCGGGCGTGGGCGGCGCGACACCGGTCGGGCTTCCCAGCAGCGGGTTGGCGCGGTTCGCGCGGCGGAGCTGCCTGGGCGTCAACGTCGGCGCTGGCGGGGTCGCCGCCGCGGGCGCAGGCGACGTCGTCGAGGGCGGGGGCGACGGCGGCGTGGGCGTCGGTCCGGCGCCCGAGACGATCGCCGCGACGGCGGGCGCCGGCAGCGCGATCGCCAGGGCGAGAGCGAACGCGAGCGGCGCGAGGACGATCGATGCGCGCGATGCGCGCGCGAGCGAGCCCGCGCGCGACCCGGGAGGATAGTCTGTGGGGGATCTCATCGGATGTTGTATTCCTTGTTGATTTTCTGCCCGTTTCGCTCCAGCCCCACCGACAGATGGCTGGACGATTTCAACTTGGTGTAAACCTCGAGCGCCTTGTCGGGGCTGGTCATCTCGAGGCCGTTGATCGCCGAGATGACGTCGCCGTTCTGCAGGCCGATCTTCGCGAAGGGCCCGTCGGGCCGCACGCTGAACAGGCGGAAGCCGGCCGCCTTGCCGTCGCGGATCTCGGGGACGATGCGCGCCGAGCGCGACAGCAGGCTCATGTTGCCCAGCAGCGAATCCACCGTCTGTCGCTGCACCTCGTAGTTGTGCTCGCCGATCTTCTTGATGCCGCGGTCGAGCTCGGCCATCAGCGGATCGGCGGCCGGCGCCGCCGGCGCGGCCGCGACCGGCGCGTTGGGCGCCGCCGGCGCCTTGTCGATCAGATCCAGGTACTCCTTGCGCCCCGCGCTGAATTCGAGATAGATGCGCGCCTCCTCGATATCCGAGATCGTGGCGTCGCGGATCTTCGAGCCGATCGAGTACGGCCCCACCGAGTGATCGTCGGTGTCGCGGATGATCGCAACCGACCAGCGCGGATCGGCGGGCCGCGGCGCGAACATCACGGCCAGCAGGCGCAACGGCAGCGACGTGCGCTGCAATGAGGGCGGCGGCGGCGGGCCACCGGAGAGATCGACCGGCGGCTCGAGGATCGGCGGGCAGGTCGAGCAGAAGACGTTGCGCTTGAGGATCGCGTCGGTCTCTTTGCCGTAGTAGGTGCCGACCGACGCGGGCGCGGCCACGCGCGGAGCGCTGCGGACCGGTGGCGTGATGCGGGTGATCCGGGTCTGGATCAAGGTCGCTGTGGCGCGCGCGCTGAAAACGGCGCAGATCGCGATGACCGCCAGGTCGATCGCCCACAGGTATTTGCGCAGAAGTGTCTCCATGTCCTCCCCGGGTACGGGCCTAGTAGAGCAACGCCGGGGCCATCGGCCGGCGGACCCGAAAACCTTACTCTTCCGATGATTTAGGTGCGCTCAGCCGCGTCGCGGCCCTGCCAAATTGGCACACCTGATCCGGGGGTTCGTGACGCGTCTTCGGCCGGGCGGCCCGCGACCGGCTCCGGGTCATCGGCGTCCAGGTCCGCGGAGGCCTCGCCCGCGGTCGGTGGCAGGCCGATTCGCTCTTCTTCCAGGCGCCGGTAGATGGTGCGGGTCGCGATGCCGAGCAGCTGCGCGCACAGGCGCTTGTCGCCGCCCACATGGCTCAAGGTCGCGTGGATCACTCGGCGCTCGATCTCGCCGAGCGGCGTGCCGACCGCGAACGTCAGCGAGCGGTCGTCGCCGGACACCGCGCCGCCGCTCCGCACCTCGGGTGGCAGGTCGTCCAGCTCCACCGACGAGCCGCGCGACAGCACCACCGCGCGCTCGACGGTGTTTTCCAGCTCGCGCACGTTGCCGGGCCACTCGTGCCGTGCCAGCGCGTCGGCAGCGGCGCGCGAAAAGCCGGCCAGGCGCCGAGCGTTGCGCTCACCATAGATCTGCAGGAAGTGCTCGGCCAGCAACGGGATGTCCTCGCGCCGGTGGCGCAGCGGGGGGATCGGAACGGCGATGACGTTCAGGCGGTAGTACAGGTCCTCGCGGAAGCGCCCCTCGCGCACGGCCGCGCGCAGATCCTGGTTTGTCGCGGCCACCAGGCGCAGGTCGACCTTGGTCGAACGGCCACCGAGGCGCTCCACGTCGCCCTCCTGCAGCACGCGCAGCAGCTTGACCTGCACGTGGGTGGGAATCTCACCGATCTCGTCGAGGAACAGCGTGCCGCCGTCGGCCTGCAGAAAGCGGCCGTCGTGTCGCTGCGCCGCCCCGGTGAACGCGCCCTTCTCGTAGCCAAACAGCTCCGCCTCCAGGATCGTCTCCGGCAGCGCCGCGCAGTTGACCGGGATGAACGGCCCCTTGCTGCGCGCCGAGCCGTCGTGGATCGCCCGCGCCAGCAGCTCCTTGCCCGTTCCCGACTCGCCCAGCAGCAGCACGGTCGCCAGCGACGGCGCCGCCTGGTTGACGATGTCCATCGTGCGCCGCCAGGGCAGCGACTGCCCGATCAGCGTGCGCTTCTTGTGCGCCGCCAGCTGCGCGCGCAGCGAGCGGTTCTCTTGCACCAGGGACCGCTTCTCCAGCGCCTTGCCGACGACGCGAACGATCTGGGCCCGCTTGAGCGGCTTGGTCACGAAGTCGTACGCGCCCTGCTTCATCGCCTCGACGGCGTTCTCGACGGTGCCGTACGCGGTCATCAACACCGTCTCGGTCTCGGGCGACAGGCTGCGGCTCGCCTTGAGCAGATCGATGCCCGACATGCCCGGCATGATGAGGTCGGTGATCAGCACCGAGACCGGCTCGCGCCGGATGATCTCCAGCGCCTCTCCGCCCGACCCGGCGGTCAGCACGCGCAGCGACTCGCGCTCGAAGATCTTGTGCAGCGAGTCGACGATGCCGGGCTCGTCATCGACAATCAGCACCGTGGGGGCGTCGTTCATGCCGTCCATGCCCGATTCTGTATCAATGCCGGTGCCATCCTTCGAATTTCTCCGCAACTAGCTGATTTTACTGAACGCATGCTCACGCCAACTTGGCCCAGCCACCCTCATAGCTGCCAAATTGACATCCCGCCAGAAGAATCAATCGCGGCCGTGCCACTCTGTCACGCACCCGACGGGTGCAGCCATGTCCGGACAATGACCTCGCCAGGGCACGTGGCAAACTGCGGGCGTGTCCACGCGCCGTCGCAGCCCGAGATCTGAAAACCTGGTCTGGATTGATCTCGAGATGACCGGCCTCGATCCGTTCGAGGATGTCATTCTTCAGGCCGCTCTCGTGATCACGACCGCCGAGCTCGAGCCGATCGATGAGCTCGCGATCGACGTCGCACAGCACGGGGAGGCGCTCGACCGCATGACGCCCATCGTCCGTGAAATGCACACCGCCACGGGTCTCCTCGAACGTGTGCGGCGCTCGGTCATCGACGTCCATGAAGCTGAGCGTCTGCTACTCGAACGGATCACGGCGAGCTGCCCGGCACCCGCGACCCTCTGCGGCAACTCGATCTGGACCGACCGCCGCTTCATTGCGCGTCACATGGCGGCGCTCGATCGGTATCTCCACTACCGGCTCGTCGATGTCTCGAGCCTGAAGGTCCTCGCCGAGCGCTGGTACGGAAAAGACGCTGTGTTCGAAAAGCCGGCCGCCGGCCAACACGACGCAGCGGTCGACATCAAGAACTCCATTGCAGAGCTGCGGCACTACCGTCGCACGCTCTTTCGCGATTCCCTCCTCGCGTCCCCCACTGGCGCGCCAACGTAGAAGGGCAGCAACGCCGTCACCCTGCCGTGCTGGGCAGGGTGATCCGGAACGTCGTCCCCTCGCCGACGCGGCTGTCGACGCGGATCTTGCCGCCGTGGCGCTCGATGATGC
>CAZNCQ010000003.1:0-41241 GCA_964571275.1 uncultured Myxococcales bacterium
CGGTCGTCAGAACGCCGGTCTTGAGCGCGTTCATCAGCAGGCCGTTGCCCGACAGGCCGTTGCCCGACAGACCGTTGCCCGACAGGCCGTTGCCCGACAGGCCGTTCGTCAGAGAGAGGCCGTTCAGCAGCGACAGGCCGTTCTGCGACGCGAGCTCGCTCGACGTCGACGCGCCAGCGCCATCATCCTCGGCACCGGGCTGGCAGCCCATGAGCGCCGACGCCAGAGCCAGCGATGCCGCCAGCCAGGTCACCTTGTTGTTCAGCTTCTCGAGCATTTTCTTATCCGTCCTTCGGTAGCCCGGCCGACTCGTGAGTCCCGTGGGCTTTGCGTCCCCCGGTCACCCGGGGTTTGCCTTTTTCGGGAGCGGATACCTTCCGCTCTACACCTGACTAACAAAGCAGTAACTATGCCTACAATTAATTATTGATAATACGGTTCAACTGCATGAATTCATTGCGTGTAAGTGCGTTACATCCATTCAGCCTGTTGATCTTGCCGCAACAAGGCGTTGCCCCAGCCCGTGGGGTCTCCCCCCCTCACCGCCCATCGCGCGCCCCCATTGCGCGAACGAAAAAAGGCCCGGTCGGGGTCGCCGACCGGGCCTTCGGGGTAACGAGCTCGCTGCTGGTTAGAGCGGCGAGATGTACCACTTCTGCGCGTCGTTCGTGTTGTAGGTGACGGCCTGGATCGCGGCGCCGTCGGTGGCTACGCCCGATGCCGGCCAGATGGTCGACGCCGTCTTCGCCGGCGGGCTGATCTCGTAGCTGCCCAGCTGGTCGGCGAGCGACTGGAACGACCACTGCTGCGACGCCGTGCCGCTGTAGGACGATTGAATCAGCGCCGTGTTGTCGTTGGTGGAGCCGCCGGTCAGGTCCAGCGCCATGCCGCTGTTCACGTTCACCACCTTGTAGTGCTTGGGCGAGATCTGCGTGATGGTCCACTTCTGGTTCGCGGCCGACGCGAACGTGCGCTGCTGGATCGCCGCGCCCGCCGTCTTGCTGCTGCCAGCGACCTCGAGGCACTTGGTGTTCTGCTTGTTGCAGATCTTGTATTGCGTGTTGACGTCGAAGTTGCGCCACACCGTCACCACGTGCGTGTAGTTCCCGCACTTGTCGAAGCCGTCGGTGCCGTGCGCCGTGCAGTACGCCGAGCACAGCGACGTCGAGCCGAACGGGTCCGTGTACGGCGCATTCGAGTTCGCGCCCAGGCGGCCCGGCACGGTCCCCGAGTCGAAGTCCTTGCCGTTGCAGTACTGCGCGACCGGCGGGCTCACGAACACGTTGCCGAAGAACGAACCCTCCTGGTACGGGTAATCCGTGCTCTGGCCCCAGCCGATCGCGCCCTCGCTGTCGATCCAGATGGGGATGTGCACGCCCGACGTGTTCACGTGCGCGAGCAAGCAGGCCGACATGCGCTCCTGGCAAGTCGTGCCGCAGGTGCTCGCCTCCCACTCCGGCGCCGTGCCGATCAAGCCCGGGTAGGTGTACGACGTGCCACCGGTGTCCTTCTTGGTGATGCTGTGGCCCGAGGGCAGCGCGCACTTCACGATGTAGCTGACCAGGCTGCGCCCGCTCGTCGAGTTCATCAGCGTGCTCGTCGACGTCAGCGCCTTCGTGCCGTTGAGCGGATCCATGAGGAGGCCGTTGCCCGACAGGCCGTTGCCCGACAGGCCGTTGCCCGACAGGCCATTCCCCGACAGGCCGTTCGTCAACGACAGACCGTTCAGCATGCTGAGACCGTTCTGCGAGGCCAGCTCGCTCTCGCTCGAGTCAGCGGCCTGCGTGTCGGATCCCGGCTCACAGCCGGTCAGTGAGGACGCCAGGGCGAGGGATACCGCGAGCCAGGTAAGCTTGTTGTTCAGCTTCTCGAACATTTTGTTTTTGCCGCCTTCGGTAGCCCGGCCGACTCGGTGAGTCCCGTTGGCTTTGCGTCCCCCGGTCGCCCGGGGTTTGCCTTTTTCGGTTTCGCGGATACTTTCCGCGACACAGCCTAATAAAGCAGTAAGTGTGCCTACTAAATTAATTGACCATTTACCTCCTAAATGGTGGAAAATGCTCTGGTGATGCAGCGGCGGCACCACAGACATGTTGAAGCCCCCGCAACAACTTGTTGTTGCGGGGCTCGAACGGGCACTGACGGAACACGCCTATCAAGAGGCGGCCGCGGGGCGCCGATGAGCAAGGCGAGGCCCTGAGAATGATCCGTTGTCTTGGCTGCGGCAGGCGGCTAGCTGACAGCGAACCCCGCTGTCCGACGCACGGATCTGCCCTCGCGCGGCCGCCGTCCGACGAGCCGCCGCCCCCACCCATGGCGGCGCCCGAGATCCCGGGATACGCGCTCGGCCGCCTGCTCGGTCAGGGTGGATTCGGCGCCGTCTTCAAAGGCGAGCGTCTCAGCGATCACCGCGTGGTCGCGATCAAGATCGCGCGGCCCGACAACGCGACCGCCGGTGAGAGCCTGCTGCGTGAGGTCGCGGCGCTGTCGGCGCTGGGCCCGCCCGCTGTTCCCGAGGTGTTCGAGCAGAGCGCGCTCGCCGACGACACGCGCTGGGTCGCGATGGAGCTGGTCGACGCGCCGACGCTGGCCGAACGCATGACCGCGGTCGAACCGATCGCGGGCGCGGACTTCCAGCGGCTGGCGCTGCAGATCCTGGCGCCGATCGAAGCCGCGCATCAACGCGGCCTGGTTCACTGCGATCTCAAGCCCGAGAACATCTTCGTGTGCGGCGACCTGGCAACGCGTCTCTTCGACTTCGGCCTGGTGCGCCTGGCCGGCGAGGCACACGCCGAGACGACGTCGGAGGAGGCGCCGGCGGGCACGCCCGAATACATGTCACCGGAGCAATGCGAGGGACGCGCCGACATCGACGCGCGCAGCGACGTCTACGCCGTGGGCGCGATCCTCTACGAGCTCTTGTCGGGCGCGCCGCCCTTCTGGGGCAACCCCGCCGACGTGAAGATGAGCCACCGCAGCCGGCGCCCCACGGCGCTCGCGCGCCGCGCGAACGTTCCACCGTCGGTGGAGGAGGCGATCATGCGCTGCCTCGCCAAGGATCCGGACCGGCGCTTCGCGAACGCGTCCGAGCTGGCGGCGGCGTTGAAGGCTGCGTTCGTGACCGCCTCGGAAGCGCCCACCGACGCGCCCCGCCCCGGCACCGGCGAGACCACGGTTCACGCGAAGCCGACGGCGCCCGCGCGCCAGCGGCAGGCAGTCGCGCTGGTCTTTTGCGAGTGCAAGGGCGGCGTCGGCGCCGTGCGCGATGTGATGACCAACATGGGCGCGCACCTGGCGCACACCGCGGGAGCGCAGATCGTGCTCGCGTTTGGACACGAGCTCGGCGACAACCCGACCCGCTCGGCGTCCAACGCCGCCACGTTGCTGGTCGCGCGCGGCATCTGCCCGCGCGCGCTGGTCGATCTCGCGACCGTCTCGATCCAGGCGCGCCCCGACGGCACGCGCCGCTATCAGAGCGCGCTGTTCGCGAAGAAGGAGTCGTACCCGGCGGCTTCGGATCCCGAGGGCGTGCTGCTGTCGGCGGCGGCGGTCGAAGTGCTGCCCGATCTCCCGGTCGACGCGATCCCGGGGCGCAGCGGCGTCTCGCTCGTGCGCAAGGTCAACCAGCTCTCGGAGCACACGACCACGCGCATGAACGTCGCGCCGCTCGTCGGCCGCGACGATCTGCTGCGCACGCTCCTCACGTCGGCGCGGTCGGTCGCCGACCAGGGCGCGCCGACGATCTCGACGGTGATCGGCCAGCCCGGCTACGGCAAGACGCACTTCGCTCAATCGCTGGCGCAGATCGTCGAGTCGACGGCGCGCATGGAGACGCTGTTCATTCGGTCCAAGGAGCCGCTCGGCGGCGTACCCGAGCAGACGACGCGCGAGATCCTCACACGTCTCATGGCGCTGCCCGAGGAGACGCCGTCCGACTTCGGCCGAACCAAGCTGACGTCGCGCCTGGGCGCCGAGGTCGCGCGCGAAGTCTGGGCCGGCGTCGCCGTCGCCATGGGCTGGGCGCAGCCGGACCACCCCGAGATCCGCGAGCTGGCGGCGGCGCCCGGCGCCTTGCGTTCCGCGGCGGCGCGCGCCGTCGGCGAGGCGATGCGCCGCGCGGCGCGCACGCGCCCGCTGGCGCTGGTGATTGACGACGCGCAGTTCGCGGGCGAGACCGCGCTCGACGCCATCGAGTACGCGACCTTGAAGGAAGCCGGCTGCCCGATCTGGGTCTGCGTGATTGGACGGCCCTCGTTCGGCCAGGGCCGCACCGCGTGGGCGCGCCGTGCGGCCCGGCGTCTCGAGCACACACTGCCGGCGCTCGATCCGTCGGCGGCGGCGGAGCTGGCGCGGCGCCTGCTCGCACCCGCGGAGAACGTGCCGTCGAGCGCGCTCGGCCGCCTCGCCGAGCGCACGCAAGGTGTGCCGCTGCTGCTGGTCGAGCTGGTGCGCGGCCTCAAGCGCGACGGTCTGGTGCGCAAGACCGAGCGTGGCTCGTCGTGGTACCTGGCCACCGACGAGCTCGAGCGGCTGCCCGACCTGCCGCTCGTGCAATGGCTGTCGTCTCGCGAGACCGAGTCGCTGCCGCCCGAGCTGCTGGCCCACGCGCGGCTCGCATCGATCCTGGGCGTCGAGCTCAGCGCCGAGGAGCTCGAAGGCGTGCAAAAGGAGCTGGATCGCGGCGGCGCCTCGACGGAGTCGCAGCTCGACGCCAGCATCGGATTGCGCCGCCTGACCGAGAGCGGGATCCTGGTCCGCCATCGCGGCGGGCGGCTCGGGTTCCGCCACTCGTTGCTGCGCGATACGGTGTACCAGGCGGTACCGCCGGCCGAGCGCGACGCGATCCACCGCGCCGCCTACGACTACTACCTGCAACAGCAGCAGCTGCCCGACAACCAGCGGCTACCGCAGATGGCCTTCCACGCCGAGCGCAGCGGCCGCAAGGACGAAGCCGGCCGGCTCTATCTCGATCTCGCGAACCGTGCGCTCGCGCGCCACGCGTACCTCGAAGCGGAGCTCTTGTTCCGCAACGCCATGGAGAACCTGCCCGACGCCGACAACGCGGGTCAGATCGCTGCCTCGAAGGGGCGCGGCCTCATGCGCTTCCGCCTCGGGCGGCACGAAGGCGCGCTCAAGGATCTCGAGCTGGCGCTGGCGCGCGCGCGCAAGAGCGACGCGCGGCGCGCGCAGATCGACATCCTGCTCGACGTCGGCATCGTGCTCGACTGGACGCTCGACATTCCGCGCTCCGCGGCCGCCGTCGCCGAAGCAGAGGTGCTGGCCGCGATCGATCCCAAGCCCCCCGAGCTGGAGGCGCGCCTGCTCATGGGCAAGGGACGCTCGCTCGTGCGGCAAGACAAGACCATCGACGCGGTCACGATCTTCCGCAACGTCGTCGACCTGGCAGGCACCCTCGGAGCCGGCGGATACGAGAGCTACGCGCAGAGCCTGGCGATGCTGGCCTGGTGCCAGGCGGTCATCGGCTCCTACGACGAGTCGGAGCGCACGTTCACCCGCTGCATCTCGGTCGTCGAGGAGCACGGCGACATGATCGGTCTCGCCGGCGCGCTGGTGAACCGATGCACGCTGTCGTTCATCACCAGCAACGTCGACCGCGTTCTGCTCGACTACAAGCGCGCCATCCAGATCGCACGCGAGTGCGGCTTTCCGATCCTCGAGTGCGTCACCGCGAAGGATCTCGGCGAGATCTATCTGGCGATCGGCCGGCCGCAGGAGGCCGAGCCGCACGTGCAGCGGAGCATCGAGCTCAGCACCCAGACCTTCGGAGAAGGCGTCGCGCGCGTCGTCAGCTCGCACCTCTTGCTGGCGCGCCTCAAGTGGTACCAGGGCGAGGTCGGCGAGGCCCGCGAGATCGCCACGCGGCTCATGCGAGGGCAGAGCGAGGCCACCGCGGCGGCCAAGAGCGATTCGCTGCTCACGCCCGAGGAGAGCATCATGCTCGAGATGGTCGGCAGCGCGCTGCGCGCCGCGCCCGACGTGGAGTTCGACGAGCTGGTTCGCAAGGGCCGCCGGCGCATCATGCAGCCGATGGACATCGTCGAGATCATGGAGTGGAAGGCGCTGTCCGCGCTGCGTGACGGCCGGCGCGACGACGGTGTGCGCTTCCTCGAAGAGGCGCTGGCCAACGCGGATCACAGCGCGCGCCTGATGTCCGTGCGGATCCGTGCCCAGCTGGAACAGGCCACCGCGCGCGCCGCGAGCTGATAGGCGGCTCGGAACCCAGGCGCTAGTCGTGACATCGTCCAGGGAGTAAAGTCCCACCATGATCGCACGCGATCGGACCGCTGGCGACGGCGAGTTCCTGGCGCAGATCCCGATCTTTGGCGGCCTGCCCGAGATGGTCCTGGCCCGCATCATCGACCTCGCCCGCGAGATGCACGTCACGCCCGGCGGTCTGGTGTTCGCCGAGGGTGAGCCGGCGCGCAGCATGTTCATCGTGCGCGAAGGCGAGCTCGAGATCTGCAAGCGCGGGCGCGACGGATCCGAGTTCTGTCTGGCGACCCTGCAGCGCGGCGACTGCGTCGGCGAGATGTCGCTGATCGACATCCAGCCGCGATCGGCGACCGCGCGCGCGGTGAGCGAGGCCACGCTGTGCGTGATCGATCAGCAGGAGATCGCCAAGCTCTACAAGAGCGATCTCGAGGTCTACACGCTGCTGGTGCTCAACATCGCGCGCGAGATCAGCCGCCGCCTGCGGCGCGCCGACCAGGTGCTGGTCGACGCGGGGCTGGCGGTCCAGGGCGCCTGGACCGACGGTCATGCGCCGGGGTGAGCGTCAGAACAGCCAACCCGCGCCGACCTTCAAACCGGAGGAGCCCGCCTCGGCGCGCAGAGTCAATCCGCCGCCCAGGTTGTAGAGCGCGCCGACCGCGCCGTCGGCGAAGATTCCACCATAGGATGCCGCCACCATGTTGGTACCGACGTTCGAGAACCAACCGAACGCGTACCCCGCTTCGATCTTGGGATAGAACGCGAAGCGATCGTTGATCCAGATGTTCCACATCGCGCCCACGACCGGCAGGACCTCCGTCCAGCTGTAGTTGAACGCGAAACCCGGTGCGCCCGCGTTGTAGTTCCAGTGCAGCAGGTCGGCGCCGAACTCGAGCGCGAAGTTGTCGCGCACCGCGGTGTTGACCAGGAGCGGGCGGATCGCGAGCGGCATCATGAAACGCCCGCCGACGCCGACGCCGCCCCAGGGCAGGATGCCCCAGACGCTGGGCCCATGCATGTTCGGCGCGGCGCCGCCGGCCGCCCACGCCGTCGGCGCGGGTGCCACCGGCGCCGGCGCCGAGCTGTACGCGGTGGGCGGCGGATTCTGCGGCGCGGGCGCGGGGGCAGGCGGTGCCAGCGCATCGTCGGTGCGAGCCGGCGTTGTATCGTCGGCGCGAGCCGGCGTTCTATCGTCGGCGCGAGCCGGCGTTGTATCGTCGGCGCGAGCCGGCGTTGTATCGTCGGCGCGAGCCGGCGTCGACGTCCCCAAGATCGAGATCGAGAGCAGGGAAAGAGTGAGCAGGCAGGACATTGCCTTGAAGGTTCGCATGACCGGATCTCCTATTCGGGCGGCGATTCAACGTGAAATCGACCAGCGTGACAAGCGAGACCTGGCGGCGCTGCGCGTCTGGCGTGGCGCCAAACACGTGCTTCACACCGGCTCCTACTAGACGCGTCGGCGGAAGGGCGGTACGTTGCTCTCGGGCGCGTTTTCCCTCGGCAGAGGCAGCCTCCTGCCGGATAGTGGCGCGCCCCCACCTCGGGGCAAGGCACATGAAGCCAAGGCAGGGAGACAACGCAGCAGACCCCCTTCCGCAATCGGAGGCCGGTCCTTCGGATCCAGATCGTCCCACTCAGACCTACGAGTGGCTCGTACCCGGCGGCGAGAGGGCGCAGACGCTCGAGGAAGCGGGGAAGCCGGGCAGCGTCGCGCGCGCGGTGCCGGAGACCCAGCTGCTGTCGGAGGCCATCGTGCGATCGCTCGGTCGCGAGGCGACCGCCATGCTCCCCGACGCCGCCGAGGCGCCGGCCCCCGCCGCTGCTCCGGGACCGGGCGCGGCGACGCCGCCGGTGCCGCGCACCGTGATGTTCCCGGAGAACGGAAAGCTGGTGTCGGGCCTGATCGAGCCACGCCCGGCGAGCAGCGGCTCGACCCGCATCGCGCCCCCGAGCGGCTCGACGATGCGCCCGCCGATGATTCCGGTTCCCGTCGGCGGACCGGCGCGCCTCGCGCTCGGGGGTGTGCTAGCCAGCGCGGCCGCGTCAGCTGGGGCCGCGCCGGTCACTGGCGCGCCAGCCAGTGGATCAACGGATAAGGCCAGCCCGCCACCCCACGCGTCAGTGCCGCCGCTGGCGTTGAACGCGGCGACGCCGATCCCCAACCAGACACCCACGCCGTTCGGGGAGTTATCCACGCCATTCAAGGCGCCCGGTGTGGGCGCGCGCCTCGGCCAGTACGAGATCATCCGCGAGCTCGGCGCCGGCGGCATGGGCGTGGTCTACCTGGCTCGCGATGATCGCCTCGGCCGGCGTGTCGCGATCAAGTTCCTGCAGACCGGCAACGCCGAGCTGACTCGCCGGTTCATCGTCGAGGCGCGCGCGACCGCCCGTTGCAGCCACGAGAACATCGTCGTCATCTACGAGGTTGGCGAGCTGCACGGCAGCCCGTTCATGGTCCTCGAGTACCTGCAGGGCCAGACGCTGTCGGCGGTGATCAAGAAATCGGCGCCGCTCGCGCCCACGCGCGCCGTCGAGCTCATCGCGTCGGTGATCCGCGCGCTCGCGTGTGCACACGAGCAGGGGATCGTGCACCGCGATCTCAAGCCGGAGAACATCCTGCTCACCGACGCCGGCACCGTGAAGGTCCTCGACTTCGGCATCGCCAAGGTGCTGCAGGACGAGCCGCGCGACGTCGACGCGCACCGCGATCAGGCGCGGCCCGAGGCGATCGGCCCGGCGGCGCTGGACATGGCGGCGCGCACCGGGATCATCGGCACGATGGCGTACATGTCCCCCGAGCAGTGGGGCGTGGGCGGATCGATCGATCACCGCACCGACATCTGGGCGACGGGGCTCATCCTGTTCCAGATGCTGACCGGGCGGCACCCGCTGGAGACGCTGGGCGGCGATCCGCGCGCCTGGGTCACCGACCTCGACAGCCCGCTGCCCAGCGTGCGCAACGAGTCCGCCGACCTCCCCCCCGAGCTGGCCGACGTCGTCGACAGGTGCCTCAAGAAGCGCAAGGACGATCGGTTCGCCGACGCCGCCGCGCTCCTGCGCGCGCTCGAGCCGTTCATGCCCGGCCGCTTTGCCAAGGGGTCGAGGCAGGTCGAAAGCGGGCCGTACGCCGGCCTGCGCGCGTTCCAGGAGGAAGACGCCGGGCGCTTCTTCGGCCGCTCGCGCGAGATCGCCGCGCTGGCGACGCGCATCCGCGACACGCCGCTCATGGCGACGGTCGGACCGTCGGGCATCGGCAAGTCGTCGCTGATCCGCGCCGGCGTCGTACCGGCGCTCAAGACGTCGGGCGAGCAGTGGGAGGCGCTGGTGCTGCGGCCCGGGCGCGATCCGATGGCCGCGCTCGCCGGGCTGCTGGCGCCGCGGGTCAGCAGCTCGCCGACGCCGGTCGAGGACATCGGCGCGCAAAAGGAGCTGGCCAAGCGTCTCTCGACGGAGCCGGGCTATCTCGGCAGCGCGCTGCGCAGCATCTCGCGCCGCGGGAACAAGCGCGTGCTGCTGTTCATCGATCAGTTCGAGGAGCTGTACACCCTGGGGCCCGACCCCGCCGAACGGCGCGCGTTCACAGCCGCGCTGTCCGGCGCCGCCGACGACGCGACGTCGCCGGTGCGGGTGGTGGTGTCGATCCGCGCCGACTTTCTGGGACGCATCGCCGAGGACCCGCACTTCATGAACGAGCTCGCCAAGGGGCTCTTCTTCCTCGGACCGCCGACCGCCGAGGGGCTGCGCGAAGCGATCATCCAGCCCGCGGAGCTGGCGGGCTATCGCTTCGAGACGCCGGGCATGATCGACGACATGATCCGGCACCTCGAGTCGACGCCGGCCGCGTTGCCGCTGCTGCAGTTCGCGGCGGCGCAGCTCTGGGAGGCGCGCGACCCGCGGCGCAAGCTGCTGACCAAGCAGAGCTACGGCGAGCTCGGCGGCATCGCCGGGGCGCTGGTGAGCCACGCCGACCGCGTGATCGGGAAGTTGCCGCCGGACCTGCAGGGGCTGGCGCGGCCGCTGTTCGTGCAGCTGGTCACCGCCGAGCGGACGCGCGCCGTGCGCGAGATCGAGGAGCTGCGCGAGACGTCGAACGACAAGGACGGGCTCGGGCGGCTCATCGACCAGCTGGTCGAGTCGCGGCTCTTGGTGGTGCAGACCGGCGGCGGCAGCGGCGGCGCCACCGTCGAGATCGTGCACGAATCGCTGATCACCAGCTGGCCGACGCTGCGGCGGTGGCTCGACGAGAGCCAGGAGGACAGCCTGTTCCTCGAGCAGCTGCGCCAGGCGGCGCGCCAGTGGCAGGCGAAGAATCGCGATCTCGGCCTGCTCTGGGGCGGCGACATGGTCGACGAGCTGGCGCGCTTCCAGCGGCGCTATCGCGGCGAGCTGCCCGACGTCGCACGCGCGTTCTCCGAGGAGGTGTTCCGGCGGCGCGCCAAGAGCGCTCGCCGGCGGCGGCGCCTGCTGGCGATGGCCGGCGTGCTGTCGGTGATGCTGCTGGCGGCGGCCGCGGTCGCGCTGTTCGTGATTCACAACTCGCAGATGGCGGCGGAGAAGAATGCCGCCGCAGCGACCGAGGCCCAGGGCGAGGCCCAGCGCCGGCTGCAAGAGGTCGTGACCAAGGAGCGCGAGCGCCAGCGCGCCGAGGCGGCGCAGCGCGAGGCGCAAAAAGAGGTCGTGACCGCCAACAGCAAGGTCGAGATGACCAACGAGGAGCTGGCGCAGAAGAACGTCGAGCTCGGCTCTGCCCTCGAAAAGGCCAAGGAACAGAAGCAGCGCGCCGAGGGCGCGCAGGTTGCCGCCGAGCGCGACGAGCGCGCCGCGCGCGAGGCCGAGGAGCGGGCGCGCCTGGCGCAGCAGCAGACCGAACAGCTCCTGAAGAAGGAGCGCGAGCGCGCCGACCGCCTAAACGCGCAGCTCGGCCAGCTGGTCGAGCGGCTGCGATAGCCGGAACGGACGAGGCCCATTTCCGGCGGTCCCAGGGTCGTCTCTTCAATCTCGGATTTTCTCGACGGGCGCTGCGAGGGTCGCCGGGGGGCGACGAACCGATCAGGCACCGTTTGCGACCCCAGCACCTGCCTGTGAGCCGCGACCCGCCCCGGGGAAGGAAGCACCTCGAAACTCCTCATCCAAGGACGCAGCGCGGCTGCGACGGTGATATCCTCTCGGGCTACCGTGAGCCTCGGCCTATCTCGGGCACCGCGCGTTCGTCTGGGGAGAACGATCGCGCTCGTCCCGATAGCATTTTCTCTCGCGATCTCCTCATGTGGTAACTCGGGTGGCGGCAGCGGAAAGGACGGCGGGGCGGGCGGCACCACGATGCCGGGCACCGACGGGGGCGATACGGCCGCGCCCCCCGACGGAGGCGATGCACGCGACGGCGGCGGCGACGGTGGACAGCGCACCATCGGCGGCGTCGTCTCGGGGCTGCTCGGCGGCGGTCTGGTCCTGGTGGCGGGCAGTCAGACCCTGCCCGTGACGCGCAACGGGCGGTTCGCCTTTGCGATGCCGGTCGCTGACGGAACCTCATACACCGTCACGGTGGGTACGCAGCCGACATCGCCGGGGCAGACGTGCTCGGTACGCAACGGCACCGGCACCGTGGGCGGCGGCGACGTCGGCGACGTGATCGTGAACTGCTCGCCCCAGCACTCGCGCTATGCGCTGGTCGCCGACAGCGACGCCGCCAACGTGGCGACCTATGCGCTCGATGGTGCCAGTGGCCGGCTGACGTTCGTCGACAAAGCCGCAACCGGCGCGCAGCCGGCGGCCGTGGCCGTCGCGCCGTCGGGCCAGTGGGCCTACGTCGCCAACGGCGGCGACGGGACGGTTTCGCAGTATTCCGTCGGCGCCGACGGCAGTCTGACGCCGCTCGCGCCAGCCACGATCGCAGCCGGAACCGCGCCGCGCGCCATCGCCGTCGATCCCACCGGCCGATTTGCCTACGTCGTCAACGCGACCAGCAACGACGTCACCGAATACAGCATCGCCGGCGGCGCGCTCACCAAGATCGGATCGATGGCGACGGGCATGCGACCGACCGGAGTCGCGATCGATCCGGCCGGGCAGGCGCTCTACGTAGCCAACAATGGCGCGACAACGCTGTCTCAATTCACGATCGGTGCCGACGGCACGCTGGCGGCAATGGCCACCCCTACCGTCGCCGCCGGATCGGGGACTTCTGGTGTTGTGGTCGATCCGACGGGGCGCTTCGCGTATGCCAGCAACGCCACCGATGGAACCGTCTCGATGTACGCGGTCGGCGCGGGCGGCGCGCTCACGCCGCTGGCGCCGGCAACGGTGGCCGTCGCAGGGGGGCCCTCCGCGATCGCTTGCGATGCCAGCGGAAGGGTCGTGCTGGTCGTGAACGGAACCAGCATGGGCGTGACCCCTCTGGCGGTCGGCACGGACGGGAAGCTCGTGGCAATGGCGGCAGCCCCTTCGGAGGCGGATCCAGCCGCGCTTGCGATCGACGGAAGCGGCCAGTTTGCGTTCGTCGCGAACCGCACCGGGAACAGCTTGTCGCAACTCAAGATCGTCGCCGGGGGGACGCTGGTAGCCAATCCGCTGCCGCGAGTTGCCGCGCAGGGAGCGCCGGTGGCAGTCGCGATGGTTCCCGGTGACAGCGACGTCGCCGCCTCGGCGAAGTACGCCTACGCCGCCAACGGCAACGACACGATCTCCGAATACACCGTCGGCACCAGCGGAACCCTGAGCCCGGTGGGCACGCTCACGGTCACCGGGACCGGGCCGCAGTACGTCGCGGCGACGCCATCGGGGAAATTCGCTTACGTCGCCAACAGCAGCGGCAACAACGTCTCTCAATACGGGATCAGCGGTACCGGCGCATTGACGGCATTGACGCCCGCGGCCATCCCTGCCGGGCAATTCCCTATCGCTGTGGCCATTCACCCCTCGGGCCGGTTCGCGTACGTGCTCAATCAATCGGATCGGACCGTCTCTCAGTTCGCGGTCGGCGCCACCGGGGGATTGACCGCGCTGACGCCGGCGGCAGCGTCGGTGACGACCGCCGGATTTCCCAACGGCATGGTCCTCGATCCATCGGGGCGCTTCGCCTACGTGGTCATCGGCAGCGGCAGCGTCGTGCTCCTGACCGTCGCGCCGAACGGCACTCTCTCGGTCGCGACGGGAGGATCGACCCCGACCGGGATGGAGCCGAGCGGCATCGCCATCGGACCGTCGGGCCGGAATCTCTACGTTGCCAACGGCACCGGCAACAACATCTCGCAGTATTCGATTGGTGCGACCGGCGCGCCGACCGCGCTCTCTCCGGCAACGGTTGCAGCTGGCACGTCACCGGTCGGCTTGGTGGTCGGTCCGACCGAGAGGTTTGCCTACGCCGCCGACGCGGTCACCAGCGACGTTTTTCAGTACGCCGTCGGCGACAACGGGGCGCTCACCGCGCTCAGCCCGTCGCGCCTGGCGATTGGCACCGCTGGCACGAACAGCCCGAACGCGATCGCGATCGATCCGACCGGGCATGCGGTCTACATCGCGGATGATATCGATCCGACCGGCGCCGTCTGGCAGTTCAACGCCGGCGCCGACGGTAAGCTACAGCCGAATACGCCGCCCTCGGCCGCAGCTGGTGCGCTGACCCGTTATATTGCGATCGTCAGCGCCTACCACTAACTCACTCAGTCGCACGTCCGGGCGGACGTGCCGCCGTCTCCCCCGTCTCCGGCGTCCGTGCCGCCGTCAGCCGCCGAGCAGCTCTTGCTCGCACATTGCGGGTTGGCTGTGCACGTCGCGCCCTTGCACAGCAGGCAGGGACCGCCGCAATCGACGCCGGTCTCGCCTTGATTCTTCACGTGATCGTTGCAGGTCGGAGCCTGGCACTTGCTGCCCGTGCAAACGTTTGAAGTGCAATCGGCCGCGACACCGCAGCTTGAATTGTTGCCGCAGAGCTGACCCGGGCAAGCGGCGGACCCGCAGTCCACGCCCGCCTCGCCTCCGTTCTGCACGTTGTCGCTGCAGGTTGGAATTTGGCAAATGCCGCCCGTGCAGACGCCGGACGAGCAGTCACCGGTGACCGCACACTTCAGGAGGTCGGCACAGGGCTGGCCGGGGCAGGCCACTCCGCAGTCGGTATCGGACTCCGTTCCATTCGGAACGCCGTCGTTGCACGCCGGCGGTTGACAGGTCTTGTCGCAGACTCCGCTCGTGCAGTCCGACGCCGTCAAGCAAGCCTTGTTGTCCGCACAGGCCGCACAAGACAGGCCACCACAGTCGACGCTGGTCTCTGTACCGTTCAGGACACCGTCGTTGCACAGCGAACCGAGGCACTTGTTCTTGGTGCACGGCGTACCACCCCGGGTCCCGGTCAGGCAGCAGATGCCGCTGGCGCAGTCGGTATCTGCGCCGCACCCGATGCCCGCGGCACAGTCATAGGCGGCGCCGCCACCCATGCCAACCACGACGAAACCCGTCGCCTTGATGGTCGTCTGGATCGAGACGTTGCCGCTCGCTCCCATGATCGAATTTGACAGCGAGATCTGGGCGCCATTGTTGGTCGCGCTGATCGCGAGCGCGCCAACGCCGTTGATGGCGCTGACGATTCGGCCGGCGACCGTCGGGGCATCGTCCTTGGTTCCACGCGCGATGGGGACGTGCCCCGACCCCTGCGTCTTGTTCGTGATCTCGAACGTGACTGGCGCATGCACGCCGTCCGACAGCGTGAACGAATCGCCATTCGACAGCGACGCCGAACCAACGGCGGTGATCGATCCTTTCGCGCTACCCGGTGTCTGCGCGGTGTCGCAGGCGGCGTTGCAACCACCACAGCTACTGTTGTTGAAGTCGTCGCAAGCCTCGTGACCGACCCGGAGGCCGTCGCCGCACACCGAGTTGCACACCGACGGTGAGGCCGACGTGCAGATGAACCCCGTCTCTTTCTGGCAGCTGGCGCTGCATCCGTCGCCGGGGACGATGTTGTGGTCGTCGCAGGCCTCCCCCGCCTGGGGGTTGACGTAGCCGTCGCCGCACACCGAACTCTGACATTGCAACGCCCCCGCAGCGGTGCCGTTGCACATCACAGTATCGGCGCCGTTGGCCGCGACTTCACATTGCTCGTTCGCAGCCATGTTGATGTGGCCGTCGGTGCACTTGGAAAACTGGCACTGCACGTTGCCCGCGAGCATGCCGTTGCAGCTAATCGTGTCGTTGCCATTGGCGTCGCCTTCGCAGGCCTCGCCGCTCGCGCCGTTGACGTAGTGATCCCCGCACCTGGGGGTGCGGCAAGCCGCGGCGCCAGCACTGCTCCCGTTGCAGTTCGCAGCGTCGGCGCCGCCGAGCGTGTCGCAATCCTCGTTCGCCTTCATGTTGGTGTAGCCGTCGCCGCACCGGGGCTTGTGGCATGCGACGCCCTCGGGCGCAGTGCTGCCGTTGCAATCGGCCGTATCGTCGTCTCCGTTGTCGCAGGTCTCGCCCGCCGCGGCGTTCACGTAGCCGTCGCCACACCGGGAGAACTGGCAGGTGACGCCGGCGGCCACAGCGGCGGCCCCGTTGCCGATGCAGTTTTTGGTATCGAGCCCGCCAGCGATGTCGCATTGCTCGCCCGCGGTCCGGTTGAGGCTGCCATCGCCACAAGACGCGGTCGTGCAGTCGACGTTGCAGGTCTTCGATTCGCCGCCGTCGTCACATTGCTCGCCGGCCGCGCGGTTGACCTTGCGATCGCCGCACCGGGCGACGGTGCAATCCGAGTTGCAGGCGTGTGACTCGAGGAGACCGCACGAATTGCCCGCGACGCCCCCGCTGCCACCGGCGCCCCCGCTCCCGGTGGCGCCGCCGCTCCCCGTCCCCGCCTCATCGGCATCGGCAGCGTCGCCGTCGTTTCCAGGGCCGTCGCCCAGAGCGGCGTCGGTGCTCATGAGCGCGTCGGCGGCAGCCCCGTCGTCTACCCTCGAGTCGATGGCGGCGTCGTCGGGAGTGCAGACATCGCATTCCTCCTGCGTATCGACGATACCGTTGCCGCACTTGCCGTCCGACTTGCAATCGAAACTGCAATGCATCGGCTCCCCGTTGTGCGAGCCGTCGTCGCACGCCTCGTTCTTCGTCGGGTCGTCGAACGTATCATCCTTGATTCCATTGCCACAGCTGTTGTCCGACGTGCACTTGCTGTTGCAATTGTCGTCGTTGATGGTGTTGCCGTCGTCGCAGACCTCGTCCTTGTCGACGACGCCGTTACCGCATGTGCCCAGGATGCAGATGTCCTGATGGGCCGCACAGGTGTAGGGCGTCTGGCAGACGCGGCCCGATGGGCAGATCGCGCTCTGGGGCTGCGGGCAGCCAGCCACGAAAGAGAGGCCGGCGACGAGACCGACCACCAACCACCCGCGCCCGGCCAACGACGCCACGATCCGCGAGGTGCGCACTCAGAACCTCCCCGTCGCGGCGAGGCCGGCCAATCCCGAGGCAACGAACGGCGAGAACAGCGGCGTGGAGCTGGCGACGTCGCGCCGATCGGCCTCCGGATCGACCCGGTACGGAGTCGATCGATCCAGCACCAGCAGCAGCACACCGGCTGCGGCGATCGAGCCGCCGGCGATGTACGAGATCGTGGCCAGCGTCTTGTAAGTGTTTCCTCGGTTGCGCAGGTCGTTCAGCGCGGGATAACTCGTATCCGTCGTTCCGCAGCCACCCACCGGACAGACCTGCATCGCCGACGAATCGAACGCGTTGAAGTTCTTCTGCGCCTGCAGCGTGAAGATCGCTCCCGTCGCCAGCAGCACCCCGCCGAACGCCGCGATCGCGACCGGGCGCCAGATCGGGTAGAGCCGCCGGTATCCGATCAGGTCGCCCGAGGTGTAGAGCCGGAGGTTGATCGCCGTCCGCTTGTCGTAGGTCATGTCTTCGGTCCGCGACGTGGTGGTGAAGCCCTCCTTCGATGCGGTCACGGTGTGCGTCCCGGCGCGCACCAGGGCCTGGTAGCGGCCGGGCGCGCGAAACAACGGGGCGCCGTCGAACGTGACCTGGGCGCCGTCGACGTCACAACGGACGTCGACCGACGCGACTTGCTTCTCGATCAGGCGCAGATAGCTCTTGGCGTGTTCGAGCTTCTCCGGATCGAGCGGATCCGCGCCGTACTTGATCGCGGCCTCGAGGTTCTGAAACACCTCGACGGGTTGATCCATGTTCAGCAGGGCCAGCGCGAGGTTGTAGTGGATGCCCGGGTGGTCCCACTCGGTCAGCGCTTGCCGGTAGACCTTGGCCGCCGCGACGAAGAGCGACTCCTTGAGCAGGCTGTTGCCCTCCTGCAGGTGCTTGAGGGCGGCTTCCTGCTGCGCAGCGGAGACGCCGACCGCCCAGGGCCGATCGGAGACCTTCATGCCAGCCGTGGCATCGCTCACGGGCTCGGTCGCCGAGTCGTGCGCCGCGGCCCGGGCCGCGGACGGCGACGGCGGTGGCGGTGGCGGTGCGGTCGGCTCCGCGGCGTGCGCCCTCCCCGAGAACGTGAAGATGACCGCGACAACCAACCCGATCCCGCCGACGAACCGCGCGAATGCCATCGCCCCGCGGCGCGGGGCCCTTCCAGGTGCGCCTGCGTTTTCCATTCGGTGTCGCCTCATTTGGGCTGGCCGACCCAGAGCCCGCAGCATCTTAACGACACCCGGCACCGACGGTCGAGAGAAAAACCACGGCGACCGCCAGGACACATCCGCGCCCCGGGCCGATCGCCAGCCGAACGGGTCAGTCGGCGAGAGAAACCAAGAATCCGTGAAATGCGTCGTTGGCGCGGTCGACCGAGAGCACGAACTCGCCGTCATCACCGAGACGCACCACCCGCCCGTTGGCGACGCACACGTGCTGGCTTTGACTCTGACTTGGACTCTGACTTGGACCCTGACTTGGACTCTGGCCTGGACCCTGGCTTTGACTCTCGCCTGGGATCACGAACCCGAACGCCGCCTCCTGCTCCAGGCCCAGCTCACAGGTCGGCGACTTGAACCGGGCGCCGTCCCGGCCGATGTCGATCAGCTCGACGGTGACCGGCGCGCTTCGCCAGGCCACGTGGACGTTGACCGGCAGCGCGAGCCGAAATCGCGGAGAGCTTCGTCGCTCGTTTGGCCGCTCGTTTTCGCCGGGTGCTTCCATGCGGTTCATTGGCTGGTAAGTGATTCGAGAACGCGCGCGGGGCTCGCGATTCTGCCCCGGCGCAAAACCTGTCTGTCCAACGAATGGGCCCAGCGTTGTTCCCGCGCAAAAATCGGCCGCGCACATCAAAATGCGGCGCGTCGCCGTGCTCGGCCATCCCGTCGCATGCCCGCCGCCAAGCTGGCTCGGAGCTGTGTCCCATGCTAGCTTGCCGACCTTGCGAGGCAGGCGCGGAGCCGTGATCTTGGTCGGTGAGTGACCGGACGGTTGGCAGTTACGTTCTAGTCGAGAAGCTCGGTGAGGGGGGCATGGGCGAGGTCTATCTCGCCGAGCACAAGTACATCGCGCGCAAGGCGGCGATCAAGTTCCTGCTGCACGATCTCAGCAACTCGACGGAGCTCGTCGGCCGCTTCTTCGCCGAGGCGCGCGCCGCATCGGTGATCAAGCACCCGGGCATCGTCGAGGTGCTCGACTGCGACGTGCACGACGGGCGCGCGTACATCGTGATGGAGCTGCTGCGCGGCGAGAGCCTGCGCGAGTACATCGAACGCGTCGGCAGCGTCGGGCGCGACGAGATCGGCGCGCTGGGCGTCTTCCGGCAGATCGCCTCGGCGCTCGCCGCCGCGCACGCGCAGGAGATCATCCACCGCGACCTCAAACCCGACAACGTCTACCTGCACGTCCCGGACGAGCACCCGCCCGATCGGCCGATCGCCAAGGTGCTCGACTTCGGCATCGCCAAGCTCATGGGCCGCGGCGAGGGCGGGACCAAGACCCGCACCGGCCAGCTCCTGGGCACGCCGATGTACATGTCGCCCGAGCAGTGCCGCGGCGTGAAGCAGATCGACAGCCGCAGTGACGTCTACTCGCTCGGCTGCATCATGTACGAGGTCTTCTGCGGGCAGGCGCCGTTCCTGGACGAGGGCTTCGGCGATCTGATCATCGCGCACGTGTCGCGCCCGCCGCCGGAGCCGCTCCACTCGGCGCCCTGGATGTCGCCCCCGGCGCGGCGGTTGCTGCTCGACTGCCTGGCGAAGGATCCGAACGAGCGCCCGCAATCGATGAGGGACATCGTCGCGCGGCTCGCGCAGCTGGCGCCGTCCGAGGAGATCCACCTCCAAGTTCCGGTCTCGACCGAGGCGCGACACCATCCGGGAGGCGTGCCCGAGATGGGCTCTTCGGGGCCGCGGTCGGGTCAGCGGCTGGCGCAGACCACGCCGATGCCGGCCTCGGCCGGGATCTCGTCGAGCGGCAGCACGCTCATGGCGCCTCCCGAGGAGCCGTTCAGGGCGTTGCGGCCACCGAGCGGTGGGTTCTCGCAGCGGCCCCTGCATTCTCCGGCGGCGATCACCACGCCGAGCGGCGCTGGACGCACGCGCGTCCTGCTGCCCGAGGACCCGAGCACGCTCACGGAAGGCGCCTCCGAGCGCTACAAGACCGCGCCACGCACGCGCAGCGCCGGAAGCAAGCTCGCGATCGGCGTGGCTGCGGCCGGCGCGGTGGCGCTGGCGGCGCTGGTGATCATCCGCGTGCTCACCGGTCAGTCGTCGGGCGCCGGTGACAAGGACACCACCGCGCAGAACGATTCCACCGGCACGACCACCACCGCCGCGAACCCCACCGGCACCGGCACGACCGGCGAGGCCGACCCGCGCCCGCAGCCGCCGAAGGTGCAAACCCCGCCGCCACCGGCCATCTCCGTGATCACGCTCATCGGGTTGCCGCCGCAAGCGTTGGTGCGCCTCGACGGGCGCGTGGTCGAATCGCCGGTCTCGGTGCCGCGCGAGGGCGAAACCCACCATTTGATCGTCGACGCCAATGGCTACCAGCGCTGGGAGACGTCATTCGACGCCCGCACCGACCACACGGTCGCCGTCGAGATGAAGCGGCTCGCTGCGGCCCCACCGGTCGCGCGCACGCCCAACCCGCACCCCCACAAGCACGGCGACCGCACGCCGCACGACACCGGGTTCGACGGCTTCACGGACCTCTGATCCGCGCCCGGCCCGCGCGTCAGTGTTCGAGGTGCGACTCGATTCGCCGATCGGGGACCAGCCACATCAACGCGACGAAGATGTAGAGCCCCAGCGAGACGTAGCGCTGCACGAACGCCAGCGGGATCGCCAGCGCGTAGAGCACCGGCGACACCAGCCCCTTGGCGTCGCGGCCGACGGCGCGGGCCAGCTTCGAGTCCGGCCCCTCGAGCGCGACGATCTGATCCTGGAGCAGCTTGTAAGCGATCGCCGACGCCAGCAGGACGCTGCCGTAGATAGCGGTCGGCAGCTCCGCGAAGTGGTTCTCCCCCATCCAGCCGGTCACGAACGGCACCAGTGACAGCCAGAAGAGGAGGTGCAGGTTCGCCCAGAGGATCTTGCCGTTGATCCGCCCGGTGGCGTGCAACATGTGGTGGTGGTTGTTCCAGTAGATGCCCAGGAAAACGTAGCTGAGCGCGTACGTCGAGAACACCGACCAGAGCGGGCGCAGCGCCTCCCAGTCGGCGCCGTGCGGGACCTTGAGCTCGAGCACCATGATGGTGATCAAGATCGCGATCACGCCGTCGCTGAAAGCCTCGAGTCGTCCCTTCGTCACGGCGTCAGTAGAGCGATCCGAGGAACGTCGCGAACGAGTCGGCCACCGCGTAGACGTTGGTGAACCCGGCCGGCCCCATCCCGTCCGGCCGCGGCCGCCGCTCCGGGAACAGCGCCTCCCAGCGACGCAGGATCTGGTTCTCGTCGAGCTCGAGCGTGTCCTCGCCCTCGGCCTCGAGGTCGAGCACCATCTCGTCGATCTGCGCGTCCATCCCGCGGCACTCGCGGTCCCAGAACCAGATCCGGGTGTCGCTGGTGTCGGTCACCGAGAGCAAGAGGAGGTTCTCGTGCGGGTCCGAGGCGATGGGGATCGTGCCCGCCGGCAGCGAATCCGCGTAGGCCTCGCTGACCAGATAGGCCAGGTCGCGCCGCATCTCCGACGAGAATCCGAGAAAGGACGAGAGCTCTCCCGCCGCGCCGAACGGACCGGCCTCGCGCAGCGGAAACCGCAGCGCCTCGGGGAAGCCGGTCCATCCGTACGCGCCCACGAAGAGCCGGTAGTCCGCGGGCAGCGCCGCGCCGATCTCCGCCTCGAGCCAGCGCAGGTCGTCCTCGGTCGGGTCGCGGCGGCTGGCCGGGTCGACCACCTGCCAGCAGCGACGGCGAAAGACCTGATCGGCGACCTCGAGCGCGGTCCCATCACCCCACCCTGCCCCCGCCGGCAGCCGGCGCGCGCCACGCGGGGCGCAGGTGACGCGCGGGGCGCAGGTGACACGCGGGGCGCAGGTGACGCGCGGGGCGCAGGTGAATCGATGGCTGGCCACCCACGCCGTCGAGCGGCGGCCGAGCAGATCCGAAATTCCAATTATGTGTTTCACGACGTCTCCCAAGCGAGGCGAAGGGAAAGGCAATCCATATGCCGGCGCCGGCACCCGTCGGAAACGTCAACAGTCATCTGCCTGACTCTTTTGGTCGCCGCAGGCCGGTAAACCGGCTCACGGTCGAGGTGCCGAAGCCGTGCTCGTGAATGTTCCGTACCACCAATCGCGATCACGTGCACGTTCGGGTTCCGCGCTCGGGGAGATGGCGGCGGGCGCGCGAAGTTACGTACTTCACTCGTGAACGAAACTTCGGCGATACAGCCCGGAGCGCAAAGTAGCGCCCGTGCCACAGCCCCAGCACGAGGACGGAAATCAGCGTGCCCCGTCGACGCGCGAGCCCGCGGACCCGAGCGTCGGCCCCACGATTGGCAGCAGCGACCGCAAGAGCGTCGTCGCTGCCGGAAAACGCGCCAGCCTTCAGGGCGGCGACTTCAAGAAGGCGGTGCTGGAGCATCTGATTCACACCTGCGCCAAGGAAATTCGAGACGCATCGGCGATGGACCTGTACTACGCGTTCGCGCATACCGTGCGCGATCGGCTGGTGCACCGCTGGCTGGCGACGCAGCGAACGCACCTCGAGCGCGACGTCAAGCGCGCCTGCTACTTCTCGTCGGAGTTCCTGACCGGCCGCAGCCTGGGACTCTGCCTGATGAACCTGGGGCTTTACGAGATCGCCGAGGGCCTCGCCGTTGAACGCGGCTTCGATCTCGGCGCGGTGCTGGAACAGGAAGGCGACCCCGGGCTCGGCAACGGCGGCCTCGGGCGGCTCGCCGCCTGCTTCATGGACTCGCTGGCGACCCTGGAGCTGCCCGCCGTCGGCTACGGCATCCGCTACGACTTCGGTATGTTCGAGCAGAGCATCGAGGACGGCCGCCAGGTCGAGCGCCACGACAACTGGTTGCAGCTCGGCAATCCATGGGAGCTGCCGCGCCACGAGGACGCACAGAAGGTGCGCTTCTACGGGCGGGTCGAGATGCGCCACGACGACACAGGGCGCCTCATCGCCGACTGGGTCGACGCGCGCACGGTGATCGGCTTGCCGCACGATTCGTTCATCGTGGGCCATCGCACCGACACGGTGAACACGCTGCGCCTGTGGGCGGCACGCGCGACCCGCGACTTCGACCTGCAGTTCTTCAACGAGGGCGACTACCGCCGCGCCGTCGAGGAGAAGATCGACACCGAGAACATCTCCAAGGTGCTCTATCCCAACGACCAGAGCGAGGAGGGCAAGGCGCTGCGCCTCAGGCAGCAGTACTTCTTCGTCGCCTGCTCGATCGCCGACATCGTGCAACGCTACAAGCGCCGGCACGCGACGTTCGACGCCTTCCCCGACAAGGTCGCGATCCAGCTCAACGACACGCACCCGGCGATCGCCGTCGCCGAGCTGATGCGCGTCTTCCTCGACGACGAGAAGCTCGACTGGGATTACGCCTGGAACCTGTGCGAGCGGACGCTCGGCTACACCAACCACACGTTGATGCCCGAGGCGCTGGAGCGCTGGCCGGTGAAGCTGTTCGAACGAATGCTCCCGCGCCACCTGATGATCATCTACGAGATCAACCACCGCTTCATGCGCCAGGTGCAGACCCGCTGGCCCGGCGAGACGGATCGCATGCAGCGCATGTCGATCATCGAGGAGGGCGACGGCAAGAACAAGCAGGTCCGCATGGCGCACCTGGCGACCGTCGGGTCGCACAGCATCAACGGCGTGGCGGCGCTGCACACCGAGCTCATCAAGAGCCACCTCATGCCCGACTTTCATCAGCTGTGGCCCGAGCGGTTCAACAACAAGACCAACGGAGTCACGCCGCGCCGCTGGGTGCTGTACGCGAACCCGCGGCTCACCCGCCTGGTCACGTCGCGTATCGGATCGGAGTGGATCGACCGCGACCTGGCGCGGATCACACCGCTGCTCGCGCACGCCGACGACCCGCAATTGCTCGATGAGCTGTGGGACGTCAAGCAGCAGAACAAGCGCGACCTGGCGGCGCTGGTGCAGCGGCGCACGGGCGTCGAGCTGCCGCCCAACGCGATGGTGGTGATTCAGATCAAGCGCTTTCACGAGTACAAGCGGCAGCTGCTGGCCTGCCTGCAAATCGTCGCGCACTACATGGCGCTCAAACGCAACCCCGGCGCCGACACCACGCCGCGCGCGTACATCTTCGCCGGCAAGGCCGCGCCCGGCTACGCGATGGCCAAGCTGCACATCAAGCTGATCAACGACGTCGCCGCGGTGATCAACGCCGACCCGGAGGTGCGCGGCCGCCTGGCGGTGGTCTTCCTGCCCAACTATGGCGTGTCACTGGCGCAGGCGCTGATCCCGGCCGCGGACGTGTCGCTGCAGATCTCGACCGCCGGCAAGGAGGCGTCGGGGACCAGCAACATGAAGTTCGCGCTCAACGGCGCGCTCACCGTCGGCACGCTCGACGGCGCCAACGTCGAGATCCGCGAGGCGGTCGGCCCTGAGAACTTCTTCTTGTTCGGTCTCACCACGCCCGAGGTGCACGCGCTGTGGGCCGCGGGCTACGACCCGCGCGCGTTCATCGCGCGCAGCGCCGTGCTGACCGAGGTGCTCGATCTGATCTCGGGCGGGTTCTTCAGCCTGGGCGAGATCGATCGCTTCAAACCGATCATGGACAACCTGCGCCACCACGATCCGTTCATGGTGTGCGCCGACTTCGACGCTTACGTCGCCGCCGAAGCGCGCGCCGCGCAGACGTTCCGCGATCCGCGCGACTGGTCGCGCCGCGCGCTGCACAACATCGTCGGCGGCGCGCGGTTCTCCAGCGACGAGACCGTGCGCCGCTACGCCGACGAGATCTGGCACATCCAACCCGAGAAGACGGACCTGGCGTCGATCGGCGAGCCTTGACAATGGTCGAGGTTACCTTCATGAACCGCGGTCACAACTGATGTCGATCACCGTCACTCTCCATCACAAGACCAAGTACCGCTACGACGGGCTCGTGCAGCTGGCGCCGCACGTGGTGCGCCTGCGGCCCGCGCCGCACACGCGCACGCCGATCCTCGCTTATTCGCTGAAGGTCCTCCCCGAGCAGCACTTCATGAACTGGCAGCAGGATCCGTTCGGCAACTACCAGGCGCACCTGGTCTTCCCGCGCGAGACCCAGGAACTGGAGCTGGAGGTCGACCTCCGCGCCGAGCTGACGGCGACCAACCCGTTCGACTTCTTCATCGACGAGCACGTCCAGGAGTATCCGTTCCACTACACCGAGGAGGAGCGGATCGCGCTGGCTCCCTACCTGGCGATCCTGCCGTCGTCGGGACCGGTCGACCGGCTCGCCGCCGAGCTCCGGCGGGACGTCGCGCGCAAGGACCGGCGCACCATCGACGTGCTGGTCGACATCAACCGCCACATCCGCGATCTGCTGCGCTACGAGATCCGCCTGGAAGCCGGCGTCTTCTCGCCCGACGACACGCTGGAGCGAGGCCACGGCTCGTGCCGCGACTTCGCGTGGCTGATGGTGCAGCTGACACGGCGGCTCGGCTTCGGCGCGCGCTTCGTGTCGGGCTACTCGATCCAGCTCAAGGCCGACGTCAAGGCGCTCGACGGTCCGTCGGGCGTCGCCGAGGACGTGACCGATCTGCACGCCTGGGCCGAGATCTTCCTGCCCGGCGCAGGCTGGATCGGCTTCGACGCCACCAGCGGCCTGCTGTGCGCCGAGGGGCACCTGCCGCTCGCGTGCACCGCGGATCCCACGAGCGCGGCGCCGGTCAGCGGCTCGTACGCGCCCTTCGGCGCCCGCGAGCACGACCCGACGAGCACGACGTTCGCCGTCGAGATGAGCGTCACGCGCACGATCGAGCACCCGCGCGTCACCAAGCCGTACACCGAAGACACCTGGGCGGCGATCGATCGCCTGGGCCAGACCATCGACGGCGCTCTCGAGGCCAGCGACGTCCGTCTGTCGATGGGTGGCGAGCCGACGTTCGTGTCGATTGACGACCCCGACGGTGCGGAGTGGAACACGACCGCGCTCGGGGCAAACAAGCGTTACCTCGCGGGGCAGCTCTTCCAGCGCATGCAGGCGCTCTTCTCGCCAGGGAGCCTGCTTCACTACGGCCAGGGCAAGTGGTACCCGGGCGAACCGCTGCCGCGCTGGGCGCTGACCAGTTACTTCCGCAAGGACGGCACGCCGATCTGGCGGCGGCCCGAGCTCATCGTGAAGGATCCCGCGCCGGGGACGCGCGCCGTGGCGCCCCACCCCGATGTGCCGCGCGCGTTGATTCGCACGATCGCGCAGCTGGTGGGCGTCGACGCCGACCAGATCCTGCCGGCGTACGAAGACGGCTTTTACTACGCGTGGAAAGAGCGCCGGCTGCCGGTGAACACGTCGCTGTCCGACCTGCGGCTCGACGATCCGCAAGAACGCGCGCGTCTGGCGCGCGTGTTCGAGCATGGGCTGACGTCGGTCGTCGGGTACGTGCTGCCGATCGAGCACGCCGAACACACACGGCAAGGCAATCGCTGGCGCACCGGCGAATGGCCACTGCGCAGCGAACGGCTGCTGTTGATCCCGGGCGACTCGTCGCTCGGGTACCGGCTGCCCATCGATGGACTGCCCTGGATCAGCGCCGAGCTGCGCCAGCAGATGCACGAGATCGATCCGTTCGGAAAGCTACCGCCGCTGCCGGCGGTGCACCGGCTGCAGCAGCCGGGGACGCGCGCACCGTGGGGCTATGAATCGGCGCGCGGCGGCGACGGCGCGCCGCTCCCCGACCCGCGATTGGCCGGCATGGGCGCCGATGGGCCGGGGCGGCGCGCGCCGGCGGGCAGCGCGGCGGGCGATGATCCGTTCTCGCCGCGCGCGCAGCCGCAGAGCTGGGACGCGACCGTGCGCACCGCCCTCTGCGTCGAGGTCCGCGACGGTATCTTGCACATCTTCATGCCGCCGATCGCCAGCACCGAGGGCTACCTGGAGCTGGTCGCCGCCGTCGAGGAGGCCGCGCGCGCCCACGACACACCGGTGCGCGTCGAGGGCTACGCGCCTCCGCGCGATCCGCGCATCGGCCAGTTCGCGGTCACGCCCGATCCCGGCGTCATCGAGGTCAACATCCACCCGGCGCTGTCGTGGAAGCAGCTCTCCGAGAACACGACGGCGCTCTACGAAGAGGCGCGGCTCACCCGCCTCGGGACCGAGAAGTTCATGATCGACGGCCGCCACACCGGCACGGGCGGCGGCAACCACGTCGTGCTCGGCGGGCCGATGCCGGCCGACAGTCCGTTCCTGCGCCGCCCCGATCTGCTGCGCAGCATGATCGGCTACTTCGTCAATCACCCGTCGCTGTCGTACTTCTTCTCGGGCATGTTCGTCGGGCCGACCAGCCAGGCGCCGCGCATCGACGAGGCCCGGCAAGAGAGCATCGACGAGCTCGAGATCGCGTTCCGCCAGATCGACGCGAGCCCGGCGGGGCCAGTGCCGCCCTGGATCGTCGACCGCATCTTCCGCAACCTGCTGGTCGACGTCACCGGCAACACCCACCGGTCCGAGCTGTGCATCGACAAGATGTTCAGCCCCGACAGCTCCAGCGGGCGGCAAGGACTGCTCGAGCTGCGATCATTCGAGATGCCGCCCCACGCGCGCATGAGCCTGGTGCAGCAGCTGTTGCTGCGCGGCCTCGTGGCGACGTTCTGGCGGCAGCCCTACCGCCGGCCACCCGTGCGCTGGGGAACGGCGCTGCACGATCGGTTCATGCTGCCGCACTTCCTGGCGCAAGATCTCGGCGACGTCGTCTACGATTTGAATGAAGCGGGCTATCCGTTCAAGCCCGAGTGGTTCACGCCCCACTTCGAGTTCCGCTTCCCGGTCGCGGGGCGCGTGAATGCGGCGGGCATCGCGCTGGAGCTGCGCCAGGCGATCGAGCCCTGGTCAGTGATGGGCGAAGAGGCGAGTGGCGGCGGGCAGGTGCGCTTCGTCGACTCGTCGCTGGAGCGCGTGCAGATCAAGGTGCAGAACTTCATCCCCGAGCGCTACGTCGTCGCCTGCAATCAGCAAGCGATCGCGCTGCAGCCGACGGGAACCAGCGGCGAGCTGGTCGCGGGCGTGCGCTACCGCGCCTGGCAATTGCCAAACGCGCTGCACCCGCGCATCGGCGTGCACGCGCCGCTGACCTTCGACCTCGTCGACACCTGGACGGGACGAGCGGTCGGCGGCTGCACCTACTACGTCTCGCACCCCGGTGGGCGCGCGCACGACGACCGCCCGGCCAACGCGCTCGAGGCCGAGGGCCGCCGTAGCTCGCGCTTCTACGCCTTCGGCCACACCCCGGGCGCGCTGCCCGAGACGGTGTGGCAGGAGATGCCCCGCGGGGCGAAGGGCTTCCCACTGACGCTGGATCTACGGCGGTAACGACCCCGGGAGCCGCGGACTCGCTCGGCTCAAAGCCACCCGCCCGCAGAAGCCGGGGCGTGGACTACGGTGTAACGATGACCCAAGCTTGGGACGCGCCGGTGACGGAGCTGAAGCCATAGCCAATCACGGTCTTACCGTTGGAGGAGAGGCCGGTCGGAGTCCCCAGAACGACGTTTCCGGCGTCGGCGCCGAGGCTCGCGAGCTTCGCTGACAGAGTCGTCACCGTCCCGTTGACCCAGAGCGACACGCCGTTGGCGGTCGGAGCCGCGACAGTCGTGCCATCGGCGCTCATCGCGACCGCCCCGAAGCCCGCGGGCAAGCTGGTCAGAGCGGTCGTGCCCGTGCCTAGAAGGACGTTCCAGATGTACGAAACGTTATCGTTGGCCCGGATGAGAACCTTGTTGCCATCCGAGCTGACCGCCACTCCGTTCGAGTTGGTCTCCCCCGAGATCAGGGGAACCTGCGTCATCGCCCCGGTTGCGGACGTCCAGCGGTAAGCCAGGTTGTTGCCGCTCGCGTCGAAGAACGTCCCCACAATCACCGAGCCGTCTATGCTGATGCCGTTCGGCGAGCTTCCCGTCGAGCCGGCGATCTCGGTGAGAGTGGTCGGATTGTTGCCGGTCACCCACAGACCGGTGTGATTGCTCCCGTCGAAGAGTTGCACCGAGCCGGTCATGATGGCCGCGGTGGTGCTGGAGGCGACCAGAGCCCCCGAGGTGCCTCCGGCCGGAGGCAGGCCGATAACGACAGCGGCGCTGGTTCCCGGCCAGCGCACCGGGCTCGAATCACAGTTACCCAACGTGAAGTTTCCGTCAGGGCTCACGCCAGAAACGAAGCAATTGTTGGAGCCCGCCAGAACCTGAAGCGGAACGGCCCCGGCACGGGTCCAACGGAAGGGAGAGATGCTGCCACCATTGACATTGAGTCCGACGACAACCGTCCCGTTGGCGCTGACGCCGTGGGCTTGGGTATTGGCGGCGAGCGCGGTGAAGACCGGCAGGTTGCAGGCGCCAGCCGAGCAAAGCAGGCCGGAGCCGCACAAAGAGTTGTCAGCTGCGTTTTGCGTCGAGCAAAGGCCGGTGCTGGTCGTGCAAACCGCGACCTGGCACGCCGCGGGCGCGGGGCAAGACGCGGGGGTGGTGCACTTGGCGATGCACGCCGACCCCGAGCATGTGAATCCGGTCGCGCAGTCCGTGCTCGATGCGCAGCTGGTCTTGCAGGTGGTGCCGGAGCAGGCGAAGTTGTTCGCGCAGGCGTGAGCACCGGGAAGAGTGCAGCTGCCCGCCGTTGAGCACGTACCCGGGTCGACCACGTTGAGCCCCGAGCACATCGACGAGCCGCACGATACACTCTGGTACAGACACGTGCCGTTGGTCTGGCAGGTCCCGGCGCACCCGGTCCCGTTACCCGTGCAGTCGGCGCTGGTGCAGCAACTGGCGGTGGAAATACACGTGTTGCCGCTGGTGGTGCTGCACAGCTTGAATCCCGACGCGCAGGTGGTACACAACCCCGCGCCCGAGCAGGTGAAGTTTCCGCCGCAGGATGCCGGGGCCGGGGGAACGCAGGTGCCACCACTACAAGTACCGGAGGCAACGCGGTTCGTGCCCGAGCAGGTGGGGTTGCTGCAGTTGGGGGTCGGGAGATAGCTGCACACGCCGTTGGTCTGGCAGGTCCCGCCGCAGACGGAACCGGCACCGATGCAGTCGCTGTTGGTGCAGCACGAGCTCTTCGAAATGCAGGCGCCGCTGCACGAAACGAAGTTGGTCGCGCACGGATAGCTGCAGGTGTTCGCCGTCCCGCACACGCCCGTCGTGTTGGGGGGACCGCTGGTGCAGTCGGCGGTGCTGCAGCACCCCGAGGTGGGAATGCAGAGCGTGGTCCCCGGGCAGTTCTTGAACCCCGAGCTGCAAGCGATACTGCACTTGCCGCTCGTCGCGTCGCAGGCCGCCGAGCCGTTCGACGTGGGCGTGGGGCACGACGTGCAGGTCGAGCCGCAGAAGGTGGTGCTGGTGTCCGACTGGCAGATGCCGCTGCAGTTGTGCGATCCCGTGGGGCAGACGCCGTTGCAAGCGTTCGCCGTGGGGATGCAGGCGCCTGCGCACAGCTTGGTCGTGCTCGTGCAGGCCGGCACGCATGCGAGCCCATCGCAGGTGACGGTGCCCCCCGTCGGCGCCTGGCACGGGGTGCACGACGTCGTATCGTTCGGACCGCAGGTCGCCACAGCTTTGTTGCTGACGCACTTGCCGCCGCACAGGTGGAAGCCGGAGTTACATTGCAGCGCGCAGACCCCGCTCGTGCAGGCCGCCGCGCCGTTGGTGTCGGTGGGGCAGTTCACACAGCTGGTGCCGCACCCGCTCGGATCGTTGTCCGCCGCGCAGCGCGTGCTGGTACCGGTGCCGCAAACGTGAGTGCCCGCGCCGCAGGTGAAGCCGCACGTCGTCCCGCTACAAGAGGTCGAGCTCGCCCCCGTGGGTAACGAGCAGGCCGTGCACGCCGTCCCGCAACTGTTGACGCTGGTGTCGCTGGCGCAGATGCCGGAACAGTTGTGGGTCCCGCTGGCGCAAACCCCGCTGCAAGCGGCGTTGCTGGCGATGCAGGTCCCGGCGCACAGCTTCATGCCCGACGGGCAAGCGGGAACGCATTGCGTTCCGTCGCAGGTCACCGAGCCGCCGGTCGGCTGCACGCAGGCGGTGCACGACGTGGTTCCGCAGCTGCCCACGTCGTTGTTGCTGACGCACTTGCTCCCGCACAGGTGATAACCGCTGCCGCACGACAGCGCGCAGTTGCCGCCCAGGCACTGCGCGGTCCCATTCGGGTCGGTCGGACAGGCGGTGCAAGCCATTCCGCATGCCGTCGCGTCCGTGTCGAGAGCGCATCCCGCACCGCACTTGTGATATCCGGTGGTGCACGCGAAATCGCATTTGCTGCCGTCGCAGCTGGCCTGGGTCGCGCCGGTCGGGACCGCACAAGCCGTGCACGAGGTTCCACAGGCTTTGACGTCCATCAGCGACGGACAGAGGTTTCCGCAGACGTGCTCGCCCGTGGGGCAGCCGCCCGCGCATGGGGCGTTGGCATCGATGCAAGCGCCGTGGCACAGCTGCTGGCCGTTGAGGCACATGCCGCCGCACGACTTCCCGTCGCAGGTGGCCACGCCGTTCGTCGGAGCGTCACAGGGAGTGCAGGACGCGCCGCAGGTGTGAATGTCATTGTCCGAGACGCAGCCGCCGGGACAGGTGTGGGATCCCGAGGGGCACACGGGCGCAGCCGCCTCCATGCCGGCGTCCCGACCGGTGTCGGCCGTCCGGTCGAGGGCGAGATCGACGGTGGCCCCGTCCGGGAGGACGGTCGAAGCGTCGTTGCCGCTGGCGCCCCCAGTCCCTGCGTCATACGGCAAGGTGCCGCGCGCCGACGTGCACGCGCCGCCAAAACCAGCCAACAGGAAGGCAACGAGAACGCTGCGTCTACCCAACCGCAATCTGACCATCGAACATGCCCTCGCTGTCATCCACCGACAAACGGCTGACTTTTAGTAGCACTTTCGCCCACGGCGCCAAAGGGATAACGAGGATTTCCCCGCTTAGTTCCCCATGAGGCGGCGCGGCGGCCAGCGATCGATCGTCAAGGAGCCGTGGCTCCGATCAATCGAATGAGTCTGCGCATCACCCGGGAAACCTGCACTCCCGGAAAGATCGTGTCCCCTCGGGTCAACCGTTGTTGCCTCGGTCGGTCGTCCAGACCCGAATCAGACGGCCGTTCTCGAAGATCAGGTGTCGGATAAATCGATGCGGGCCAAGGTCGTAGGTCCACTCGTCGATCATCACCGAGACCGAGACCTCCACTTCCTTGGCGATGGGGACACCGTCGACGTACGTCCAGACGGTTCGGCGGACGGTACGATGCTCTTCGCGCGAATCGGCGGTGTCGGGATCCCCGCAGCGGTTCTGAACCTCGGGAGGCCGGTCGCCCTCTTCGACCAAGCGGCCGGTCGCGCACCGGAAGCCCTGGAACGCCTGAGCATCGCCGGCGACAGCCCCGCCCACCAGCACCGCTATCAATGTCGCCAAACCCGTTCGCGCCATGACGTTCTCCCGTTTTCGCACCTAGCCTAGCCCTGAGACGTCTCCGCGCGAAAAAATATTCAAGACGCTCTCAGAACCCGATACGCCGCATCACGAACCGCGGCAACCAGCGGATCACCAGCATGATGAGGGCCCAGATCCCGGGTACGTACACCACCGGAGTCCCGCGGTCGATCGCGCGGCAAACCTGCGCCGCGACAGCTTCCGGCTCGCCGGCGAACGGTGGCGGACGCAAGCCTTCGGTCATTCCGGTGCGTACGAAGCCCGGCTTGACGCAGATCGTGCGCAGCCCGCGCGCGCGGAACTTGTGGTCGAGGCCCTCGAGGTACCGCGTGAGCCCCGCCTTCGCCGCGCCGTACAGGATCACCGGCTTGCGCCCGCGCTCGCCCGCGACCGAGCTGAACACGCACAAGGTGCCGCCCCCGTGCGCCAGCAGCAGCCGCCGCGCCTCCTCGCAGAAAACGACGGTGTTGGCGAAGTCGACGGTGAGCAGCCGGCGCGCCAGCTCCGGCTCCTCCTCGAGCTTCTCCTGCGTCGCAAACATCCCCCCGGTGACGACCACCGTGTCCAGGCCCCCGAGCGCCGCGACCGCGGCGCCCAGCGCCGGCGCAAACGTCTCGGGCCGTTCGAGATCGCAGGCCGCCACGCCGACCGGCCCCACGCTCTCGCCCGCCCGTGCCTCGAGATCGTGCGCGCTGCGCCCCAGATCCTCCACGTCGCGTCCGAGCAGAAACAGCCGATCGCCGCGCGCCGCCAGCCGCCGCGCCAGCGCGCGCCCCATGCCCTTGCTCGCGCCGAGAAACGCGACCTTGCGAGTCGTTGTCAAAGCGGCCGCACTCTAGCAGTGCGCCGGAAAAACTTCGCTGCTCCTACTCGCGGCCCGGTTCGAACTGCACGACCATCTCCACGCGGCGATTGGCCTCGTGCGCGGCGGCGGTGTTGCCCTCGACCAGCGGACGCGTCGATCCGTATCCGGCGGCCGACAGGAGCTTGCCGTTCATGTGGTGCGCGCGTTCGACGTAGCTGGCGACCGCGGCGGCCCGCGACGACGACAGCTCCCAGTTGTCGCGAAACCGCCCCGAGCCGAGACGGCTCTCGTCGGTGTGTCCCTCGATCCGCAACGGCATGTCCAGCGTCACCAGCTCCTCTGCGATGAGGTCGAGGATCGGGATCATCTCCGGCCGGATCGCCGCCTGCGACGGATCGAAGAAGTGGGCCGCCGACAGGCGCACCGTGATGCGGTCGCGCTCGGTCTCGATCTGCACGACCTGCGGCTGCGGGCGCAGCTGCAGGAAGGTCTTCAGCTTCTTCTCCATGCGCTTGCGCGCTTTCTCGGCCTCCTCCCGCTGCTTGGTCTTGGGGTGCTCGTCGAACCCGCGCTCCTTCCGACACTTGCCGCCGTCCACGGGTGGGCCCTCGAACAGCGGCAGCTGATCGATGCCGCCCGTGCCCTTGAAGTGCAGCGCGAACTTGATCGACTGCTGCACCTGCGCCATGCGCTTGTTGTCGACGCGGCTGATCGAATAGAGCACGACGAAGAACGCGAACAGCAGCGTGATGAAGTCCGCGTACGACACGAGCCATCGCTCGTGGTTCTCGTGCTCCTCATGCTTTACTTTTTTGGCCAATCACTTCTCCGGTGGTCATTTATCTGCGGCTGCGCCGCCCTCGGCGCTCTTGGGCGGCGCGTGGTGGCCGGCGTAGGCCGCCAGCTTCTCCTCGAGCACGCGCGGGTTGAGGCCAGCCTGGATCGACAGCACGCCCTCGGCGATCAGCGTCTTGCGCTCTTTCTCGACGTGCAGCTTGCGTTTGATCTTGTTGGCCATTGGAAGAAAAACCAGATTCGCGACCCCGACGCCGTACACCGTCGCCACGAACGCCGTCGCGATACCGCCACCGAGCTTGGACGGATCCGACAGATTCTCCATGACGTGGATCAGACCGAGCACGGCGCCGATGATACCGACGGTGGGGCTGTAACCGCCGCCGGCCTCGAAGATCTTGGCCGCCGCGACGTTCTCCTCGTTCTCGGTGTTGATCTCGGTCTCGAGCGCGTCGCGCGCGACCGCGGCGTCGACGCCGTCGACCAGGAAGCCGACGGCGCGCTTCAGGAACGGGTCCTTGATCTCGGCCATGCGCTGCTCCAGCGCCAATACGCCCTCGCGGCGCGCGATCCCGGCCAGCTCGACGACCTGTTTGATGATGTCGCCGATGTCGCTCTTCTTGTCCCCGAACGCCATCTTGCTCAGGCCCAGGCCGCGCTTCACGTCGCTCATGGGAAACGAGACCAGGACGGCGCCGATGGTGCCGCCCAGCACGATGATGGCCGCGGTGGCCTGCATCAGCGAACCGGCGTGGCCGCCTTCCAGAGCCTGTCCGCCCAGGATGCAAGCGATCGCCAAGACGATGCCGCCTATCGTTCCGATATCCATCTACGCCTCCTCGCCCCCGCCCTTGGCGCCGCCAGCGGGATCCGTCGCGGAAGTCGCTGATGATTGCCCCGATGGTTGCGCCGCGACGCCCAGGCTGGCCGCGTGGTCGCGCGCATCCGCACGCACACCCGGCCCCTGCAGCACGCGGTGGCGAAACTCCGCCGCTCGAGCGACCACGTCCTCGACCGATTCACGGACCATGATGCGATCCCCGGTCGTCAGCGTGATGACCGTGTCCGGTGTCTTCTCGACGGTGACGATGAGATCGGTATTGATCACCACCTCCGACCCCCCGAGCCGTGTCACAGAAATCATTCGATTGCCCATGCCTTTCGAGCAGACCTTTCATGCCGCGATGGGCTCCGACGGCGGAGCCGTCCACGCCCTACGCGTCTTCATCGGCACGTCGCCGACAACCCTAAAAACCCACATGGCTCCCGCCGGCGGGAGGGGCCAACTGGCCCCTCCCGCGAGCGAGCGAAGCAAGCGACTAGCGCTTGATCGACATGAGCTCCTGGAGGAGCGAATCGGCGGTGACGATGGTCTTGCCGTTGGCCTGGTAGGCGCGCTGAGCGGCGATCATCTTCACGAACTCGTTGGCCAGATCGACGTTCGACTGCTCGAGGCCGCCCGCCACGATGTTTCCGCGCCCGAGGCTGCCCGCGGCGCCCATCGTCGCCGGACCCGAGTTCGGCGTCGTCGCGAACAGGTTCCCCCCGATCGCATCCATCTGATCCGGCGCCTTGATCAGCGCGGTCGCCACCTCGCCCAGCACGCGTGTCTGTCCGTTGGTGAAGGTGCCGTTGACGTTGCCGTTCTTGTCGATGGCGATGTGGGTGAGCGACCCAGACGCGAACCCGTCCTGGTTGGTCTGCGTCGCGCCCGACGTACCCGCGAACTGCGTGATGCCGAGCAGACCCGTGCCACCGCCGCCGGTCGCATCACCGAAGTTGAACGTCAGCGGCTGTGGGTTGGTCGCATTCAGCGGGTTGAAGTTGGTGGCCGCCGTGGTCATGGCGGTCATCTTGCCGGTGGTATCGAACGTCATCGTACCGTTCGCGATCTCGGTCGGCGTGCCAGCCGTGCCGCCCGTCAGGCCGCCACCGTCGGTCAGCGCGTGCCAGTCCCACGCACCCGCCGCGGTCTTCGCGAAGAAGACGTCGACCTGGTGAGCGTTGCCCAGCGAGTCGTACGCGGTGACGCTGGTCGACGAGTTCGAGGTCGCCGCCGCGTTCAGCGGATCGAACGCCACGGCCGGCACCGTCGCGTTCGAGTCCAGGTTGGCGACCACGCCGATGTTGGCCGTCGCCGACGCCGGCCAGGACGAGTTGCCGAGCACCAGATCGCCCGGTGTCGTGCCGAGCACGCCCGCGGTGTTCGCGGTGTAGCCCTGCACGTGCAGGCCTTCCTGGTTCACCAGCGTGCCGCTGTTGTCGATCGAGAACTGGCCGGCGCGCGTATAGAACTGGCCGTTCGTGCCGTCGTGCGCGCCGCTGACCACGAAGAATCCGTTGCCGTCGATGGCCAGGTCGGTCGCGACGCCGGTGTTCGAGATCGCTCCCTGGGTGAGGACCTTCTGGATCGACTCCAGCGACGTGCCGAGCCCCATCTGACTGGACGCCGTGCCGGCGCCGATCATCTGTTGCGACATCGCGTCCTGGAAGTTTGCGCGGCTCTCCTTGAAGCCGATGGTGTTGGCGTTCGCGATATTGTCGCCGATCACCGACAGGTCGGTGCTGTTCGATTCGAGACCGGTAGCACCCGTGTAAAGAGACGAGATGAGACTCATTGCGTGTTCCTTTCGTTTATTGAAGTGACTTGAGACATCGTTACCGTGGATCCATTGACCTTGAGCTTGGGGACACCGTTGTCGAAGTCGACGCCGGTGATGACACCGTTTCCTTGCAGACTGACGCCGACGGCCTTGCCGGCCGCGTCGGTAGCTGTGACGTTCAGCGAGTAGACGCCGGGGGGCTGGCGATTGCCGCCGTCGTCGTTGCCATCCCACACGACGTTGGTCGGGCCGGCCAATTGCGGGCCCAGCTTCATCGTGCGCACCGCCTTGCCGGTGCTGTCGACGACGGTGACGCTGACCGCGCTCGCCGCGCCGGTCAGAGAGACCTGGGACGTCGTGGAGAGGCCCGCCTCCAGGTTCATCGACGCGGTGCTGTAGTCGACGCTCTTGCCGATGAAGCCGACCGCCTGGGTCTGCTGGCTGGCCGCCTGCGCCGACACCAGCGTGTCGAGGCGGGTGTTGGTGCCTTGCGAGGCCTCGAGCTGGGCGAACTGCGCCAGCTGCGCGACGAACGCCGTATCGTCTTGCGGCGCCGTCGGATCCTGGTTGGCCAGCTGCGCGAGCAGCAGCTTCATGAAGTCGTTCTCGCCGAGCGAGTTGGATCCGGCGACGTCGGCGCTCGTCGGTGGTGTCGCCGGCGTCGTCGGGTCGAATCCGGGTATAGCGGCAGGCATTTCTAGGCTCCTTTCAAGCGGTGACGTGAAGTCCGCGGCTCGCGACCGCGGCGGGTGAAGAGTCGTTGGCGGCGGCCGAAGCCGCAGAGGTCGCGCCGGCGCGTGACGGCAGCGCGGCGGCGTCGTCGTCGATACGCTCGCCCGCGTGGTTGTTCTCGGGCCCGGGTTGTCCCGACTGGAAGCTGCCGAGCGTGAGTCCCTCGCTCGCGAGCGCGGCGCGCAGCTCCGACGAGCGCATGTCGACGGTGTGGGCGGCGCTGCCGGTGACGCGCACGTCGGCGACGCCGTCCTTGACCCGCAAGTGCAGCGACAGCTCGCCCGCGTGACCGGTGTCAATCGAGAGCACCGCGCGGTCGGGCATCACCGTCGCGCGCAGCGACAGATCCTCGGCGGCCTGGGCCAGGAGGGCGCTCTGCGCATCCGGCAGCGGCGCGGCGGGCGGCGGCAGCGCGGCCAGCACGGCATCGAAGGGAGCGGGCATGGCCGTTGATTGCGACGCGTGCGCGGCATGCGCCATCAGGCGGTCGGGCTCCGGCGCGCGCATGACGCTGGACGCATCGGCGACGCGCGACGGCGGTTCGCGATCCGACCGAGCGTGGCCGCGCGACGGATCCGCCGGTGCGTTGACCGGGAGACCCGCGACCGGGCCTCGATGCCCCACGACCGAGGCCTGCGGCACGCCGCCAGTCGTGAGCGGGTGGCCGACCAGCGTCGCGGCGTGAACACGCGCCGGCTTCGACGGCGACGATTCGCTCTTATCGACGACGACCGGTGTGCCGAAACTCTTGGCGACATTGTCGACGTCGACCGCGGGCGGAGCCTTGTGGGAAGGCCGAGCCTGCACGGGGAGATCCGTGCTCGGTGCGCGCTCGGGCGCGCGCGCGGAACCATCGTCGGCGCCGGCATCATCGCGAGCGCTCTCGGCGACGGCAGGGGCAACGGGGCGATGCGGGGTGAGCCGGGATTCGCTGGCCGTCGTCGCGACGATTTGCGCGGCGTTGTTGCGGTCGGGCGCGCCGGATACCGCCGCCGGTGGCGCGAGCGCCGGTGTCGTGCCAGCCGCCTGCTCGGCCGCGTGAGCGACGGGGCTGCGAGGCGTCGTCGCCGGAGCGGCGGATTCGCGGCGCGCTGATCGGGGCGGCGCCTTCAGAGGGACGGCCGAAACCGCCGCGGGCGCTGACATGGCCGCGGCGAGCGCGGCTGGCGCGATGGTCGGGGGCGCGGCAAGGCGCGCCTTTTCCGGCGCCTTCACCGCGGGCGCGCCGGGCACGAGCAACGGGGCGGGCGCTGGCGGGGCGGTTTGCGGCGTCGGCGCCTCGACAATCGCGGCGTTCGGAGAGGACCGCGTCATCGAAGGCGCGAGCCGGGAGCGCGCCGGCAGTCCGGGAGCAGCGGAGGCCGCCGGGGACGGCAAGTGCGTCGTCCTGGGCGCGACGGGGCTCGCCGAAAGGGGCGCTGGTCGGACCTTCTCGGAGGGCTCGGTGACATGCGCAATCGTCGAGTGGTGCGCGTCGGGCAACGACGGGGTTTCGGCGAGCTCGGGCTTGGACGGAGCGTCGACCGTCGCGCGCGGATGCCATCCGTAGATCGCGCGGGCGGAACGACGCCGAGCCTCGTCGACAGCTGAGGCCCTGGGCGGAGCGGTCGCGACGACGTCGCGGGCGCCCGTCGACACGTCGCCGACCTGCAACGACGGCAACGAGACGGGCATGGCGACCGTGGGCGTCGCGGGCGCCGTGGCCAGCGCGGGCGTCGACATCGACGTCGCGGTGTGCGGCGCAGAAACGCCGGTGCGCGCGGGCGCTTCCAGGACCGGCAGGACCGAGACCTTCGACGACACGGGGCCCGCTGACGGGGCCGGCACCTTCGATGGCACGGGCACCATCGGCGCAGCCGGGACCTTCGACGGCACGAGGACCGCCGGCGCGGCCGGGACCGGCAGTGCCGAGACCTTCGACGACACGGGACCCGCCGGCGAAACCGGAACCTTGGACGCCACGGGGCCCGTCGGCGCGGCCGGGACGTTGGACCGCTCGCGAACCACTGGCGCGGCCGGGACCTTCGACGATACGGGAACCGTCGGCAGGGCCGAGACCTTCGACGGCTCGCGAACCATCAGCAGCACTGCGACCTTCGACGGCACGGGGACCGTCGGGCCGGGTCCAGCAGGAGCCATGCGCGGCGCGACCGGGGCCGCGCGCTCGCCGGCGCTGGACGCCTCGGCCACGCGCGGCTGGGTGCGCGGCGCGGGCCGCGAGATCGCGTGCCACTCGCCGCGGACCAGGGTCGCATCTCGGGTCTCGAGATGCGGGATCTCCCGGGACGGCGGCGCCTGGGCCGGAACCTCACCCACGCTGGCTTCGTGTGACGCCCAACGCGACGGCGGCGGTTGCACCGAGCGTCGCACGGACGCGTGGGCGGTCGTGATGGGAGCCTCAGCGTCGACGAGCGTCCGGGTCGCGGCAACTGGCGGCGTCGTGCGCGAGGCCCCGCGATCCGGCACCGGCGCGTCCGGTCTGGACGCAGAGACAATCCTTGGCGCACTGACCTCGCGGCGAGCATCGACCGCAAGGTCGACTCGGAGCGACGGCACGACCGACGAGCGCGGTTCGTCGGACGGCGGCGGAGCCGGCGCGGGAGTCCTCAAAGCGAGATGCGGAACCGGCCGTTCGATTTCGTGGTCGACGGCCACGGGCGATTCAGCCCGGACCGTGCCCGGCGGGGTCGGCGGAGACCGCCACGGCACCCTCCCCTGCTCCACGCCTTTGGCTCCGGGCGCTGACTCGTTCACAGTCGGACTCGCGTCGACCTTCACCCGTGTCACCGGCAACGCTGGCGCCTGGTCGACATCGGCTCCACGAGCGACCTCCGGTTGCGACACGGGCGCTTCGATCGAGCCACCCGTGGCCCCCGCCTCGGCGACCAGCGAAGGCTCACGAACCGTCGCGCTCGGCGATTTCGCGATCGCCGCGGGCTGCTGCTCGCTCCAGGCGGGCGCGGGCGCCTCCGGGTGTGCGAGCACGATCCGAGCCGCCTCGCGAGAGCTCGGAACCTCTGCGGGTTCTGACGCATTCGCAGCTTGCTCGCTCACCGCCGGGGCCGCCGCCGCGCGCGACGCCAAGAGCGGCACCCGGTGGGTTCCGTCATTCTCTTCGAGCGTCGGGCTCCGCGGAGACTCTCCGCTCGAACGGGTCACCTCCGACTCGATCGCGGGTGCGTTCACAGTCGTTCCCAAGGGGCCGCCTTCGCGCCGCAGCCCACTCGACTCGGGGCGCTCCGACGCAGTCGGCGGCACGCCCACCGCCGGATGACGCGGTCGATCCTCGACCGTCGCGGGGACGAGCGCGCGGGCGAGCTCGCCGGCGAAGTCGACGCCGCCCGGCGCGACCTGGCCTCCCGCGCCCGCGTGCTCGCGACCCGCGGCCGCATCGGCCGAGCCGGGCGCCGTCGCGTGGAAATCCGCTGCTGTTCTCGGCGCGGTCTTCATCGCCTCAGCTCCGCGCGCGGCGTGCGCGACGCGATCTCGGCGGCCAGCTCTGCCGCGACCTCCGGCTTGCACACGCCCATCACCTTGCCGGCGTCGGCACCCGGCATGCGCAGCAGCACGTCGGCGGCCAGCTTGCGATCGACGCGGCTGAGGATCGGCGCCGCCTGCTCCGGCTTCATGCCCCGGATCGCCTTGGCCAGGGTGTCGAGCGGCGATGGCACCTTCTTCGGCGGCTCACCGTTGTCGCCGCCGCTCGGCGTGCCCGCCGACGAGACGGGCGGCGGCGCCGCGTCGCGTGCCGCCAGCATCGCCTCCAGGCGCGCCGTTTCCTGGCGCAGGCCGTCGCGGGCCTTGTTGATCGCGGCTGCCAGCTGCTCCAGCTTCTCGCGCTCGGCCTTCGTCGCCGGGTGCTCGTCGTGGCGCACGGGAGGGTGGCTCATCTCTTCGCGCAGCCCGCTCAGCTTCAGCGGCGGCGGGATCGGTCCCGCCACCGGCTCTTCGCCGATGGTGCCGGCGCCGCTGTCGCCGGACTTCGCGCCCGAAGTCCTGGACGTGCCCGCCCTCTCGGCAGTCTTGGCGCCCTTTTTAGAATTGCTCTTGGCGGTGCCTTTCGAATCGGACTTCGCGTCGAACTTCGCCTCGCCCT
>CAZNCQ010000003.1:41341-60973 GCA_964571275.1 uncultured Myxococcales bacterium
CTTCGCGTCGACCTTGCTCGCGGGCTTCTCCTCCTTCGCGTCTTTGATCGCGTCGGCCTTCGCCTCTTTCTTCGGGTCCTTGTCGGCGCTCGCCGTCACCTCTCTCTTCGCGTCCTTCGTCGCGTCGGCCTTCGCCCCCTTCTCGGGAGCCGACCCGGCCTTGGCCCCGGTCTTGGAATCCTTCTTCGCGGCCCCCTTCTCCTCGGCGAACGCGCGAGCGCCCGCGGTTGCCAGCCCGGCAACGACGAGGCATATCGCAAGCACCCGCCGCAGCCTAGCCACGCGCCACCTCCGCCGGTCCTTCAAGCGCGCGGCGCAGGCCCTGCAAAGTGCTCTCGAGCGTGAAACGCTGGCCCGGCTCCTGACGGAAGAGCGCATTGACCGCGTGCACGCTCTTGAGCGCACGATCGACGCGCGGGTTCGAGCCCGCCACGTAGGCGCCGACCTCGATCAGGTCCGCCGACTCGCGATACGTCGCCAGCACCTCGCGCGCCTCCATCGCGAGCCGCCGGTGATCCGGGCTGACCACGTCGGACATCACGCGGCTCACGCTCGCGAGCACGTCGACCGCCGGGAAGTGGCCGCTGTTGGCCAGCTTGCGCGACAGCACCACGTGTCCGTCGAGCGCGGCACGTGCAGCGTCGGTGACCGGGTCGGAGAGATCGTCGCCCTCGGCGAGCACGGTGTACATCGCCGTGATGCTCCCCTCGCCCGCGTCATTGCCCGCGCGCTCCACCAGGCGCGGCAACGCCGCGAACACCGACGGCGGATAGCCACGTGACGTTGGCGGCTCGCCAGCTGCGAGGCCGATCTCCCGTTGCGCCATCGCGACTCGCGACAGCGAGTCGACCAGCAACAGCACCTTCTTGCCGCGCGCGCGGAAGTACTCCGCGATCGAGGTCGCCGCCATCGCGGCGCGCACCCGCACCAGCGGTGGCTCGTCCGCGGTCGCCACCACGACGACCGAGCGTGCCAGGCCCGCCGGGCCGAGATCGCGCTCGACGAACTCGCGCACCTCGCGGCCGCGCTCGCCGACGAGCGCGCAGACGATGATGTCGGCGCTCGCGCTGCGGGCGAGCATGCCGAGGAGCACGCTCTTGCCGACACCGGGGCCGGCCATGATGCCGACCCGCTGCCCCTCGCCGCAGGTCAGGCAGGCGTCGAGCGAGCGGATGCCGAGCACCAGCGGCCGCGTGATGCGCCGGCGTTGCATGGCGGGCGGTGGCTGCGCGTTGAGCACCGCGGTCTTGTTCAGGATCGGCGCCGGCTTGCCGTCGGCGGGCCGCATCGCCGCGTCGACCACGCGCCCGAGCAGCGCCTCGCCGACCGGAACCTCCGCGGCGCTCGCGCGCGGCCAGACCGGGCAGCCCTCGCCGATGCCGGCGATCGCGCCAAAGGGCATGAGCAGCGCCTTGGAGCGCGAGAAGCCGACCACTTCGGCGGAGATCAACCGGCCCTCGCCGATCTCGATCACGCACGCCGTTCCGACCGCGACGCGCGGAAGGGTCGCCTCGACGATGATCCCCGACGCGCGCGTGACCTTGCCGGACGCCACGACCAGGTCGACGTCGGTCAGTGCCCGCTGGACGCGCGCCATCAGCCGGGCGTTCGCCGGCACACGCGGGCCCTCGGGCTCGGCTTGCGGCTCGGCAGCAGCGGGCGCTGTCGGGGGCGCCGCCTGAACCGGCGGCGACGCCTCCTCGGGCCGCGCGCGTGACGCTTCTTCGTGCGCGCGTCGCGCTTCCTGCATCGACGGCGAATCACCAATCGCGTCGAACTGCGCCGAGATCGCGTCGATCGTCTCGTCGATCGTTTCGCCGGTCTCGTCGTCGTCGCGCTGGCCGCTGTCGTCGACCGCGCGCGCCGCCGTGAAGTCGCTCTCCGTCTCGCCGGTCATCGCCCGCCCTCTTCCTCGGCGAGCGCGCGCGACAAGAGCCGCCGCACCTCCTCCAGGCGAGTCGCCACACGCCCGTCGACGGTCCCCTGCTCGCCGTCGACGATGCAGTCACCGGGGGACAGGCTCGCGTCGGGGCGAATCTCGACGCGCGCGATCGCCAGGACGCCCAGCGCCCCGCCGTCGCCGGCCGCCTCGACCTGGGCGGCGTCGCTCGGGTGAAGGCGCAGCTGCACCTTGCGCGACTCGCCCAGCCGCGCCACCGCCGAGCGAATGAGCCCGGTCAACGCCGCGGGGTTGGTCTTGAGCTCGCCCTCGATGATCCGGCCCGCGATCAGCGTCGCCATCTCGAGCGCGTCGGCGGTCGCCTGCTCCGCGAGGCGCTCGCCCGTGCGGCGCAGATCGGCGACGGCCCGCGCCAGGCGCTCCGCGAACTCCGGCCCCGGCTGCAGGATCGGCGGCGGCAGCGGTGGGGCCAGCGACTCGACCGCGGCCGGCGTCTCCATCACCGAGATCTCCGGCTGCTCGGCCGCCGCTCCCTGCCGCTCGAAGAACGGCTGGATCCCCGTGTCGCCCGCGCCACCAAACGTCGCGCGATCGACCCTCCCGCGCAGCTGCTCGAGGAAGCTCGGCGTGCGCGGGATCGGAGATGAGGTTGTGGACGTGACAGGCATGCTCGGCTACACCATCTTGTCCGCGGGGTTGACCACGGTGATCCGCCCCTGCTCGGCGAGCGTGAACGCCACCTTGACCAGCTCGCCCTGCGCCAGCTCGACGTCGGCCAGCTTGACCGGGCCCATCGCGCCGATGTCGTCGGACAGCATCTGCGCCGCGCGGCTCGACATGTTCTTGAGGATCTTGTCGCGCACCGACGCCGCCGCGCCCTTGAGCGCCACCGAGAGACGGCTGGTGTCGATCTCGCGCAGCAGGGTCTGGATGTCGCGGTCGGAGAGGTTGACCAGGTCCTGGAACGTGAACAGCTTGCCGCGCAGGTCCGCAGCCAGCTCGGGATCGTCCTTCTCGATCTCCTGGACCGTCTCGGTCTGCTGCGCCGCCGGGCTGCGCCGGAGGAGCTCGATCGCCGCCTGCTTGCCGTCGAACTTGCGCATGCCGCTCGACACCGACGTGCGCAGCTCGGCCGAGAGTCCCTGACCGACCTCGCGCAAGACGTCGGGCGCGACCGCCTCGAGGAGCGCGAGCCGGCGCAAGATCTGAGGTCGCTGCGCCTCGGGGATCGCCCTCATGACCGCGGCCGCGCGCCCGGCGTCCATCGCCGCGAGCACGAGCGCGATCGTCTGCGGCTGCTCGCGCGTCAAGATCATCGCCAGCGCTTCGGGATCGGCCTGGCCCGCGGGGCCGAGAGCGTCGTCGGACATCGGCGGCGCCACGCCCTCGAACGCCCGCTGCGCCATCTCCGGCCCCAGCACCTGCTCCGCGATCTGGCGCAACATCCGGTCGCCCGCCTCGGTGTCGCCGCCGATCTTGTCCAGCGACGTCACGAAGTGGCTCAGCGCCGACGGCACGGCGTCGGGGTTCTTGCGGATCTCCTTCGCGCCCGCGGCGATGCGCCGCACGCTCGGCTCGTCGAGGTGCTGGAAGATGGCCGCCGCCACGTCGGCGCCCAGGCCCAGCAACAACGCAGCCGCTCGCTGCGCTCCGGGACCTGCCTTCTCCTCCTTGTCCGATGGGTCAGGCACGCTTGACCTCTTCATTGTCGACGTTTATCCAGGCGCGGACGATGTGAGCGGCCCGCTGGGGATCGGTCTGCGCCAGCTCGCGAGCGCGATCGCGCACCTGCTGCGCCGGATCCATCCCGGCCAGCGCTCCCTGCCCCGCGCCCGGCCCGGGCGGCAGCGCCGCGCGGTCCATCGCCGCCTCAAGCTCGGCGACCCTGGAGCCCGGTCTGAGCATCGCGCTCGACGGCAGCGCCGTCAGCTGCGATGTCGCGGGCCCGGACCGCCGCATGCGCATCAAAGCGGCGGCGACCAGGAAGAACAGCAGGAACCCGCCCAGGATCTCACCCAGACGGAACGTGCGCGGCGACATCCACCACATCTCCTTGACGCCCTCGCTGTCGCTGCCCAGCCTGGTGGTGAACGCCGTGCTCGAGATCTGGAACTGATCGCCGCGCTTGGCGTCGAACCCGACCGCGCTCTTCGAAAGCTCCTCGAGTCGCTTCATGTCGGCTTCCGCGCGCGGCTTGCCGCCCGGTGCGTCGAGCAGCACCGCAACCGAAAGGCGCTTCAGGCGCGGCCCGCGCGCGACGGTGTGGGTGACGGTCTTGGTGATCTCGTAGTTGCGCGTCTCTTCCTCGCGCTGGGTCATGCCGCGGTTGGTGCCGCCGCCGCCGGGCACGCCGGCGCCCGGCTGATTCGCGGCCGCGCCAGCGACGCCAGCGGCGCCCGGACCCTCTTGGTTGGTCTGGTCGTTCGACTTGTGCTCGCTGCGCACCGCCGTAGCGTCGGGGTCGTAGGCGTCGGCGGTGGTCTCGACGTCCGAGGTGTCGAACGCAGCGGTCACCTTGGCGACGATCGCTCCCTGACCGACCGCCGGCTCGAGCAGGTCGACGATCCGCTGCTCGAGATTTCGCTCCGTGTCGTGTTCTTGCGTCGCCGCCTTGCTGTCGGCCGAGCTGTCGCCCGCCAGCACCATGCCGGTTCCGTCGACGACGGTGACCGAATCGGCGTTGAGCCCGGTGACCGCCGACGCGACCAGGTGCCGCACGCCCTGCAGCTCCTTCTCGGACATCCTGCGGCCGGGTTGCAGGTTGAGCACCACCGCCGCCGCCGCCTTGTGGTCGTCGTCGCGATAGAGCCCCTTCTCGGGCATCGTGATGTGCACGCGCGACGAGCGCACCGACGCCAGTCGCCCGATGGTGCGCGCGAGCTCGCCCTCGGTGGCGCGGCGGAAGTTCACGTGCTGGGTGAACTCGGAGACGCCCAGGTCGCCACGATCGAAGATCTCGAAGCCAACGCCGCCCCCGCGTGGCAGGCCCATCGCCGCCAGCATGAGGCGCGCGTCATAGACCTGCGTCGCCGGCACCGCCAGCGCGGTGCCACCGGCTTCGAGCCGGAAGGGAATCTTCGCCGCCTTGAGCTGCGCGGCCGCCTCGCTGCTGTCCTCGGCCGTCAGGTTGGTGAATGCGTACTCGTAGCTGCCGCTCGCTCCACCGAGCTGGGTCACGACGACGATGAGCAGCACCACCGCCGCCACGCCGGCGATCGCGAGGCGCAGCGTGCCCGAGAGCGCGCCGAACTTCTTCGTGAGGTCGCGCAGCTGATTGAGCAGAGGATCCAACCGCTACACTCCCATCTTCATGATGTCGTTGTACGCATCGAGCAATTTGTTACGGACCTTCACCGCCAGCCGCATCGAGATATCGGCCTTCTCCAGCGCCAGAGACATCTCGTGGAGATTGCCGCCGCCGTTCGCGACCTTGGTCGCCTGGTCGTCGGCCGCGAGCTGCATCTTGTCGACCGACTGGATCGCCTGGCCCAGCGTCTCGGCGAACGACGCCGCCGGCGCTGTCCCTGCCGGCGTGTTCGCGCGCTGCGCGAGGCCTTCGATGCCGTCGATGCCGGCTGGATCTATGCTGCGGATCGTCTCAATGCTCACGTTGCCACCTCATGCCCTTTCGCGTTCGCCGCTCAGCGCGCGATGTCGAGCCCCTTTTGCGCCATGCTCTTGAGCGTGTCGATCGCGGTCGCGTTCGCCTCGTAGCTACGAGACGCCGACATGAGATTGACCACCTCGTGCACCGGGTTCACGTTTGGAAATGTCACGAAGCCTTCGGCATCGGCATCCGGGTGGCCGGGGCTGTACACCTTTTTGCCCGGGCTGGTGTCGGCGACGATCGACGAGATGATCGGATTCACCGCGGGCGTCGGCGCGCTCGCGTCCTCGAGCGTCGGCGCGAACGGCGTCGCCTGGATCACCGGATCGAGCCGCTGGTAGGGCCCGCCGGACGCGGTGCGCGTGGTCTCGGCGTTCGCCAGGTTCGACGACGCGAGGTTGACGCGCGTGCGTTCGACCGAGAGGCCCGAACCGCTGATCCGCAGCGCCGTGAGAAAATCCATCATCCACCTCCGTCGATGACGTAGCGCAAAATGGCCAGCTTCTTGCCGGCTGCTTTGGCGCTCGCGCCGTACTGCAGGCCGTTTTCGGCCATGCCGGCCATCGTGCGATCCAGGTCGACCGCGTTGCCGTCGAAGCTGGGGCTGGTGCCGCGGCCGTCGACGATCATCGACGTCGCGATGTCGTTGGTGCTGGTGCCGGCGCTGCCGCCGTTCGGGCCCATGTGATCGGGGCTGGTCGCCGCCATGGTTTCGGCGCCCGCGTCGGCGTTCGCGGCCTGCATCGCGGCGGTGAAGTCCAGCTCCTTGGGCTTGTAGCCCGGGGTATCGGCATTGGCGACATTGCCCGCCAGCACGTTCTGCTCGACCAGGCGGATGTCGAGCGAGCGCTCGAGGGTTTTGAGAGTCGAATCGAAGATCTTCACGCCGCCTGCTCCTTGTGCGCAGGAACCAGATGCGAACCGCGTGCCGCCGGCGCCGGTTCCGCCACATCGGCAAAAGTGGCCGCGTCGTCGACCATGGGGGTGGACAGTTCGTCCCCCTCGATCGGTAGAATCTGCCCATCGGCAGAAGGTGCCGAGGCGCCCTGCGCGGCGGTCCCCGCCGCGCGCTCGCGGTACTCGCGCAGCTTGTTGCGCAGCGTCCGCAGGCTGATGCCCAGCACGCGCGCCGCGTGGGTGCGATTGCCGTTCTCACGGCGCAGCGCTTCCTGAATCGCCAGCCGCTCGAGCGAACCGAGATCGATCGGCACGCCCTCGGGCAGGAAGCGCCGCTCGGGCAGCGGCGCGCGCTCGGTGCGCCCCATGGCCGCGACGCTGGAGCGCGGCTGGTGAATGCCGAGATCGAGATACTGCAGGTCGATCACCGAGTAGCGGCAGCGCACCAGCGCGCGCTCGAGGATGTTGCCGAGCTCGCGCACGTTGCCCGGGAAGCGGTAGCGCGCGAGGCCGCGAAGCGCGTCATCGGCCAGCGCCGGCACCGGGCGGCCGAGGTCCTCCGCGAGCTTGCGCAGCAGGTGATTCGCCAGCACCGGGATGTCCTCGGGACGATCGCGGAGCGGCGGCAGCACGATCGGGAAGACGAAGAGGCGATAGTAGAGATCGGCGCGGAACAGCTTGCGCTCGACCATCTGGCCGAGATCGCGGTTCGAGGTCGCGATGATGCGCACGTCGACGGGAACAGAGCGGCCGCCGCCCAGGCGGTCGACCTCGCGCTCCTGCAGCACGCGCAGCAGCTTGGCCTGCAGCGGCGGCGGCAACTCCGAGATCTCGTCGAGGAGCAGCGTTCCTTTGTCGGCCTGCTCGATGCGGCCCACGCGGCGCTCGGCGGCGCCGGTGAAAGCGCCGCGCTCGTGGCCGAAGAGCTCGCTCTCCAGCAACTCGGCCGGCATCGCGGCGCAGTTGACGGCGACCCACGGGCCGCTCGCGCGCGGCGAGCAGCGGTGGATGTAGCGCGCGACGATCTCCTTGCCGGTGCCGCTCTCTCCGAGCACGAGCACCGTGGTGTTTCCCATCGCGACGTCCTCGGCCGCGCCCAGCACTTCGCGCATGACGGCGCTCTCGGCGACCGGGATCGGCGCGGCGGGCCTCCCCGTGGGCGCGGCGGGCGTCGGTGCGGAGCCGATGGTGCGGGCGAGGTTCATGGTTGGTCTCCTTGTCTCTTGGGGGCATGTTCGGCGCGCGCGATCTGCGCGCGGGCCGAGGCGGCGCGCGCGGCCGCCAGCTCGCGTGCGATCGCATCGGCGTCGAGCTCGATCTTCAGCGGCGGCTCGGCCGCCGCCTCGTCTTCCATGGCCACGCGCGCGGCCAGCCTCTTCTCGAGCGCGATCCAACGTCCGGTGACACGCTTGCCGAGACGCGTACGCGCATATTCGATCACCAGGCGCGTGCGGGCGATGTCGTCACCGTCGAGGTAGAGCTCGGCGGCCCTGAGCAGATGCGCCGCAAGCTTCTCCGGCGGGACGCCGGACAGGACCGACGACAGGATGTGGCCGCCGAACACCGGCGCGCCGATGTGGCTGGCCATGTCGGCCGCGGCCTCGGACAGCTCGGGCGCGAGCGGGCCGCGATCCCACGCGGGCAACGACAGATAGACCTCCATCGCCATCTCGGGTTCGGTGGGCCCGCTGGGCTCGTCGCGCGCGGGCGCCGGATGTTCGGGCGCCGCGGGCGCCTTCGCGGCGGTGTTGGGCGCGGCAGGCGCCGTCGTCGCGACGGAGGAGGTGTTGGCGCCACCGTCAGGGGGCGTCTTTGCAGCTCCATGGCCGGCGGTGGCCTTCGGCGCCCCGGCGCCGACATCAGAGGCGCTCGGAGAGGGAGCGCCGATCCCAGCAGCGCTGGCCAGCGCACCCAGAGCCACCGCCAGCACGGTCGACGGATGAGCTCCGGCGAGCGGCGCTTCCTTCTCTTTCTCGGGCTGGGCCGCCTTCTCCTTCGTGCGCACGGGCGCGGTCGCCGCCTCGCGCATGTATTCGAGGAGCACACGGCGGCAGATCACCTCACCCCCCTCGCGGCACACCCATGCCAGCGAGCCCCCACGAATCACCTGCCACATCATCCGCGTCGCCGAGCCAAGATGCCCCTCCAGTGCTTCGGCACGAATCCCGCGAATGGTCATCTCCGCGCGCACCGGATCCGGCATTCCGTGCGGATCGAAGACCCGCCGGAAGACCTCGGGCGACTTCAGGCAGCCGCCGTCCAGCTCGCAGATGCGCGCGCGAGCCATGCGCCCGAACGTCCCCGCGGTCCCCGCGCGGCGGTACCAGCCAATCGCCGTCGCCGGATCGCCCGTGCCCAGCGCCAGGTCGCCGAGGCGCAGCGCCGCTATCTGAAAATCTCCGCTCTCGAGCGTCGAGCGAAACTGCGTCGCGGCCTTGAGCTGCTGGCCCGCCAGCAGCGCACATTCACCGCGCGACGCCGCGTTCGTTCCTGGGCACGCGCCGCCGATCCCGCTGCGAACCGGCTCGTAATGATAGAAGGGCGGACCCGCGAGCCCTTCGCGCCAGGGCAGACCGCGTAGCTCTTGAATGTCGAGGAACCTCTTCGTCCCCTCGGTGGTCAGCACCGCCTCGAAGCGGCGCGTGCGGCAGGTGAGCTCGACGGCGTTACCGATCACCTTCACCGTCGGACAGATCGTGCCCGCGTGGAGGGCGATGCGCGCGGCCAGCTGCGGCTGCGGCTGCTGCCCACGCAGCTCGATGCGAGCCGCATAGGGATCCGAGACGATGTCGATCGGCCCGCGCGCCGGCTCCAGCGGAATGCGCTCGGTGGCGATCGCGGTCGTCACGTTCACGCCGATCGGACCTTTGTCGTCGGCGGCGGCGAGCGCGAGTAGCAGTGTGAGCGCGTGTGAAACCAATTGCGAGACTCCACTTGCTCACCATTGCAGCGCCCGTGCCGGCCGCGCGCGCCATCAATACGACGCGCGAGCCGCGTTGCGCGCGGATCACGGCACCGATGGAAGCCGTGCAGCTCGCGCGGGCGTCAGCCAGGTGGCGCGCGGCCGGTCAGGAGCGTGACGCGTCGGTATTGCGACGGCGCAGCTTCTCGACCAGCGTCGTGCGCCCCATGCCCAGCAGCTTCGCCGCTTCCTTCTTGTTGCTGCCGGTGTGGCTGAGAGCTGCGTTGATGTACGCGTTCTCCAGCTCACGTAGCATCGTCGGAAGATCGATCGGCAACTGCAGCGCCGGCGTCGGCGTCGCGCCGCTCGCGCGAATCTCGGTCGGCTCTTCCTCGTCGGAGGCGATGTCGCCTCCGATCAGCGACGGCACGAGCTGCGACGCCGCGAGCGCCGACGCCGCCCGGAGCGCGCCGCGCAGCTCGGCGGCGACCGCTTCGATGGGCCGCGGCTCGGTAGCAGCGGCCGCCGACACCAGCGAGGACACCGTCGCCATGGGCGTCTCGTCGTTGGGGATCAGGTTCTCGCGCACGTACTGCCCCTCGATGGCGCCCAGGTGCGGCGCGCGCACGCCCAGCGGCAGGTCAGCGACGCGAATGATGTCGCCCTCGGCGCACACCGACACGCGCTCCACCAGGTTCTCGAGCTCGCGCACGTTGCCCGGCCACGCGTACGTCGACAGGCACTGCATGACCCCCGGCTCGATGGCGCGAGTCTCGCCGCGCCGCGCCCAGAAGTGCGCGAACAGGTGCGCGATGTCGTTGGAACGCTCACGCAGCGCCGGCAGGTGGATCGGGCAGACGTGCAGTCGATAATAGAGGTCGCTGCGGAAGCGGCCCGCCTTGACCTCGTCGGCCAGGTCGCGGTTGGTCGCGGCGATGAGGCGGAAGTTCGCCTGCACCGACTCCGAGCTGCCGATCGGCTCGAACGAGCGCTCCTGCAGCAGGCGCAACAGCTTGACCTGCAGCGTGAGCGGCAGCTCGCCGACCTCGTCGAGGAACAGCGTGCCCCCCTCGGCCAGCGACACGCGCCCGCGGCGGGCGGCGATGGCGCCAGTGAACGCACCTTTGACGTAGCCGAAGAGCTCGCTCTCGAGCAGCGTCTCGGGAATGGCACCGCAGTTCACGGGCACGAACGGCTTGCTGGCGCGCGGGCTGGCGCCGTGGATGAAACGCGCGAAGACCTCTTTCCCCGTGCCGGTCTCTCCGGTCAGTAATACACTCGCGTGACTGGCAGCGATGCGGGCGCACGTGCGCTTGGTCTCGACCAGCGGCGATTGCGGCCCGTGAACCAGTCCTCCAGCGTTGGCCAGCGTCATCGGCTCCGTCGTCCTAACCGCCGATATCGCCATAAGGCGTCGCCTCTGTACGAGAGTGCATGTAAAGGTCCATCGGCCCCTCTTTTCAATTCTTTAGAAACCGACAGCGACGTGACACGCCCTCGGACCGGGCGCGCCACACATTGGGCGCGGCTCAAGTCGGAGACCCCAAATGGCGATGATCTTCCAGCGTCGAATCGATGGAGTCGTCCATGCGGCCCCCCCGCCGGTCCGGATCCGCTCTCGCGTCGGTCGGCGTCGGGAGGGTGGAGCTCCTTGCCCGCGGTGGCTGGCACCCGCCGCCGCCCGCGAGCGTCGGGACGCGCGTGATCGCCGTCGGGTCGACCGGTGGACGCGTCGGCAAGAGCACCGTCACCGCGCACCTGGCGGTGGCGATCGCCAACCTGGGCGCGCAGGTCATCGCCGTCGATCTCGATCTCCGCACGCCGGCGCTGCATGGCATCCTCGGCGTCGAGCGGCCGGCCCTCGGCTGGCAGGCGCTGCTCAGCGAGGAGATCCAGAACCTCGACGCGTCGCTGACCAGCACGACGATCCGCAACCTGCACCTCGTCGCGGGTGGGACGCGCCAGGGCATGCGGCGGCTCGGCGCGACGGGGCTCGACGGCGACCAGCGGCGCCTGCTGGTGCGCCAGCTGCGCGCGCTCGAGGCCGAGGTGGTGATCATCGATCTCTGCGCGACGAATCACGACGATCTCCTCGACTTCTTCTCGCTCGCCGAGACCGGCCTCCTGGTCACCTCGGCCGAAGAGTCGTCACTGAGCGCATCGCTCGACTTTCTCACGCACGCCGCGCGCACCGCCGCGGCGCGCCCGGTGCTCGAGGCCGAGGCCGCGGCCGCGGCGGGTCTGCCCGCGCTCGGATTTGCCGCCGGGTTGGTCGGCAATCACGCTGCCACGGCGGAGCAGATCGAGATCGTGCACGCGTTCTCGCGCCTGGCGCGCGCCCAGCTGTCGATCGACCTGCCGGTCGTGGGATGCTTGCGCGCGCAGGCGCGACTGACGCAGGTCGGACCATGGACCCGCGGGCCGTTGCGCGACGTCGGTCCCGACCGCAACGGGCGGACGTTCCTGCGCATGGCGGAGTACCTGCTGCACGAGGAGTCGCCCTCGGTGCCGTCGATCGACGCCGCTCCGGAGACGCCGGCGCCCGCCGCGCCTGTCGACGGGGAGACCGTGGGCCTGTCCCGGCGGATCGATCGCTACCGCCGCAAGTACGTGCGGCACGAGGTCGACTGGGCGGCGGTGCTGCGGATCGGCGCGCGCGAGGTGGCCGTGCGTGTCGTCGATCTCTCGATATCGGGCGCGGCGCTCGAAGTCGCGACGGAGCTGGAGCTGGGCGTGACGGCGACGCTGTGCTTCGTGCAGCTGCCGGGGCAGCCGGCGCTACCGGTGACCCTCAAGAGCCGGCAGCAATCGATCCGGCGCGCGGGCGTCGCCTTCACCGGTCCCGAGGATGAGCGCCGGCGGCTGGTCTCGATCGCCGACACGCCCGAGGCCGTGCCGGTCCCGGCCAGCGACTCGCCCTCGGCCGACACGACGCACACGGCCGCCCCCGACGAACCACCTTAGCGAGGTGCACATTCGACGGTGAGCATGCCGGCGATCTGTCGTAGATCTGGGCGATGACGTCTGCTCCCATCCCCACCTCGGGACGCTTCGATCTGCCGGTGGCTCACGGACAGCTCGAGGCGATCCTGAAAGAGAACCCGTCGCCCTTCGCGGCGGTGGTGGTCTGCCATCCGCATCCTCGGCCGGGCGGGGCGCAGCCCGGCGGCACCATGCACAACAATGTCGTCTATCGCGTGGCCAAGGCGCTGACTGACGCGGGCGCGACCGTGCTGCGCTTCAACTTCCGCGGCGTGGGACGGTCGAGCGGTTCGTACAGCGGCGGCGTCGGCGAGGAAGACGACGCGCGCGCCGCCCTCGACTATCTGGCCGAACGCGTGCCGGGCGTTCCGCTGTGGATGGCCGGCTTCTCGTTCGGCGCGCGCGTCGGGCTGACGGTCGGCGCGACGGATCCCCGCGTGGACAAGCTGCTCGGCGTCGGACTGGCGCTGAAGATGTTCGACTACGGCTTCCTGGCGAGGTCGATCAAACCGAAAGCGATCATTCAGGCCGCCAACGACGAGTACGGCGGGCGCGACGCGATCGAGGCCGCGGTCGCCGAAATGGCCGAGCCGAAGCACCTCTTCGTCGTCGACGGCGCCACGCACCTGTTCCCCGGCCAGCTCGATCCGCTGGAACGCGCGGCGCGCGAGGCGGTCGCGTTCTTGCGCGGCGCCGGCTAGTACGGGGCTAAGTACGGGGCTAGTACCCGAGCTGGGTCTGTCGCGGCTTGCCGGACTTATCGGGCAGGAACGACGGCGAACGGCGATCGCCCGCGACCTTAATTTCGAGCCCGCGCACGCCGTCGGCGCCCACGGTCACGCGCTGGTGCAGCTCTTTCGACGCGCCCTCGTGCCAGATGGACAGGTCGTACTCGCCGGGCGGCACGCCCTTGATCATGAACGCGCCGCTGCCGTCCGCCTGCGTGTAGTAGGGCGTGTCGACGACGTAGACGTAGCCGAGCATCGACGAGTGGATGTTGCACAGGAGCTGCACGGGCCCCGCCTTCTTGAACACCTGGCTGTACGACGCGCCCTGGCGGTAGAGGCCGGTGTCGAAGTCGTTGGGCTTCGATAGCGAGAAGACGTTGTGAAAGATCGCATCCTCGTTGCGGAAGTCCACCTTGCTACCGACGGGCACCGCCAGCACGTGCGGCATGAAGCTCTTGTTGCGTTGATCGATGACCTTGCCCTTCGCCGGCGCGGGGCGCGGCGTCTCGCCGCCGTGCCGCTTGAGCCAGATCACCGCGCCGCCCGGCCCCTGCGACCCGCCGCCGGACAGCGTGCCGCTGACGGCAACGGTGATGCGCGCCTCGCGCGCCGCCGGCGACGTCTCGGTGGCCGCCGCGGTCGCGGGCGCCGGCACCGTCGTCGACGGCGCGGGCGCGGGCGCTGTCTCCGCCACCGGAGCGCCGCCGGCCTTGGCGCGCGCCTCGTGTGCGAGCGGACGGATCACGCGATCGATCTCGGGATCGAGCGCGGGCAGCCGCAACAGCGCCTCCCACTTGTTCGCCGCCGTCGCCCAGTCGCCCGCGTCCCAGGCCAGCTTCCCTCCGGCCAGCAAGTTGAAGATCAGGTACTGGCGCTCGGCGACCTGCTTGACCGCCAGGTCCTGCGGTGTGCGTACCGCCAGCGGCAGCGGCAGCTCCTCACCGAGCCAGCCGCCGGTCCGTTGCGAAGCCGGCGCCGCGTGCGCGCTGGCGCCAGCGGCCAGCATCGACACCGAACCAACGATGAAGACGAGCCGTCGAAAGGGCCGTGAACGCATCGATCCTCCTTCGTCGCGATCTAGTCTAGAAGCTGTAGACCACCGACAACGTCTGCACGTTGTTGGGCACGCTGGGCGAGCCCGCGAGCTCGCGGTTGATGAGCACCTCGCCCTTGACGATCACCGACTCCCAGAGATCGACGCGCAGCCCGCCCGTGATTCGATCCACCAGCAGCGGCGTGAAGCCCTGAAACCAGGCGTGGCGCCGCTCGTAGCGCCCGTAGATCGTGATCTTGTGAAGGGCGCCCGCGTCGATGGCCAACCCGTACGCGAGCTGCGCGTAATACCCGCGCTCGTGGAACGCCGATACCAGCTGGTAGACGCCCAGGCTGGTGAACTTCGGCGTGTGTCCCTCGTCCTCGTCGACGTGGACGTACTCCGCGTTGAGATAGAGCCCCGCGACCGCGATGCGCAGATCTCCGTCGAGCACGCGCTGGAGCACCTGCCGATCTTGCTGGTCGTTGCGCGGGCCGTAGACGCCGCTGCCACCGAGCTTGAGCTGAAAGCGCGGCAGGTTCAGCTCGTAGCCGAGGCGCCCGCTGCCGACCGGCACGCCGGTCAACGAGACGTCGGGCATCTGCAGCGACTCGACGAAGCTGCCGCTGGTGGTGGCCGCGAGATTGAGGCTGACCGCCGACCACGCAGCGGGGATCTGAACGCGGTAGAACGCCTTCGCGCCCAGCGACTGCCCGGTGGTGTAGCGCGCCAGCAGCGACGGCGTGACGCCGATGCGAATGTTGGATTCGTTGTCCAGGTACTCGATGCCGACGACGGAATCGAACTTGCCCACGCTCAGCGCCAGCTCTTGCGCGTCGAACGGCACCCACCGCGCGAACGCCTGCTCGAGGAGCGGGCGCGTGTCATCGCCCGTGCCGGTGAACCGCGGCAGAAGTTGCAGCCGCGAGAAGAACATCAGCGGCGCCGCCGGCACGTTGTAACGTAGATCGAAATCGACCACGTTCACCAGCGGCGACGCATGACCGCCGATACCGACCGAGCGCGGGAGGAAGCCGTTGACGAAGCGCCCGCCGGCGTCGGTCGAGGCGACGTCGCCGCGCGAGTTCACCGCGGTCGCGAAGGTGTCGACGCCGTAGTCGGCTGGCAGCCGCGTGTCCCCGGCGGGGAAGCTGGTGCCGTCGCCCTGCGCGTGCGCGAACCCGAGGTCGACGTAGCCGCTCACCTGGAAGGCGGGCGGCGACGCGCTTCCCTCGGCGGGCGTGTACCCGTCGCCGGCGTTGTCGGCGTCGACGCCGCTGTCGTCGGCGGCCGCCGGCTGCTGGGCGCGCGCCGCGAACGGCGCCAGCAGCAGCCCGAACCCGAGCGCCAGTGTGTACCGGGCTGCGCCGCGAGCGCGCATCATTGGTTCGGCACCGGGAGGCCGTTCCACATCACGAACGGACAGGCGGGTTGCAGATCCGTCCGCGCGATCGCTTTTTCGCCCAGGTTGTCCTCGATCGCGCGCTGCGAATCGAGCCAGACGCACGGGTCCGCGGTGGCGGTGATCGACGTGAAACAGCCGCCGTCGAGGGCGACCCGCTTGATCTTGGCCCTGTACACCGCGGGGTCGCCGCCGTTTTGCTCGACCAGCATCTCGTCCTGATCGAAGAACTCCTTCGCAGCCGGCGGCAACGTCACGATGTGCAGGCGCCAGAGCGCGCCGAACTGGGGCCGGGGCTGCCCGTTAGGATTGATGGTGATACGCCCCGGCAGGTGACTGAACAGCGGCGCGACGCCGCCGACGTTGGGTGCGCCCGCGAGCTTCAGGCCGCCGTCCGCGTCGTACTGCTTGAACAGGAACAGCGGCACGTCCTCGATCGCGCCGGTGGCGTCGACGTCGAAGTTATCGGTCCCGAAGTCGACGTAGTCGACCGAAGCGCCGTCGAGCCAACCGGTCAACGACTGCGAGCTGGCCACGACCGCGGCCAGGTCGTCGATGCCGTTCTTCAAGTAGTTGCCCACCGTCGGCGCGACCGTGGGCACGACGATGTCGGCGGCCGACGGTAACGACAAGTCGCTCGGCCCGATCGACGCGAAGCGGTTCGGCCCCTGATGCATGACCAGGTGGTCGTCGAACAGCTGGCGCGCCGACGTATACTTCGTGGGCGCCGTGCCGGGCGGCACCTCGACGTAGAACACCCGCCAGAACGGACTATAGAAAGCGCTCTGCGGGCCGATGCTGAAGATTGGCCCGGTCAGGTTGCCGTTTGCGTCGCGCAGCCGATTGGCCTTGGGCGCCTGGTCATTCCAGGCCGTGACCAGGAAGTACATCGGCTCGAGCCAGATCTGCGCGTAGTTGGCCCAGAAGTCGGTGGTGATGTAGGCCATCGGCTGGCCCTCGGCGAACGCCAGCTTGAACTGCAGGACCTCGTTGCCGTTGGCGCCTTTGTCGACGAAGTAGTTACAATCCAGGCCGGCAGGATTCACGCAAACGCTGCCGCCGCGATACGACTGCTGCAGATCGGCCATCGTCCACAGGCGCTGCGCCGTCGCCGCGGAAGTCCCACCGCCGCATGACGCTGCCGTCAACAGGAGCGGCACAATGAGCGGCGCAATCGCCGCACGGTAGCCTTTCACGGGCTCGACGTTAAACGCGACTCGTCGGCAGGGGAAGTTTTTTCCGTCGCGCGTGGTTGGGGGTGCACGTCGTGTGGCCGACGCCCGCCGCGCCGCCCGCGCGTTGACCGTCGCCGATGCGTGCTTAGGCTCAGGGCGATGGCTCAATCGACTGACAACCGTCGCGCCACCGCGGGTGTGCTGTCGAGCTACGTGCGCACGGCCGTGCTCATGTCGGTGCTGATTGCGTTGCTCGCGATCGGCGGCCGCGCGATCGGTGGCGTCCAGGGCATGTTGACGTTCGGCGCGATCGGATTGGCGCTGAACTTCGTGATGTACTGGTTCTCGGATCGTATCGCGCTGCTCGCGCACCGAGCGCAAGAAGTCAGCCGCGCCGAGGCGCCCACGCTGTTCGCGATCGTCGAACGCCTCACGAAACGGGCCGGCATGCCGATGCCGCGCATCTATCTCATCCCGTCGGCGGCGGCCAATGCCTTCGCGACCGGCCGCAACCCGAACCATGCCGCGGTCGCGGTGACCGACGGTATCTTGCAGATCCTGTCGGAGCGCGAGCTCGAAGGCGTGCTCGCCCACGAGCTGTCACACGTCCGTAACCGCGACGTGCTCATCGCGACCGTCGCCGCCGGTGTCGCCGGGTTGATCTCCACGCTCGGACACGTGCTGCAGTGGGGACTGATGTTCGGCGGCGGCTCGCGCAATGACGACGAGCGGGGCAGCGGACTCGCGGCGCTGGCCTGGATCGTGGTCGCGCCGATCATCGCGCTCTTGATCCAGCTCGCGATCAGCCGCTCGCGCGAGCTCGGCGCCGACAGCGCGGGTGCGGCGCTGTCCGGTGATCCCGGCGCGCTCGCGGACGCGCTGGTGACGCTGGAGCAGTCGAAGACCGTGCGGCCGTACGAATTCGCGGGGCCGGCGACGTCGCACCTGTTCATCGTCAACCCGCTGCGCGGGGGCGCGGCGGCGGCTCTGATGGGGCTGTTCTCGACGCACCCGCCGACCGAGGAGCGCGTGCGCCGGCTGCGCCAGATGAGCCAGCAACGGCCGCGGCGAGGTTAGGCGCCGGCCGAGAGACCGGATAGGGACCGCACCCGAGCAGACGGTCATGTGCGAAAAAAACGTCCGCCGCGGCGAATCTTGGAATAGATAAGCGCCGTGGCGAGCTCGAGCACGATCCTGATCTTGTCGGCGTGGGAGCCGGAGCTCGCGCCGTTGCGCGGATTGCTCGCGCGCCCGGCGGCGAGAGCGCTGGCCCGCAGGGTCCGCTGCCGCGCGGTCGGCGTCGGCGCGATCGACGCGGGCATCGGGGCGGCGCACGCCATCGCGGAGATCTTCCCGGCACGGATCATCTTCGTCGGAACCGCTGGCAGCTACGCAGTGACAGGGGGCACGCTGGCAATCGGGGCCGTCGCGCTCCCCGAAGAGATGGTGCTGTGCTCGACGGCGACGTTGCGGGGTGACGGCTACCTGCCGGCGCCGATGGTGCTACGGACGGCGGCGGCCCCGGCCCTGCTGGCGGATCTGCGGCGCGCGGCGCCGGAGGCAGCTTCGCGCGGCGCGGTCGCCACTCCGCTCGCCATTACCCGAACGCTGACGCTGGCGCGCCGGATCGCGCGCAGCACGGGCGCCGTCGTTGAAAACCTGGAGGCGTTCGCGGTCGCGCGCGCCGCCTCGCGCGCCGAGGTGCCCATGGCGGCGGTGCTCGGCATCGCGAACCGCGTGGGCCCGCGCGCGCACGCGGAGTGGCGGCGCCACCATCAGGCGGCGTCGAAGGCCGCGTGCGACGTCGTCTGGACCTGCCTGCGCGACACCTAGCGCACCGCACCAGCGCGTGCTCGGGCCTAGCGCGGGCGGTTTTCGTTGGTCAGGACTTGATCGATGAGGCCGTACATCTTGGCCTCGTCCGCCGACATGAAATTGTCGCGCTCGGTGTCGCGCTGGATCTTCTCCACGGGCTGGCCGGTGTGCTTCGCGTAGAGCGCGTTCAGTGTCTCGCGCGCGTGCAGCACCTCCTTCGCGTGGATCGCGATGTCGGTCGCTTGCCCGCGGAATCCACTGGCGAGCGGCTGGTGGATCATCACACGGGCGTTGGGCAGCGCGCTGCGCTTGCCGGCGGCGCCCGCGGCCAGCAGAAAGCTGCCCATCGACGCCGCCTGCCCCACACAGAACGTCGCGACCGGGCAGCGCAGCGCCTGCATGGTGTCGTAGATCGCCAGCCCCGCAGAGACATCGCCGCCCGGCGAGTTGATGTACATCATCACGTCCTTGTCGGGGTCCTCGGATTCGAGGAACAGCAACTGCGCGACGACGACATTGGCTACATCGGTGTCGATCTCCGCGCCGAGGAAGATGATGCGGTCATTGAGCAGACGCGAGAACAGGTCCCACCCGCGCTCGCCCCGATGCGTCTGCTCGACCACGGTAGGGACGAGGAGACGGATATCGGAGGGATATCCCGAGCGGCTCATGGCTTCTCCGGCGTCGAGAGCCAGGCCACCAGCGCCGCGCGCGAGAACCGCCAGACCGAGCCGAGCTTGCGCCCCGGCAGCTTGCCGGTCTCGGCCATCTCGACGACGACCGCCTGATCGACCTGCAGGAACTGGCCGGCCTGGTCAGCGTTCATGACCTCGGGAGGGTCGAAGGGCTGGAACGAATACGAGCCCAGCGTCGGACCGGCGTCACCGACGTCCACGGTCACCTTGTGGGTCGACAGCGAGCCGAGCGCGGTCAGCCCGCGCGGGCTGTCGGGATCGACGTACTTCGTGACCAGACCGGCCACCAGGTCCTTCTTGCGCATCCCCAGGGCTTCCGCGGCCCGGTCGAGCTTGTCGACGGCATTCGAGGGCAAACGCACGAACAGCGCACCTTCACTCGGCGTCTTCTTCGGCATATCCAAAAGATATCCCGAAATATCCCCCGGTCAAGCGATGTCGCAAGCGATGTCGCAAGCGATGTCGCAAGCGATGTCGCAAGCGATGTCGCAAGCGA
>CAZNCQ010000003.1:61073-81885 GCA_964571275.1 uncultured Myxococcales bacterium
TGTCGAACGTAGGCGGCTCGCGAGGCTATGCCGCGTTCGCGGAGCCGGCGAGCTGCGCGCGCAGCTCCTCGAGATCGCGCAACGCCTTGCGCTCGGCCTGATCGACCCAGGTGGTCGGTGGCAGCTCCGCGGAGCGGGCCAGCTTGGCCAGCGCGCGCAGATCGCCCTCGAGCCGCGCGATCGTCGTCTGGACGGCCTGCACGGCGGCCGCGTCTGCCACAGGGCCGGGCAACGAGACCGGCGTCGCCGCGACGGTAGCTTCGATCGGCGCCGCGACCGGCGCAGGCGTCTCGCTCACCGCCTCCACGACCGGTACGTGCACCGACTCCGCCATCAGCCCCTCGCGCTGCGCCTTGCGCAACGCCAGGCTGTCGAGCGCCAGCGCGCACTGCCGCGCCAGCGCGATGCTGAGCGCGCGCTCACCCGGCCCCACGGTGCGGCTGGGCTTCATCGCGATCTCGACCGCGCCGAAGCGACGGCCAGCGATCGCCAGCGGAATCAGCGCGCGCGCCGGCACGCCGTCGTTCTCGTCGGTGAACAGCGGCGTGGTCACGGCGTCGTCGTCGGCGCGAAAGACGACCTGGTCGGCGGGCAGCAGCTTCATCGTCTCGCTGACGACATGCTCGATGATCGTCCCGCGGTCCTCGAGCACGGCCAGCTGATCGGCGAGCGCATCGAGCCGTCCCAGCCACTCGCCATCGGCGAGCGCCGGCGCGGAGGCAGCCGCGCCGCGCGGCTTGCGACGACGTTCTCCCCCCGAGACACCCGTGGACTTCGTTGCTGCCATTCTGATGAAGCTCCGTGCCGCTGCCTTGCGGACGCGACGAGCCTTATAGATTAACCGCGGTCAGGAGGGAAGCTAGTGCGAGCCCGTGACCCCCGGCGCTAAATCCGCGTCCGCTTGGTTTCGGGTAAAGTACGCCCCACGTGAAGAACCAAGACCAGCCCCCGTCACCGTCGTCGGGATCCCTGTACTTGCGCGCATGCCGCGGCGAGGCGACGCCACGGCCACCGCTGTGGATGATGCGCCAGGCGGGGCGCTACCTGCCCGAGTACCGCAAGGTGCGGCAGAGCGTGTCGTTCCTCGACCTGTGCAAGACGCCCCGCCTGGCCGCCGAGGTGACGCTGCAACCGATCCATCGCTTCGGCTTCGATGCGGCGATCTTGTTTTCTGATCTGCTCGTGCCGCTGGAAGCCATGGGGCTCGAAGTGCAGTTCACCGAGCAGGGCCCACGGTTACCGTTCCCGGTGCGCACGCCCGCTGACCTCGAGCGCGTCACGCGCTTCGATCCGACGAAGCAGACCGACTTCGTGCTCGAGACGATCCGCCTGGTGCGCGAGCAGCTGGACGCGGACACGCCGCTCATCGGCTTCGCCGGTGCGCCCTTCACCGTCGCGACCTACGCCATCGAGGGCAAGACCGGCAAGAACTTCAGCGAGACCAAGAAGCTCTTCTACCGCGAGCCGGAAGCGGCGCGGCGCCTCTTGGCGTTGCTGGCCGAGACGACGCGCGACTACCTGCTGGCGCAGGTCGCCGCCGGGGCGCAGGCGATCCAGATCTTCGACTCGTGGGTCGGCGTGGTCTCGCCCGACGACTGGGACAGCTACGTGCTCGAGCCGACCCGGGCGCTGGTCGCGGCGGTCCGCGCCAGCGGCGTCCCCGTGATCTACTTCGGCAACGGCGCGACGACGATCCTGGATCGCATCGCCGCCGTGGGCGCCGACGTGTACGGCATCGACTGGCGCCTGCCGCTCGACGAGGCGCGCGCGCGGCTCGGTGGCGCGGCGGCGGTGCAGGGCAACCTCGATCCGGTGGTGCTGCTCGGACCGATCGCCGAGATCGAGCGCCGCGCAGCCGACGTCGTCCGTCGCGGCGGCGGGCGCGGGCACATTTTCAACCTGGGCCACGGCATCCTGCCCGAGACGCCTATCGAAGGTGTCGAGGCGCTGGTGCGGACGGTGCGGGGAGCGTAGGTCGCAGCGTGGCCAAGCCGGCCGACACGCTGGCGATCGTCGCGCTCAACCTGGGCGGCCCGGACTCGCCCGACGCCGTCGAGCCGTTCCTGCGCAACCTGTTCGCCGATCCGGACGTGATCCAGCTCGGGCCGTTGCTGCGCCCGCTGCAGCCGCTGATCGCGCGCGTCATCGCGCGCCGGCGCGCGCCGGTGTCGCGCGCGGCCTATCAGCAGATCGGGGGTCGCTCGCCGATCCTCGCCGAGTCGACCGACCAGGCGAAGGCGATCGCCGCCGAGCTGGTTGGACGCGGGCACGCCGCCCTGCCCTTCGTGGCCATGGCGTGCTGGAAGCCGTTTTCGGCCGACGCGGTGGCGGCGATCCGCGCCGCCGGCATCCACCACGCCGTCGCCGTGCCGCTCTACCCGCACTACTCCATCACGACGACCGGTTCGTCGTTCAAGGCGCTCGCGCGCGCGGTCGACGGCACCAGCGTGGAGGTCGCGCACGTCGAGCACTATCCCGATGCCGCCGGTTACATCGAGGCGCTGTGCGACCGCGTGGCCGAGGCCATTGCGACGCTGCCCGCGGAGCATCGCGCGACCGCGCCGATCGTCTTCTCCGCGCACGGGCTGCCCGAGTCGTACATCCGCAGGGGCGACCCCTATCTCGACGAGATCCGCACCACCGTGGGCGCGGCCACGCGCCGAGTGGGCATCGGGGGACGCGAGCAGCTGGCCTTTCAGAGTCGGCTGGGGCGACAAAAGTGGCTCGGCCCGTCCACCGAGGAGGTGCTGCGGGAGCTCGCCGCCGCCGGCCACCGCGCGCTCGTCATCTGTCCTGTCGCCTTCACCGGCGAGCACATAGAGACGCTGCAGGAGATCGACATTCTTTATCGAGAACAGGCGCAAAAGCAGGGCATCACGCACTTCGCACGCGCGCGCACCGTCGGGACCCACCCGGCGTTCATCGGCGCGCTCGCCGATCTCGCCGAGGGCGCGGCGCGCGCCAAGGGCTGGCTGCACTAGTGCGCGTCGCGGTGCTGGGACGCGGGATCTCCGGGCTGGCGGCGGCGCATTTTCTGACGCGCGCCGGGCACGACGTGGTGGCCATCGATCCCGCGGCGGAACCGGGGGGCCTCATGCGCAGCGAGCGCATCGACGGCTTCCTGTGCGAGGTCGGGCCGCAGGCGCTGCTCGACGGCCCGGCCGAGACGCGCCAGCTCATCACCGACGCGGGGCTCGAGCCGCGGCTCTTGCGCGCGCAGCCGGCGGCACGACGGCGGTTCATCCACGCGCGCGGCCGCCTGCAGGCGCTGCCCGGCAGCCCGATCGCGCTCGTGCGGTCCGGGCTGCTCAGCTGGCGGGGCAAGCTGCGGCTGCTGCGCGAGCCATTCCTGCGCAGCGGCGCGCCCGACGGCGACGAGACGGTGCTGGCGTTCGCCACGCGGCGCTTCGGCGAAGAAGCGGCGCGCGCGCTGGTGGCGACCGCGGTGGTCGGCATCTACGCCGGCGACGCCGCCGAGCTGTCGGCGCCCAGCGCGCTGCCCCGGCTGGCGGCGCTCGAGCGCGCGCACGGCAGCGTGATCCGGGGGGCGATCAAACAGCGCCGCGGCGGGGGCACCTTCGGCAAGCCGGTGTCGTTCCCCGACGGATTGCAGGAGCTGGCGCGCGCGCTCGACCGAGAGCTGGGCGCGCGGCGGATCGTCGCCGCCGCCGAGCACATTGAACGCGACGGCCAAGGCTGGCGCGTGGCGATCTCCGGCGGCGCCGCACCGATCGACGCAGACGCGGTCGTGATCGCCACCAGCTCTTCGCCAGCGGCGGCGCTGCTGGATCGACTCGCCCCGGCGGCGGCATCGTCGCTCCGCCGCGTGCGAAAAGCATCAGCCGCGGTGGTCTGCCTCGGATTTCGCGCCGCGGACATCGGCATCGACCTGCGCGCCTACGGCTTCCTGGTCGCGCGCGACCCGGCCGTGGGCGGGGGTCCGTCGACGGTGCTCGGCTGCCAGTACGAGTCGTCGGTCTTTTCCGACCGCGCGCCCGCGGGCGCCGTGCTGCTGCGCGCGATCCTGGGCGGAACCTTCGACCCCGGCATCGCCGACGAGAGCGACGACGCGATTCGCGCGCGCACCGTCGCCGATCTGCGTCGGCTCGCCGGCCTGACACGTGAGCCCGACTTCGTGCGCATCTGGCGCCACCGCGACGCGATCCCGCAATACGCGCTGGGCCACGCCGCGCTGGTCGCGGCCGCCGATGCCGACCTGGCGCGGCACCCGGGCCTGCACCTGATCGGCCATACTCTCCGCGGCGTCGGGCTCAATGATTGCATTGCCGCCGCCGCCGCGCTGGCCCGCCAGATCTCCTAGATCCCGTCCCCGGCGCTCTCCGACGGTGGCAACGTCGATTTCCGGGTGATTTTCGACACAATGTCGTTGCCATGTACGCGCTGTAGGAGAAAATAAGCTTTCACCCACGCCGGAGGTCTCGATGCGTTTGAAGTTTGCCCCCGTCGCGCTCCTCGCCCTGTCCGTCGCGTTTGGCGGTCTCCTGTCTCTGACGTTGCCTGGAGCGGTGTGGGCCAGAGGGGCCAAGACCACCGGCGAGAAGGACGGCGAGGTACCCGACGCTGTCAATCGCCAGTTCAAGTGGGAAGAGGGCGTCGTTGGTCCCAACGACAAGAAGCTCGACAGAAAGAAGATCGCCGCGATGCAGGAGGCGGCGCGCAAGGAAGACGCCAAGCACAAGAACGAGCCGACGGTGAAGAAGGCCGAGCGGCCCGCGGGCGTCGGCGTCCCTGCCAGCAGCACCCTGCCGACCATGGACATCGAGAAACCCGCCGCGACGCCGGCGCGCACCCCCAAGGCGCACCCGGTCGCGGACAAGGCGCCCAAGACGCGTGATTCGCTCGACGCCTTGCTCGACAGCGAGAGCAAGGACAGCGGCGGTGGCCGCAAGGGCAGCGACGGCGGCCTCGGGAAGGTGCTCGCGGTCGGCGATCGCAGCTCGTCATCGGCGGCAGGAACGCCCTCGGCGCAGGACAACGCGCCGACCAAGGCCAAGGGCAAGCACGCCGCGCACCGCAGTCACTGAGACGCGCAGCGAAGTCGCCTTGACGTCGGCGGCGGATGATACCGCCCGCCGCGGACGTCAGCCGCCGAGGACCGCGATCGCGATCTTCATGTAGATCATGATCCCCAGGACGTCGACCAGCGACGCGATGAAGGGACCGGACGAGACCGCGGGATCGAAACCGAGCCGCTTGATCAAGAGCGGCAGCCCCGCGCCGACCACCGACCCGAAGGTGACGCACGCGACCAGCGACAGCCCGACGGCGGCCGACATGCCACCCCGCCCGCTGTGGCCGACGAACAACGCGCGCAGGAGCCCGATCGTGCCGAGGAACGCGCCCAGCACCAGCCCCATGCGGACCTCGCGCCAGAGGATCCGGATCGCATCGCCGACCGCGAACTCGTTCAGCGCCAGCCCGCGGATCACCAGCGACGACGCCTGGCTGCCGGTGTTGCCGCCCGACGATATGATCAGCGGCACGAACACTTCGATCGCGGTGAACGCTTTGCGCGCCTGTTCGTAGTGTTCGAGCACGCTGGCGGTCAGGATCTCGCCCAGGAAGATCGCGATCAGCCAGCCGGCGCGTTTCTTCACGAACGTCCAGAACTCGGTCTGAAAGTATGCTTCCTGGAGGGGAGCGACGGCCCCCAGCTTCTGGATGTCCTCGGCCTGCTCCTGCTTCAGCACCGAGACCACGTCGTCGACGGTGACGATGCCCAGGACCCTGTGCATCGGGTCGACGACCGGCAGGGCCAGCATGTTGTAGTGCTCGAAGAGGCGCGCCACGTCTTCCTGGTCCATCTCGGGCGGGATCGAGATGACGTCCGGGTTCATGACGGCGCTGATCGGCTGACCGGCGCGCGCCAGCACCAGATCGCGCAACGACACCACCCCCAGCATCGTGCCGTTGGGATCGACGGCGTAGGCCTCGTAGATCGTCTCTTTGTCGGCCGCCGTGCTGCGCACCTGATCGATCGCGCTCTCGACGGTCATGAGCGGGTCCAGCGCCACGAAGTCGGTGGTCATGAGACCGCCCGCCGACGACTCCGGATAGCGGATCAGCTCGCGGACGTCGAGCGACGCAGCCTTGGGCATGCGCGCCAGCAGGTCGACGCCCACGTCGTCGGGCAGCGCGCGGAACAGATCCGCACGCTCGTCGGCCGACATCGCGTCGGCGATGGTCGCCGCGAGCGCGCGGTCGAGCTGCGCGAAGATCTGAACGCGCCGCTGGGGAACCATCGCGTCCAGCGCGGCGGCCGCCGCCGGAATCGGCAGCGCCGTCACCATCTTCATCGCCGACTCGTCGCCGAGGCTTTCGATCAGCTCGGCCAGGTCGGCGGCGTGCAGCTCCTCGGCCAGCTCCGCGGCGTGCGCCGGGTTGGTCCGCAGGGTCTCTTCGAGTGCGGGTACGAGCAGCGACGAGATCCGCATGGGGCCGGGCCCTTCACAATGCCGGAGGCGTCACAATCATGCAAGCGACCTCGACGGGACCGCCCGGTACCGCGCGCATCGGTTCGCCCGAGCGCGCGATCTCGGTTATTGTTTCACGATGGCACAGAAGCCGATCAGCGAGGTGACGGTCATCGGATCCGGCGTGATGGGAGCCGCCATCGCCGCTCACCTGGCCAACGCCGGGATCAAGGCGCGCCTCCTCGACATCGTCGCCAAGGACGCCCCCGCGGGCGATCGCCGCGCGCGCAACAAGATCGCCGACGCGGGCTTCGAGGCGGCACGCAAGAGCAAGCCGGCGGCGTTCTTCGCGCCGCGTTTCGAGACGCTGCTGTCGACCGGAAACCTCGAGGACGACCTCGCGGCCGCGGTCGCCGCCAGCGACGTGGTCATCGAAGCCATCATCGAAAACCTGGCGATCAAGCGGCAGCTCTACGCGCGCATCGACGAGATGGGCGGCTCGGCCGTGATCACGTCGAACACGTCGGGCCTGCGCATCGCCGATCTGATGGAAGGTCGCAGCGCCGAGTTTCGACGCCGATTCTGCATCACCCACTTCTTCAATCCGCCGCGCTACCTGCGCCTGTGCGAGATCGTGACCGGACCCGACACGGCGCCCGAGACGCTCGCGCGCGTCGAGGATCTGTGCGGGCGCCTCCTCGGCAAGGGGCTGGTGCGGGCCAAGGACACGCCGAACTTCATCGCCAACCGCATCGGCACCTTTGCGATGATGCGCACGCTGCAAGAAGCCGTGAAGTCCGGTTACACCGTCGAGGAGGTCGATGCGATCTTCGGCCCCGCGACCGGCCGCCCCAAGAGCGCGGTGTTCCGCACCGCTGACGTCGTCGGACTGGACACGCTGATGCACGTCACCCGCAACTGCTTCGATGCGCTGCCCGGCGACGAGCGCCGCGACGTCTTCGATCCGCCGGCGGTGCTGCGCACGCTGGTCGAGAAGAAGTGGCTCGGCAGCAAGACCAGGCAGGGCTTCTACAAGAAGGTCGGCGACCAGATCCTGCAGCTGGATTTGAAGACGCTGGAGTACGGACCGCAGACCAAGCCGCGTTTCCCGTCGCTGGGCGCGGCGCGCGGGGTCGACGACGTCGACGAGCGCATGCGGCGCATCCTGGCCGGCGACGATCGCGCCGCGGCGCTGGCGCGCACGGTGATCTACGAGACGCTGATCTACTCGGCGAACCGCCTGGGCGAGATCGCCGACGACATCGTCGAGATCGACCGCGCGCTGCGCTGGGGCTTCGGCTGGCAACGCGGGCCGTTCGAGACCTGGGACGCCCTTGGCGTGAAGGAGACGTCCGCGAAGATGGAGGCCGCCGGCTACGCCGTGCCCGGCTGGGTGCGCCAGCAGATCGCGGCGCAGGGCGAGGGCATGCGGTTCTACCGGCAGGAAGGTCCCGGCAAGCTCGCGCAGCTGGGCATGCGCGGCGGCTTCACCCCGGTCCCGACCGACCCGCGCGAGCTGTCGCTGGACGTCGTGCGCGCCGGCGCCGGCACCGGAAAGGGCGAGGTCGAGCGCAACGGCAGCGCGTCGGTCCTCGACCTCGGCGACGGCGTCTTCTGCCTCGAGTTCCACTCGAAGATGAACGCCATCGACCCCGACATCGTGTCGATGATCTTCAAGGCCGTCGACCGGGCCGAGCGCGACGGCGTCGGCCTCGTCGTCGGCAACGACGCGCCCGAGGTCTTCTCGGCGGGCGCGAACCTGTTCTCGCTCATGGTCGCCATCGGCCAGAACGACATGGCCGGCATCAACCAGATGCTGGAGCAGTTTCAGAACGCCTGCCAGCGCATGCGCTACGCGCGCGTGCCGGTGGTCGGCGCGCCGTTCGGGCTGGCGCTGGGCGGCGGCGCCGAGGTCGTGCTCGGCTGTCAGACCATCCGCGCCGCCACCGAGCTCTACATCGGCTGTGTCGAGGTCGGCGTCGGCCTGATCCCGGCCGGCGGCGGCTGCATGGAGCTGGCGGCGCGCGCGGCGGCCCGGGCCACGGACGATCCCTACTTCGATCTGCTGTCGCTGGTGCGCGTGCCGTTCGAGATGCTGGCGCGCGCGCGCGTGTCGACCAGCGCCGAGGAGGCGCGCGACATGGGTTACCTGCCGGCCACCGCCACCACGTCGATGTCGCGCGAGACGTTGCTCGGCGACGCCAAGCAGGTGGTCCTGGGCCAGGCGCGCGCCGGCTACCGGCCGCCGCCGCCGCGCCGCATTCGCGTCATCGGCGAGTCGGGGGCGGAGACGATCATGCTGACCATGAAGAACCTGGTCGGCGCGCACCAGATCAGCGAGCACGACGCCAAGATCGGCAACGCGCTGGCGCGCGTGCTCGGTGGCGGCAGCGTGCCGGCGGGCGCGGCGGTGAGCGAGCAGGCGATCCTGGACCTCGAGCGTGAAAACTTCCTGTCGCTGTGCGGGGAACCAAAGACCCGCGAGCGCATCCAACACATGCTGACCACCAGCAAGCCCCTGAGGAACTGACCATGCGCGACGTCGCCATTCTCTCGGCCGTGCGGACCCCGATCGGGCGCGCCCCCAGGGGCAGCTTCCGCAACACCCGTCCCGACGACCTCGGCGCGGCCGTGGTCAAGGAGTCGCTGCGCCGCGCGGGCGTCGACCCGGCGGCGATGGAGGACCTGGTCATGGGCTGCGCCTCGCCCGAGAGTGAGCAGGGCCTGAACGTCGCGCGCAACATCGGCTTCCTGGCCGGATTGCCGGACGAGACGCCGGCCATGACCATCAACCGGTTCTGTTCGTCGGGATTGCAAGCGGTGTCGATCGTCGCCGACCGCATCGGCGCGGGCGCGATCGACGCCGGGATCGCCGGCGGCGTCGAGTCGATGTCCATGATCCCGATGGGCGGCAACAAGGTGTCGCTGAACCCGACGCTGGTCGAGACGATGCCCGACGCGTACATCCCGATGGGCAACACCGCGGAGAACGTCGCGCGCCGCTTCGAGGTCAGCCGCGCCGACCAGGACGCGTTCGCGCTGCGCAGCCACCAGCGAGCGGTCGCCGCCTGGGCCGCGGGCAAGTTCACCGACGAGATCCTGCCGATCCCGACGCGGGTGTTCGAGGACGGCGCGTGGCGCAGCGTCACCGTCGAGCGCGACGACGGCCCGCGCGCCGACACCTCGCTGGAGAAGCTGTCGGCGTTGAAGCCGGCGTTCGACCCGACCGGCAGCGTGACGGCGGGCAACTCGTCGCCGCTGAACGACGGCGCGGCGGCGGTTGTGCTGATGGCGGCCGACAAGGCGCACGACCTGGGCAAGGTGCCGCGCGCCTACTTCCGCGCGTTCGCGGTCGCGGGCGTGCCGCCCGACATCATGGGCATCGGTCCGGTGCCGGCGATCCGCAAGCTGATGGCGCGCACCGGCCTCGCGATCAAGGACATCGACATCTTCGAGCTCAACGAGGCGTTCGCATCGCAGGCGCTCTACTGCATCCGCGAGCTCGGGCTCCCCGAGGACCGCGTCAACGTCAACGGCGGCGCGATCGCGCTCGGGCATCCGCTGGGCGCGACCGGCGCGCGCCAGATCGCCACCGCGCTGCACGAGCTGGAACGCCGGAAGGGCCGCTACGCCGTGATCAGCATGTGCGTGGGCGGCGGCATGGGCGCGGCGGGTCTCATCGAACGCGCCTGAGCAGCGCTGTCGCGCGCGGGCGGGTGTGAATCACGCGCGTTCTGGGCGCGGTGCGGTTACTATCGCCGCATGCTGCGAAATGGCCGCGCGGTCGCGAGCGTTGCGTCGCTGAATCGGATCGCCGTCCTGGCGCTGGGGTCGATCGCCTTCGCCGGCGCGGGCTGCCATTCCTCCTCGCCCGGAGCGCCGGGAGGCGGCGGCGCCGGCGGCAACACGCACGGCGATGCCGGCAGCGATGTCGCGACCAGCGGCGCCGGCGGCGGAGGCGGAACCGCCACCGACGGTGGGACGGGAACCGGCGGAACCGGGGGCAGGAGCGGCGACGCCGCGACGACCGGCGCGGGAGGCGCGGGGACGACCGACGCGGCCAGCGACGTGTTCGGCGCCGGCTGCAATACCCTGGCAACCGGTGCGGCCGTGACCGTCACCTGCGCCCCCGACGGGGGCGTCGCGCCGGCGCCAACCGGCGGGACGATCGTGCCCGGAACCTACACGCTCACCGCGCTCACTCAATACGGCTCCTGCGCGCCGGTGTCCGCAGCGCAGACGGTGGTGATCACGGCGAACACGGTCGAGACCGTGGTCGACTCGGCGCTCACCGGCCTGTCCCGCGAGAACGCGACCTACGTGCTCTCGGGAAACGACGTGATCGAGACGTGGACCTGCCCCGCATCGGTCACGCCCACCACGAATACCTTCGGGTTCAGCGCGACGACGGCGGCGGGAGTCACCACGCTGACGTTGATCTCCGGGGACACCACCGCCGCCAACGTCGGCGTGTATACCAAGCAGTGAGCACCGCAACCGCGCGCGCCGCGCTGGGCGCCCTCCTGGCGGTCGGCCTCGGCTGCGGCTCGTCGGCGTCGACGCCCGGCGCCGCGGCGGATGCGGCGGACGCACTCGCAGGCGCGGACGCCGCGCTCGACGCAGGCGCGGACTCGCTCGACGGCGGCGAATGCAACGCGATTGCGCAACTCGGCGACCCGGTGACCACGAGCTGCGATCCGGGCGCGCCGCCCGCCATGACCGGTGGGACGATCGCCGACGGAACCTATCTCCTCACCGAGAGCCATTTCTTCGGCAACTGCGACGAGAGCGTGCTGAGCGAGACGCTGGTCGTGTCGCAGGGGACGGCGCAATCGATCACGACCGACGCGACGACCGGGATGGCGTCGCGTCGCAACCTGATCATCGCAGCGACCAGCGGCGCTTCGACCTTGACGGAGACGGAGACCTGCCCGACCAACCTGGTCGCCACGGTTGGATTCAGCGCCACGGCAATCGTGGTGACGATCCGGATGGCCAACGCGCTCGGCACCCGCGTGTCGACGTTCACGCTCCAGTGAACGGCGCCGTGTGAAGCCACGCTGAAATTCGTCGCGAACGCGCAACCGGCGTTCGCGCGCGACGATAAGGGAGGGTGCCCTCCCCTTCTTTGGATCCCGCGCGGTCTTGCTGGTCGGGCTTGCTGGTCTGCGCTGCGCTGTGCGCGCCCGCGGGCGGCTGCGTCCCCGCGCCGGCGGACTCGTCGCGATCGGCGTCGCCGCCCGCGCCTGCGCCCGGCAGCGCAACGTTGCTGCTCGAGCCAGACGCCGGCGCCGCGCCGGTGCTGTCGTTCATCCGGGGCGCGCAGCGATCGATCGCCATGGAGATGTACCTGCTCACCGACGACGACGCGATCCAGGCGCTGGCCGACGCGCGCACGAGCGGGCGGGCGGTGCAGATGATCCTCGAGCCGCACCCTTTCGGCGCCGACGGCGCGAACCAGGCTGCGTGGGATCGCCTCGCGGCGGCGGGCGTTGACCTCGCCTGGGCCAGCCCGCGCTTCGCTCTCACGCACGCCAAGATCATCATCGCCGACGGCAATCGCGCGCTGGTGATGAGCCTGAACCTGACCCACGCCGGCCTGACCGCCAACCGCGAGTACGCGATCGCCGACACCGACGGACGCGATGTCGGCGATGCGGTCGCGATCTTCGCCGCCGATCGCGTGGCGAGCGCCGCGCCCGCACCGTCGGCGCAGGGGCGATTGCTGGCGTCGCCGGCCAACGCGCGGGCGCGGCTCGCGGATCTGATCGCGGGCGCACGGCGGTCGATCGCCATCGAGATCGAGGAGCTGTCCGACAGCGCGGTGGTGGATGCGCTGGTCGCAGCGGTCACGCGCGGGGTGGCGGTCAGCGTCGTGCTGCCCGGCGCGAACCGATCGGCGGGGACCGACGCCGCGGCCGGCTCGTTGACAGCCGGCGGCGCGTCGGTGCGCGCGCTCGCAACGCCGACGGTGCACGGCAAGGCTATCGTCGCCGACGGTGTGCAGCTCTACGTCGGCTCGATCAACCTGACGGCGGCCTCGCTCGACCAGAACCGTGAATTCGGCCTGCGTCTGGACGACCCCGCGATGGCCGCACGTGTCGCCGCCACGATCGCCGCCGACTGGGCCCGCGCGGCCGAGCTTTGACCGTGAGCGAGCGACGGATCGCCGCGGTATCATGAGGACATGTCGGACGACAAGCCGCGCGATCGCCACGCCTATCTCGAAGAGCAGATCGAGCGCCAGAAACGCGGCGAACCCATCGACGTCGACTGGGTCCGCGCCGAGCTCGAGCGGGTGCGCCAGGAGTCACAAGAGAAGGTCGCGAGCTCACAGCGCCGGCTCCGCTGGCTGACGGTGGCGATGGCGGCGCTGTTCGTGATCTTCTGGCTCGCCGGCAACCTGGTGGCAAAGAAGGATCCGTGGGCGATCGCGCCAGTGGTGCTGATCATCGGGCTGGCCGTGTGGGCGGTGCGGAGGTACCGCAAGAAGTAAAGGGGCGCTCCTCTCCCGCTACTTCCGCTTGCGGGCGAGGTAGTCCCGCAGGGCGACGGCGTTGTTGTGGGCGGCGTCCCTGGCGGCGAAGAGCAGCGTGACGCGGCCTCGATGGGCGAGGTCGGCAAGGGGGCTGGCCGCGCCGGTCGCGTCCAGCTCGCGGTGATAGCGGCGCTGAAATTCGGGCCAGCGCGCCGGATCGTGGCCAAACCAGGAGCGCAGCGCCGTGGTGGGGCCGACCTCCTTGAGCCAGGCGTCGACGCGCGCGTCGGCCTTGCTGATCCCGCGCGGCCACAGGCGGTCCACCAGCACGCGCGTACCATCGCTCCTCGCAGCTGGGTCGTAGACGCGCTTGATGGCGATCGCATTCGTGGGTGTCGATCTCGACAGGCGCGAGCGGGCCCTGCGGCTCGCGCCCGCGGGCTCCTTGGTCTCGCGCGTGCGGGCGCTTCGCGTCGCTTGCCAGCCGAAGCGCGCCAGCGGAACCGCGCGGCCGGCGAAATCGACGCCCTCGCGCCGCAGCAGCTCTTCTTGTAGTCCTTCGTGGTCGAGCAGATCGCCGCGCAGGCTGATCATCCCCTTGGCGTTGACCACGCGGTGCCAGGGGACGTCGCGCGCGTCGTCCAGCTCGCGCAACGCGCGGCCGACCAGCCGCGCCCGCCGCGGCAACCCCGCGATCTCCGCGACCTGGCCGTAGGTCGCGACCCGCCCCTTCGGGATGCGCGACACCACGTCGTAGATGCGTTCGAGTGAGCTCGATGCGTTCGGCATCGCGGCCTCGCTACGGCCCCGCGCTCAGCGAACGCAGCACGCGCTGGAGGGCATCGCGGTTCTCGCCGACCTCCAGATCCAGGTACTGGCGGACGGTCGCGGTGATGTCGTCGCCCGAGAAGTTGGCCAGGCTCTTCTGCGCGGTGCTGCGCAGCGCGCCGGTCTCGTGGCGCAGGGTATCGAGCAGGAACAGCCCGGCCTCGAGCGAGCCGAGCTCGCCGATGGTCTCGAGCGCGGCGATGCGGATGTTCTCGTCGGAGAAGTCGCGGAAGATCTGGGTCAGCGGATCGTAGCCGTCGCGGAAGCGCAGGCCGCGCAGCGCGCGCAAGGCTTCGATGTGCACCGGCGCCGCCGCGTCGGACAGCCCCTTGCGCACCAGGCTGAAGCTGCGCTTGCAGTAGACCTGGCCCACGCCGCCCATCACCGCGGCGCGCACCTGGGGCGACGCGTGCTCGAACAGCCGTTCCAGCGGACGCAACACCTCGTAAATCTGGATACGCCCGAGCGCCAGCGCCAGATCGGCCGCCGCGCGCGGGTCGTCGCGCGAGAACCCGGGCGCCGTGCACAGCAACAGCGCGCGCAACGCCAGCCGCGAGAACCGCGCATGATCGGTGCGCTCGACGACGATGCGCGCCAGCACACCGATGGGATCGCCGTCGAGCTCCCACTCGACCAGGTCTTGCCGCCAGATGTCCTGGTAGGCGCCGGGGCGGCGCAGGTACTCGGGAAACGGCACCGCGGGCGGCATCTCCACCACCGGCCCGGCGTAACGCACGGCCAGCGCGCGATAGCGCGTCCGCTTCTTTGCCGACAGCGGCAGCGCCGCGAGCGCGGTGTAGAGCCGCGCGCACAGCGGCAGGTCGCCGAGGGCGCTGGCCGCGTCGATGCCCGCATGCAGGGCGTTCTCGGAGAGATCGGTCGGACCGCCCGCCGCCTCGTTGTGGCGCGCCGTCTCCGCCCACAGCTCGGCCGCGCGCGCGAGGTAGTGCCGGTCGTAGACCAGCCCCGCCTTGACGCTGTAGTCGGCCGCCTCGCGCGCCAACTGCGCCGCCGCGTACCACTCGTGCTGCTCGACGGCGTAGGACAGAAAGTCGTCGTAGTACTGCAGCACATAGAACTTCTGGTCATCGCTGGCCAGGATCCGGATCCCGTTCAGGTACCCCTCGGCGACGTTCTCGAATGAGCCGGTGTCCTTGCCCAGGCGCAGCAGGATGCTGTAGCAGTCGAACGCGCGCTCGCGCTCGCCGCGGCTCTCGAAGTCGTCGGCCAGGAGCTCGAGCAGGCGCTGGGTCACGGTCAGCTCGCGGTCGGCGCCCGCGCGATCGTTGGTGCGCAGCAACGCCTCGCCGAGGTTGAAGTGCGCCAGCGCCGTCTCGTAGGGCACGCCGGCCAGGCGCGGGTCGCGCACCACGCGCTCCCACTCGAGCCGGGCCGCCGTATGCGCGCCCGCTGTCTCGAGCTCGACCGCCGCCAGCGCCGGGTGGCCCGCCTCGGCGAGCACGCGCGCCGCCTCGCCGTGCCGCCCCTGGCGAGACGCGCACAGCGCCCACTCGAGCGGCCGCTCTTCGACGGGGAACAGGCGCTGCGCCTCGGCGAACCGGCGCAGGCCCAGCAGCACGTAGCCCGCTTCGCGGTTGCGGCCCAGCACCTGGTACGACGCCAGCGCGCCCTCGAGCCAGCTTTCGTAGAGGCCGGGCTCGAAGACCGACACCTTGACCAGCAACGATGCGTAGAGTCCCAGCGCCTCGCGCGCGCGGCCCGCGCGCAGCGCACGATCGGCGCGGTCTTTTATGTCGATCTCCTCGCGCGTCGCCATTACTGCACTAGCGCGCGGCCCCTGGACCGGCGCGCCCGCCCCGGCTGCACGACCCGCGCTCAACCACTGGCCACGTCCTCGACGATCTCCAGCGCGCGCCGCCGCTTCTCGGCCGCGCGCGACAGCGACTCGGCGGTGACGACCTGGTAGCGATTCAGCTTCGTCAGGTACTCGAGATCGATCGGCTTCGAGGGCAAGATGAAGATGCCGTAGAGGTACGCGTCGCGCGCGAGCGCTTCCACCGTCGGCGTCGGGATGTGGCACTCGGCGTGGGTGATGAACGTCAGCGCCACGTCGCGCCCCTGCTCGCGGCGCAGCCGGCCGACTTCGGTCGCCAGCTCGGCGAAGACGCGCGCGTAGTTGCGCCCGCGCTCTGAACGGAACGACAGCAGCCGCGGCAGCTCGCGCCGCGCGGACGTGCCGACGTCCAGCCGCTCGTGCAAACGGCTGTCGAAGAAGCGCACCCAGACCTCGCCTCCCAGCAGCGAAAACTTCTTCGACAGCGCCAGCGCCAGCCCGCGCGCGAAGACCTGGCGCGCGCCGCGCATCGACGCGCTGGCGTCGATCAGCATGTAGTGCAGCTTGCGCCCGGTCTCGTGTTGCCGCTCGTGCCCGTAGTAGAGCAGGTCGTCGGACAGCGCCTTCTGCGTGAAGATCTCGTCGTCGTGCGCCAGCTCGCCGGGCAGAAGGCCGTCCAGGTTGCCGCGCCGCTCGACCGACGCGTAGCCGTCGATGGAGAAGCGCTGCGCCGCCGGCCGCCGCTTGGTCTCCAGCAGCGACGGCAGGAGCTGCAGCGAGAAGTCGACGATGTCGGCGGCGCCCGACGTGCTCACGACCTGGTAAAGGTCGGCCAGATCCGACACCCCGGCCTGGAACGAGAACAGCCCGAGCAACCGCAACACACCGGCGTCGATCTGATCGAGGCGCGCGAGCACCGCGCGCTCGTGCTCGATCAGGCGCTGGATGAAGGGCTGGCTCCAGGACGGGTCCAGCTCGCGCGCCTGCGCGGCCCAGTCGCCGTCGTACGCGGGTGAGCTCATCGGCAGCTCATGGATGTCGACCGACGTGCGCGGGCGCCCGTTCCAGCGCAGGTACACGTCGGAGAGCAGCCGCGCCAGGATGACCGCCACCGTCTCATCGCGCAACGGAGCCGTGCCGAGGTCCTGGATCACCTCTGACGCGGCCAGCCCCGCAAGCAACCCCCGGTAGCGGGCCATCCCAGGGTAGGGGGTCGACCGCACCACCTCGCGCCGGCTGCCCTCGCGGTTGCGCGACAGCAAGAGGCCGAAGTCGTGAACCACGACGAGCGGCACGCGCAGCCCCAGGCGCGCCAGCATGTTCCACCACGACGCGGCCGCGATCGCCTCCATCGAGCCCGCCGGCTGAACGTGCGAGAGCGTCAGCGTCGCCAGCTGCCGCCGGAGCTCGTTCTCGGCGAGATCCGTCTCGGGGGCCATCCCACTAGCGTAGCTGGAGATCGCCCGGAGCCCAAGGTGTGTCCGCGTCATTGTCTTGCCCCATCCTGGCGCCAACTCCACGATCGCACCGTTTCGTGCGACCCTGGCGCCCGCTACCGTGGGTGGGTTGGTCGAGCTCGCCGGGAGAGGTCTGGAACGCCGCCCAAGACCGGTACCTGGGCGGGTCGAGGCCACGCGCGCCGCAGTGGGGCTCGCGACCGCTCTGCTGGGCTGCGCGGGGCGCCACCGAGCTGCGAAGAATGCGTCGGGCGCCGCGCAATGCGCCGCCGACCAGCAGGCGTTCGCTGCACGAATCGCGCGCGAACGAGACGAAACGCCGCGCGTCCCCGACGCCGCCGAGGTCGCACGCTTCGCCTTCCCGGCGACGGCTCCGCGACGAAGATTCCGGTGATCGGGCTGGCCTCGGCCTCGGAGACGCAGCAATACCTCGACCCTTGCTTCAACGGCGTCTACGTTCCCGACCTGCTCTACGAGCCGCTCGTCGTGCGGGGAACCGGGCCGCGCGGCATCGAAGACGAAATCGCCCGCCACGAGCGGGCGCACCATGCCATGCGCCTCGCCCTCACACCCGCGCGAGCTCGATCAGCTCGACTTCGCATTCGGGAGTGATGCGCGCCAGGCGGCCGGCGTCGGGATCGAACGACAGGGCCTTGGCGTACAGGTATTGCGACTCCGCCTGCAGGTCCTTGCGCGGCAAGAGCAGCACGCCGTCAGCGAAACCGACGGCGACCGCCAGCGATGTGCCCATGATCGGATTGCGGACGCCGAGCACGCGATCACAGGCGACCTGCTCGACGACCTGGCCGTCGACGATCCGGCGCACCGTCAGCGCGCGCTGTTCGCTGCCGGGTTTGGGTCCACTCGTGCCCTCGTAGACCAGGATGTCGTCCCAGCCGCATGGGCCGATGGCCAGGTCGGCGCTGCCGCGCGAGGCGGCCGCCCGATCGAGCAGTTCGTTCATCTTCACGCCGCCCGCCTTCAACGTGGCGGTGTCGACGAGAAAGTGCGCCCAGTACGGCGACATGAACGCGTGGCCGAGCAACGCGACCCGGTCGCCTTCACCGACGGCGATCACGCTCGCCGACACGAACGCGCGCCCGGCTTCGCGCCTCACGCGCGTGAGCAAGTTCCCGTCGGGCAGGCCGAGGAGATCGAGGATCCCGGGCCGCGGCGCGCTGATCAGCACGTCGCCACCGTCGAGCGTGCCGAACGCGCACGAGAAGCGCTCCGGCCGCGCGACGTGCGCGAGCGGTTCGAGCTTCTCGGCGTCGCGCACCTCGTACCAGTTGCCAGCTTCGCTGCCGATCAGCAGATACCGGCGGCTGGCCGACAGGCGCATGGTCTGCGGCTTGTAGCCGAGCGGCCGCACCTCCCGCACACGCGGGCGATCGTCGTCGAGAGAGAACGACATGAGAAGGTCGCGCCCCTCGAGCACGGCCAGCCGATCCAGCCGATACGCGACCAGCCGGGGCCACACCATGCGCACCCCTTTGATCGGCAAAGGCTTGAGGGTCGCAAGCGGCACGTCCGACATCTGGAGATGGTGATGGTAGCATGGGCGAATGGCTAAGATGATGCTTGGTGAGCTGCTGGTCACCGCGGGTCTGGTCAGCGAGGAGCAGGTGCTTGCAGCGCTGCGCGCCCAGCGCGGCACCGGCATGCCCCTCGGCAGCTATCTCGTGCGCAGCGGGATCCTCGCCGAGACCGAGCTCATCAGCGTTCTCAGTCAGCAACTGGACGTCGCGATCATCGACCTCGACGCGGTGTCGCTGCATGACGACGCGGTGAGAAAAGTGACGCCCGAGTACGCCCGCGCGAACGTGATCATCCCCTTCCGCATGGATGCGCGCACGCTGCTGATCGCGACCGCCGACCCGACGCGCGAGGAGGTGCTGGACCACATTCGCGTGTCGAGCCACTGCGACGCGAAGTTCATGCTGGCGTCGCCGGCGTCGATCGAGCGCGCGCTCGAGCGCGCCTACTCGACGGGCGCGCCGAAGAAACCGCGCGACACCGCGCTCGTTTCGATCAGCCTCGACGCGCGCATCGAGCGGCTCGAGACCGCGGTCACCGCGCTCATCGACCTGCTCGTCGGCCACGAGCTCGCGGAACGCGACGATTTCCCGACGCTGAAATAGCGCGGGCTAGCGCGTTTTCCGCAACAGCAGCAGATGCTCGCGCCGCGGGCGAGCCGCGAAGATCGGCTGCAGGCGGTTGTCGATGACGGGGCGCACCTGCGACGCGCGCGCGATCGGCTCCAGGCCGAGCGGGTGCGACGTGCTCGCGACCGCGTCGGGCGCGTCCTCGGCCTCGCCACCGACGACTCCGTCGCCGACGACCAGCATCGCGTGGCCGCCGGGCGCGAGCACGCGCGCGATCTCACCGATCCAGCGCCGCCGGCTCTCGCGCCACGCGCGGGGGTCGGCGCCCAGGCCGGCGGTGCGCGCGCCGATCTGCGTGTCGCGAAACGACCGGCGCGGCAGCTCCAGCCAGGTGAAGCGCACGTCGTGCTGCGCGGCGTAGTCGTAGGTGCCCGCGTAGGGCGGCGACGACACCACCAGCGCGACCGACGCATCGCCGATGAAGCCGAGATCGCGCGCGTCGCCGAGGTGGATCTCTGGCGTCGGCGTCCCCGCCGGCACGCGCCGCTCCAGCGCCGCCAGTCCGCGCGCCAGCTCGTCGGCGCGGTCGGTGAACAGGCGCGACGGGATGCCGCGGCCGATGCGTTTCTCGGCGCCGTCGCGCGGCGCCTCGGGGCCGGCCTTCATCACCTTGACCAGGATCGACGACAGGCACAGGCGCAGGGCATGTCCCACGTCGTCCTCGGGCGTGTCCATCACCAGCGCGCGCAAGCCCAGCAGCTCGAGCGCCACGTGCGCGTGGAAGCGCTCGAACTCCTTCTTCGCCCAGGGCGGGCTCTCGGGGCGGCGGCGCTTGCGCGCGTGTTCGCCTGATTCCTCGGCGATGTGCGCGGCCTCGGCGCGCAGCCGTTCACGTCCCGCCTCGCCGAGCGTGGTCGTCCGCGCGCGCGCGATCGCAATGCCGAGCGGGCTCGCGTCGACGCCGATCGCGCGCCGCCCGAGGCCCATCGCCTCGACCAGCACGGTGCCGCTACCGCAGAACGGATCGACGACCAGGTCAGCGGAGGCGCTCCAGGTCTTGAGCGCACCGCGCGCGATCGACGGGTGCATGCGCCCGGCGTAGCTGTGGAAGCCGTGGGTCAGCGCGCGCGCCAGCCCGGGATCGACGGCGAGCAGCTTGCCGAGTACCCGCGCTTCCCTGGCGTCGCCGCCGAGCTCGATCGGCCCACCGATCGTCGAGAAGGCGCGCCGCTGCCGCGGCTCCGCGAGGCCCGCAAAAGGGCGGTCGCCCGCGAGGGCGCGGTCGCGGCCCTGGGGACGCCGGCGATCGCCGTTGCGATCGCGCGCGGTCTCGCGCGGGCTGCCAGGGCGCGCCGTCGGGCGCGGCCCCTTCATCCGCTCCACTTCGACGACTCGAACACACCCTCGAGCAGCTTGTCGACCTCGCCGGCCATCTGCTTCGCGGTGTCGGTGCCCAGCGCCTGCAGCGCCGCGCGGATCTCCTGCAAGTTACGCAGCTGCGAGAACAGCTGCACATCGGACAGCGGCTCGCCGCCGAGCAGGATGCCGCGGATCACGCCGAGCTCGGCGAGGATGCCGTCGAGATCGGTCGCGGTCGCGCCGGTCCGCCGATCCTCCGGGTGCTCGCGGTGGTGCTTTTCCAGCGTGGGCCCGATGATGTCCTCGAGCAGCGCGATCTGGTCGACGCTGTTCCAGACGTGCTTGAGGATGAAGAA